>JAJDNR010000031.1 GCA_022340565.1 Desulfofustis sp.
CCCTCGACCAGAACCCGCAGCCTGCCGGATGTGCGGGGGGCATGGGCAGCCCCTTCCGGGCGGTAGATATCCTTTCTGATGCCGTTTCTGACCAGGAAGGAGTCACGGTTATACCGTTCATACAGATAGTTCTGTATCCACTTGGCCTCAGTAATTACGGGGACATTCAGCGAATAAGTCGACTCGCAGTAGGACTTCCAGATCGCCAGCAGCCGTTTATCGTGATGTGCCGGGTCCGGCTCTTCAAAGAATCTCGATTCTATGGACTGCACAAAATAGGCACAATGGCTCGAATGTAATCGGGAAAGCAGAAACGGGCTCTGCCAGTAGGTGGCGAATACCAGATCAAATGTATGTGCCTCCGCTTCCGACATCGTCAGCCAGCCCAGCTTCGCCGCTCCGGGATGCCAGCTGAGGCGCTCGGCCGCGATCTTTTCCCGGGTAAGCATGAAGACCTGGCAGCCTCTGTCGACCAGCCGCGAACCATGCTCATAGATGACATAGGTACCGCCGTTGATATCCGGGGAGCCCAGCAGGAATCCTATACGCAGATTTGTTTTGCTCATCGTCTCCGTCATGGTCGATCCGCCTGCCGGTCTCTGCACAGCAATGCTTCCAGCAGCAGTTCAAGCTGTTCCTCCCAGCTGAGATCTCTCGCTTCCCCTGAAGCAGGCTGCTCGGCCGGAATGACACGAGGTTCCAGATACCTCTCAGCCTCCGGGTACATTCCAGCCAAGGCCCTCGTATCATCCTCATATTCGAGCAGAACCCTGTCGTGGAATTGGCGCGAGAAAACGCTGCAGCGTTCCTTGCGGCCGGCCATGGTCGTCAGAGACGTCCTGGTCAGCACGATCCTGAGGCGTTCCCGGGTGTTTTCATCCAGATGTTCTTCCCTGGCCCGGCGCATGATGGCAACCGCCCGGGCAGACAGGCTCGGGTTGACGCTCTCGGCTTCGTCAGGGCCCGACAGGTCTAGACCCGAAGCGTCGATCTCCACCGTACCGCAAAAATCTCCGATAATGTCGGGGCCGGCCTGTTCGTAAAACCGAACCAGTACCCGTTCCGATCCGAAATGTTTTCTCCAGATGCTCAGGTTTTTTGCGTACAGCAGATAGTTTTTTACCTCGAAAACCGCATCTTCGGGCGGTATTTCAGCGCCGATTTTAATCTGCTGGTTGAAAAACGACTCCAGCCACGTGTCTTGCCTGCGGAGATAAACAACCACCCTGACATCGGGATAAGATGAAAAGGCCGCCCTCAGATCGACGATAACCTGCTCGATAAGGTCAAAATTCTCTTCGCTGTCGCCATGGAACCGCAGGTGAGTCTGCATGGCCGGAGCCGCCCAAAAAAACTCGGAACTGATGATGATCTTGCGGCAGTGGGCAGCATCACTCCGCATCTTCAGTCCGGCCATCCACTCCTCAACGGTGATATCGGCAATGGCCTTATTGAAAATCGCTTCGGGAAAGACCGGCCTGACGATCGCCTTTACCAGCGGCACATGCTGCTGCCAATGCAGCGCATGATCCGGATACAGACACTGCTGTTTTTCCAGCAATATCGATCTGTTTTGAAACAGAAAGCGCTGGATGGCGGTGGTCGCCGTCTTCGGCATGCCGATGTGCAGGTAGACCGTTGGCTCCTCCGCCGGTTCCCGCCTCCCCGTCGAACCTGCCCGCAACAGCCGTGAAAACCGTTTTTTCAACTGCAGTGCATCCATGCCCGGTTCTATTGTCTGAAAACCCTTTTGTGCCTGCGGTAACCGTCGATATGCCGGTAAAACCCGACACCGAGGCGCCTCAGAATGATCGGCGGCCAGATGCCGCTTTCCAGGGCCGTCTTGCTCTTTATAACATGAATCAGGTTGCTTATGCGGGTATGAATCGGCAGCGTCTCCCCGGTTTCAAAATTGGTGTATTCGAAAACCCCGAAGTTTTCGAGGTGATAGAGCCGCTCGAAAAATTCGATCTCTGCGGCTCGAGGCGTGAAGACCATGCGTGCATGGCGCCGGGCGAACCATTGCGGATCCGGTAACAGGCAGGCCGACTCGATACAGGTCCTGATCTGGGACACGACTCCCTTGAACAACTCCTGCTGGAGCGGACCGATTACCGTTTCGAACAGATGCCGCTCCTCCGGCAGATCCAGGGTTGCAACGTGGATCGTGCCGGCGCCGGTTTTGACCTCCCTGCCGATCACCTTGCGGTGGCCGTCACCCAGCGCCTGAAACTGTTCACCGGTATAGTAGCCGTCGGCACTGCCGTGGGACGCGCCGAGCACCATTTCGTAGAGCGACCGGTTGTTGTTGTAGACGTGGAAGTAGGGACTCAGTGTCGGGGTATCGTCGAACAACAGCCCCGCTTTCCGGTTGGACCCGCTTCGTTCCGAGGCGATCAGCGAGCCGACATAAAATCCGCTCACCTCGGTGTCTCCGCCGAGAATATGGTAGATATTGTCCTGGATCGAGCCCTTCCAGCCAACATCGACAATGGTCAAGCCCTTCTCCGGTAAATCGACCCCGAACGACTCGAGATACAGAACAAAATTTCTTCGCTGCTCGGTCCGCTTTTGTTCATAGACTTCCTGAAACAGTGGTGTCCCCTTGAGTGCTTGAAACGCCTCGCTTTCCGGAAAATTATCGAACCGTTTGTCAAATTCCTGGCCGGCCTGATCGCTGATCCGCTTCGCCAGGGGTTCCTCGAGATTGAGGCTGAGCAGGAAATCCCGGCAGGAGATGGTGCGGTAGTGGTTGAACAGCCGCCGGAAATCTTCCCGGTCGAGCGGCCCCAGGGAGGCGAGGAAGGTGGCCTTGCGGGAAGCGAGCAGGTAGTGGGAGTTGATCACCTGGCGACCGAACAACTGCTGCTGAAATTGTTCGAACAACCGTTTCAGGAATTCCCCTTCCTTGGAGAAGAAGAACGCATCGCTGGCGCCGCGTTTCGAAAGACGGCTGAACAGCCGGTAGATAAAGAGGAACAGACTGTGCGCCATCTCCTTGAAAACCGTTTCCGGGGCCATCACCGAAAGGCTGCGGGCAAAGGCCGCCTCGATGTCGATCTGGTCAGCCTTCCAGCTCCGGTAGAACTCCTGGCGGCCGGGATTGACGACATGGATCGGGACAATTCCCCGTCTTCCAGCCATCTCGATATCGGCATGGGGGTTGTCGCCGATCATAATGAGCTGTCCGGGACGGCAGCCGAGTTCGTCGCAGACCTTATCGTACATGCGGCCCGACCCCTTGGCCAGTCCATGATCGGCGGAAACGAAGATATGATCGAACAGGTCCGGGAGCCCGTGGGCAGCGAGCATCGGTGTAAAATGCGATGAGGGCAGGTAAAAATCTGAAATCAGAACCGTTTTGACACCCTCCCGCTTCAGTCCGGCCAGCACCTCGACGACTTCAGGCAGCGGCCGCTGGACAGCCGTTTCAACCTGCAGCTCGACATCAAGCAGCAGACCGGTGAACCGCTCTTCCTGCCATCCCGGAAAAACATCGCCGAACCGGCAGCGCAGCACTTCCAGGAATCGGCCTCCGAACTCATGCAGATAGAATTCCAGTTCGCCGCCAGTCGCCGCACGCTGCTCGCAGATGCGCCGTTCAAGCCCGGCTCTCTCCCGGTACAGCGCTTCCGGATCGATCTTTCCGCCGCAGCACAGGCTCAGCAGGTTCGCAGCCATCCGCTTGGTGTATTCGGGAGGAACGGTTCTCGTCACCAGCGTATCGAAGTAATCGAAACAGACGGCACCGGTACCGTTTCCCGCAGCCTCAGTCAGCAGGCGCTCGAGAACCCGTTGCGACTCGTTGCGTCCTATGGTCCAGGTATCCATAAGCAACGGCTAGATTGTGGAAATCTCGAGATTGCAGAGCGGATTGTTGAAAATCCCGTGCACCGGCACGTCCGGGGTGATTGCGTCAAACGACACGATATTGTGCGCCCAGCACTGAACGACATGGCTCAAGGCGTGCGTTCCCTCGCCGATTCCGAGCGTCAGCGTGTAGCTGCCGCGATGGATTTGGGGCCACGGGAATTCATATGATACCAGGTTATAGCCTGCACCCAGAGAAAAGGTCCGACCTTCCAGGCAGAGGCTGTTCTCGCCGAAAATTGCATTGCCGACCCGGTCCTTGATCGTATATCCCATGATGACATGGTCTTTCGCACTTAACGACTCGACCAGCAGCCTCACCGAAACCAGATCCCCTTTGGCGATGGTCGAAATCGGTTCACCGTTTCTGGTTACCGAGACGCGGACGATCCTGATCTCGCCCGCCCCGCCGATGTCCTTTTCCCGCACCGCCGGCCAGCTGTCGAAGTCGGCTGCAACAGCGCGGACCGATTCCTGGACGGTTTCCGGCAGTTCGTGGGTTTCGATGCGTTTTGCCGGTTGCACCAGGTTGGAATGGATCAACTTGGTGTAGGTCGAAACCGCCTCGGACGGCTCGCCCTCATATACGACACGGCCCTGGTCGAGCACCACGACCCGGTTGCACATGTTGGCGATGGCATGCATGTCGTGGCTGACCAGCAGGATTGTGCACGACTGCATGACCTGCTTCATGTGGGCGACACATTTCTGTTGGAAGAAGATGTCGCCGACCGCCAGCGCCTCGTCGATCACCAGGATTTCCGGGTCGACGCTGATGGCGGTGGAAAAGGCCAGACGGATGTTCATGCCGCTCGAGTAGGTCTTTACCGGCCGGTCGATGAAATCACCGATATCGGCGAATTCTACGATCCGATCGAAGCGGGCTTCTGACTCCTCGCGGCTGAACCCGAGAATCGCCATGTTCAGAAAGACGTTTTCCCTGCCGGTGAATTCCGGGTTGAATCCCGAACCCAGTTCCAGCAGCGCGGAAATCCTTCCGTTTACCGCAACGTCCCCCGAGGTCGCCTGGAGATTTCCGCAGACGATCTGCAGCAGGGTCGACTTGCCCGAACCGTTTCTGCCGATGATGCCGATCGACTCACCTCTGCCGACCTGAAATGAAATATCGGACAGCGCCTTGAAGGAGGAATGATAGTTCTTGCCGAACGGATGAAACGCCTCGATCACCCGGTGGTACGGGCGCCGGTAGAGGAAATACTCCTTGCTGACCTGGTCGATGGTAATAGCCGGCTGCATCCTTGCCCGTTCCTCCTACAGCACATCGGAAAATTGCGGCCGCAGTTTCCTGAAAACGAAAGCGCCGCCCAGCAGCGCAGCAGCGGTGACTGCCCAGAAATAGAGGTTGTAGGCCCCGTGCTCCCAGAACCCCACGCCGCTGATGAACGAGTCCCGGTAGCCCTGCACGATATAGAAAAACGGGTTGAGCATCAGCCACTTCTGGATCGGTTCCGAGAACATGTTGATATCCCAGAATATCGGCGTCCCCCAGAAACCCACCTGGAGCAGCAGGGTTATCATCTGGCCGACATCGCGGATAAAGACATTGAGCGAGGAAACCAGCCAGGAAATTCCCAGGGCCAGCATCGAAAAACAGAACAGGTAATAGACGAACTGAAAACTGTAGATGGTAATCGGTACCTTCTGGACCAGCAGCAGCACCGCCAGTATGACGATGAACACCGCATGGGTGACGAGTCCCGAAATCAGCTTGATCACCGGCAGGATCTGCGGCGGGAACTGGGTTTTCTTGATCAGGTGGGCATTGCCGACCACCGCACCGGTCGATGCCGTGACAATGTCGGCGAAGCAGAACCACGGTGCCAGTCCGGCAGCCAGCCACACCACAAAGGGCACGTCCCCCATGGGCCGGGATTTGAAACCGACGCTGAAGACGAACCAGAAAATACAGATCGTCACGATCGGCTTGATAAACGTCCACACGAACCCCAGAAAGGATCCCACGTACTGGGAGGCGATCTCCCGCTTTGCCATCGACCAGATCAGGTAGCGATGGCTGACGAGAAATTTGACGAACCTGTAAAATCCGCTGAAAATCATCCCTTACAATGCTTTGACAAGCCGGCTGAAGAACTCGATGGTCGGCTTCAGCCCGTCCTCGAGTTTGATGGTCGGCTCCCAGCCCAGCTTATTCTTGGCAAGCGTAATGTCCGGCCGGCGCTGCTGGGGATCGTCCGAGGGCAGCTCCCTGAACACGATTTCCGATTTGGAACCGGTCATCGCCACTACCTTCTCGGCCAGTTCCAGGATCGTGAACTCGCCGGGGTTGCCGAGGTTGACCGGCCCGGTCAAATCATCGCCGCTGTCCATCAGCCTGACGAACCCGTCGATCAGGTCGTCCACGTAGCAGAACGAGCGGCTCTGGCTGCCGTCGCCGTAGACGGTGATCGGTTTTCCCTGCAGCGCCTGGACGATGAAGTTGGACACCACCCGGCCGTCGTTGGGGTGCATGCGAGGGCCATAGGTGTTGAAGATGCGGGCGATCTTGATCTTCAGCCGGTGCTGCCGGTGGTAGTCGAAAAAGAGGGTCTCGGCGCAGCGCTTGCCCTCGTCGTAACAGGCCCGGACGCCGTTGGGGTTGACATGTCCCCAGTAGGACTCCGGCTGCGGGTGCACCTGCGGGTCGCCGTACACCTCGCTGGTGGATGCCTGGAATATCTTTGCCTTGACCCGCTTGGCCAGTCCCAGCATATTGATGGCGCCGTGCACCGAGGTCTTGGTGGTCTGCACCGGGTCGAACTGGTAGTGGATCGGCGAGGCCGGGCAGGCCAGGTTGTAGATTTCATCCACTTCCAGGTAGAGCGGGAAGGTCACGTCGTGACGGATCAGCTCGAAATGCGGGTTGTCGAGCAGGTGCAGGATATTCTGCTTGGTGCCGGTAAAGAAATTATCGATGCACAGCACCTCGTGGCCGAGGCCGAGCAGCTTTTCGCAGAGATGAGAGCCCAGAAACCCGGCGCCGCCGGTGATGGCTATCCGTTTATTTGTAAGCATGGGAGGTTTTCCTTATCTTCATTGTTTTGACGATTGGTTTATCTTCTGCTGCGCAGAACAGCGAACAATATACCAATAACTGCCAAAACGCAATCGGCCTCTGACATTGACCGGGAGATTACCGCAGCGGCGTCCGCATGAACACATCGGGCCAGCAGTCGTTGCCGGTATGATGGGTGATGCGCACCGGCTCCGCTTCGCCGATGACCCACACAAAGATCTCGTAGTCGGCAGTGTCGTGCTCGTGCCCTTCACTGCTCGCGCCATAGACGAGCACATCGCCGGTATTGGCCACCTTCGGGAAATATTCGTGGCTGTAGTCGCCCGGCGCATCGAACCACAGCTCGATGGCATGGGTCGCCGCATCGATCCGGTACAGCGCATTCTCCTTTCGCCCGCCGTGATCGATCTTGTAGAGGTAGCTGCCGTCGTGCCCCCAGGTCAGCTGACAGCCGTTGCCGGTCTGTCGGACGGCGCCGCCGGGATCGACCACGGCGGTTGCCCGCATGGTTCCGCGGAAGGTGACCGCCAGTCTGCCGGAGGCATCGACGTCGGGGGTCTGCAGTTCCGTCTTCGGGGCCACCTGCACCGACACCCCCGACTGGTAGAGCACCCGCTCTGTGCCGCTGTTCAGGTCGTGTTCCACCACCTGGTTGGCATTTCTCTGAAAGTACACGGAATTGCCGTCTTCGGACCAGGTCGGGACATTGCCGTTTCTGGCCACCAGCCGTTCAGAGCCCGTGTCGATATCGAGCAGCCACACGTCCCATCCGAACACGTTGCGCTGGGATACCCACGGTTCGTGCGACCGGGCGAAGACAATACGGTTGCCATCGGGGGAGATACGCGGGAAGTATTCGCTGTGCGGATGGCTGGTCAGCTGCCTCATTTTCCCGTCGGGAAACGATTTCAGGTAGATATCGTGGTTGCCCGACCGGTTCGAACTCCACACGATGAAGCCGTCGATCTCCCGCAGGCGCTGATCCATATCCGTATCCGCCGGTATAACAGCCAGTCCCTGGTCAGGCGGTCTCAGGGTTCCCCGCTTTTTGACCGCCCGCACCTCGTAGAGCATAAACAGAGCGGCAAGAACGATCAGGATGAACAGAGGGGCCCAGCGTTTCCAGTTTCCCCGCAACCCGGCTCCCGAAACCGCGGCTGTGGTCCCCGTCATGAAAAGAAACAGGATGAACCCGACGCCGCCAAGCCCGTAGTCGATGATCTGGCTGATCACGTGAACAGCCAGCATCACCATCAGCGATACCGATGCACTGGCCCCCAATACGGTCAAGGCCAGCATCCCCCCCGCCTCGTAGGTACCGAATCCCATGAACGCGGGCACCGGCAGGCTGGCCCCCACTTCCGCCGATACCAGTGCCGGCAGCACCCTGGCGATCGATACGGTCATCTCCGGATAGTGCACCGATGCGACCCCGATGAACAGCACGTACAGCGCGACGTACTTGGTGACCCTGACGCAGACCGACAGCAGGGTCAACTGCCCGGTGATCCCGGCCGCTCTCGTCGCCTCGAGCGCCTGCTGGATCTTGATCAGCAGGTCCCTGCCCCTGCTCAGCACACCCCTCCTGAACCATCCCCGCGCGCCGATCACACGGTTGAGCAGAGCCACGGCCGGATACAGCAGTACCAGCAGAAACACGATGAGCAGCGCCAGCATGCCCATGGCGCCGATCATCCATCCCTGAAGATGCCCGCCGGCGATCTGCACCACCAGCAGCGCCAGCAGCAGGATCCCCAGCGCGATCAGGTCGAACACGAACGAGATCGCCAGCGAAGACACGCAGGACTCCGCCCGCACCCTGCAGCCGCGGTTGAGCATCGCGATATAGCTGAGTTCCCCGACCCGCGCCGGCAGCATGTCGACAAACATGTTTCTGGCCACGGTGACCAGGTAGATATGAAGCAGGGACGGAACCGCCGAATCGGAAGCCCTGATCAGGAGCCTGAACCGGAATGACTGCAGGCCGGCCTTGATCAGCGATATGGCGAGATACAGCAGCACCGAGGAGAGCGAAAACGACAGCAGAATCGAGACCAGGCTGGACCACAGCGCCGGTTCCGCCGACGACAGCGTAAATCGGATCAAGATCCCCAACAGGCCGATCGATATGGCGATTGACAGCAGCAGTTTCGAGAGTGTTTGCATGGTTCGGTCAGGGTTGTGGGGCATGAACGGTTTTCATCACCCTGCAACTGTAACGCAAAAGCGCCGGGTAAGCGAACATTACCGACAGCGGCCGGCAGGCCACCGGCGCGGGGAAAGGCGCCGCGGATTTCGGAAACAGCTCTATTGACGCAGGTGAATCAACCACTATAATTGTGCTTGGAGGCATCGCCCGCTTTCTGCCCCAACCATAGACCATTTATACGAGCATGCAGAGATCACTCGCGAACATCCTTCCCGGCGCTGCCTTCTTGCCCCTATGCGCCGTTTCTCTGTTGCTGGGTTCCTGCACGTCGCTGATCACCTCTCTGGCGATCGAACCGGCGGCCGCCAACCTCCAGAAACAGAGCGATATCGAGCTGGTCTGCGAGGGTGCGTCCTCTTACCTGCTGATGATCGACTCGATGATTGAATCGAAACCCGATAATCGCAAACTGCTGAAAATCGGCGCCCAGTCCTACAGCGGCACCGTGGCGGCCCTCGAATCGTGCGGTGCGCCTGAAGAGCGGCTGAGGGCTCTGAGCACCAAGGCCGGTCTGTACGGTAGGAGGCTGCTGTCGACCGTACTGCCGGTCGATCAGTCTATCGAAGCGGTCGATGCGGCATTGGGCCGGGCCGGAGCCGGGGATGCCGACACCCTGTTCTGGGGGAGTTTCGGCTGGCTCACCTGGATCGATCAGCAGCAGGGCGCACCCGCAGCGATGGCCGACCTGGTGGTGGTGGAGAGAATCATGGCCCGGCTGCTGGAAGTCGACGAAACCGTCGAGCAAGGCGGCCCCCATCTGTTTTTCGGAGTCCTATACGGGGCCAAGCCGAAAATGATCGGCGGCGACCCTGAGCGCAGCCAGTACCATTTCGAAAAGGCCCTCGAATTGTCGAACCGATCGTTTCTGATGGTGCAGACACTCTACGCGGAAACCTACTGCCGGATGGTATTCGACAAGGATCTGCACGATCGGCTGCTGGAAGAGGTGATTGGCTTCGACCTCGAGCGGGCTCCCGGCAACAGGCTCGCCAACCAGATTGCCAAACGCCGCGCCCGGGAGCTGCTGGACGAGCAGTTCTTCGACGACTAGCCCGGTTCGCCCCCCCCCCGCTGCAGGCCGGTTCGCAGCCCCTCACCTAATGAGTGGCATTAACGGGTGTTCATGAGTATTTTATGTGCATTCCGTCCAAACATGTGCAGAGCTTACATCTGTCGGAGACCGCTGATGATACGAACCACGATTCTGGGCCTTATCATACTGCTTGGCACCGTTATCCAGGTGACCGACCTGCAGGCCGGCCCGAAGCATATCCTCAAGATCGCGAGCCTCGCCCCGGAAGGGTCGGTGTGGGTCGACTCGTTCAAGGATTTTGCCGCCGAAGTTACCGCCAAAACGGGCGGCGAAGTCGGCTTCCGCATCTACCCCGGCGGCGTGATGGGCGACGACCGCGCAATGTATCGGAAAATGCGGGTCGGACAGCTGCACGGCGGCGGTTTCACGATGACCGGCATTGCCGATTTCGTGGCCGATTTCCGGGTCATGGCCATCCCCTTTCTGTTCCGTTCATATGCGGAGGTCGATGCGGTCAGTGCGCAGCTGCAGCCGCTCTTCAAGCAGCGATTCGAGGAACAGGGGCTGCATCTGGTGGCGATGACCGAAGTCGGCTTCATCTACACGTTCTCGAACGAGGCCCGGGTAACCATCGAGGATCTCCGCAGGGCCAAGACCTGGGCCCCCTCGGACGACCCGCTCACCGCGGAATTTTTAAAAGGTCTGGACATCAGCCCGATTACGCTGGCCATTCCCGACGTTCTTTCATCGCTGCAGACCGGGCTGATCGACACCGCCTTCAACTCCCTGTACGGCTCCATCGTGCTGCAGTGGTACACCAAGGCCCCGTTCGTGACCGATGCCCCCTACGGGTATGCCTACGGCGTGTTCATCATCAGTGAACAGGCGCTGGCGAGACTCTCGGATGATCAGAAGCGGGTTATCGACGAAGCTGCGAACCGACATTTTGCAGACCTGATCGTCAAAACCAGGCAGTCCAATGAGGAGTCCCGCACGGTTCTCGCCGAGCGGGGTGTCACCTTTGTGCAGACCACCCCGGACGTACTCAAATATCTCGAAGAACACCGGGACAGCGCGGTGAATTCGTTGATCGGCAGCGCCTTTTCGGAAGAAATCTATGGGGCCACGCAGCAGGTGCTTCAAGCCCTCCGCAGTAAGTAGCTGAGACCACAATCATGTCGCAGGCACGCCGCATATTCGTCGCCGTCGTCAGACTGGAGGAGATGGTGCTGTCGGTGCTGCTGACCGTGATGATCCTGCTGGCTTGCTACCAGATCGCGCTGCGCTGGTTCACCGCGGGCGGAGAACCCTGGATCGACCCGCTGCTGCGCTACCTGGTGCTGTGGAGCGGCCTGCTCGGCGCGGCACTGGCCACCGCCAGAAACCATCATATCTCGATGGACGCGGTCAGCTACCTGCTGCGCCGCAGGATGCAGCAATGGCTCGGCCTCCTGACACACCTGTTCTGTACGGTGGTGTCGATATTTCTGTTCAGGGCGACGATTCTGTTCATCAGAAGCGAGATCGAGTTCGGCGGTTCGGGCCTGTTCGGACTGGCCTCGTGGATCTGGTACCTGATCTTCCCGGTCGCATTCTTCCTGATTCTGCTGCACTTCGCCATCGACACCTCTGAACGGCTCAGAAAAGTGGTGACGTACAAACGGCCGAAACAACCATGATCGCCAAGACCCTCACGGTTGTCTTCGCCCTGCTCGGCACACCGCTGTTCATCGTGATTGCCGCACTGGCCCTGCTCTCCTTTCATTCGGTCGATATCGATCCGTCGGTGATCATCATCGAGATGACCAGGCTCGGAGACACACCGCTGCTCATTTCCCTGCCCCTGTTCATCTTCGCCGGAACGATGCTGTCGGAAAGCGGCGCCCCGGGCAGGATTCTCAAGTTGTCGCGGCTGCTGCTCGGCTGGCTTCCCGGCGGCCTGGCGGTTATCTCGCTGCTGGTGTGCGCGGTGTTCACCGCCTTCACCGGGGCCTCCGGGGTGACCATTTTCGCGCTCGGCGGCCTGCTGCTTCCGGCTCTGCTCAAGGACGGCTATTCCGACCGCTTCTCGCTCGGCCTGATCACCTCGTCGGGCAGCCTCGGCCTGCTCTTCCCGCCGAGCCTGCCGCTGATTCTCTACGGGGTGATCGCCGAAACCCGGATCGACCACCTCTTTCTGGCCGGCATCCTGCCCGGTTTTCTGATGCTGTTTCTGCTGTGCGGATACGCCTTCACATCGGGAGTCGTCCACACCAGGGAGGAACTGGCCCGGGAATCCCCCTTACAGATTCTGAAAGAAACGATCTGGGAGCTGCCGCTGCCGTTCATCATCGTGATCGGCATCTACGGCGGATTTCTGGTGGCGGGGGAGGCGGCCGCGGTGACCGCGCTGTACGTGCTGGTGGTGGAGGTGCTGGTGTACCGTGATATCTCGTTTCACCAGATCCCCCGGATCATGGGCAGATCGATGATGCTGTTCGGCGGCATCCTGGTGATCCTGGCCGCCTCGATGGCCTCGACAAACTACCTGATCGACCAGGAGGTGCCGGCCAGGCTGTTCGAGATCATTTCCGCCCACATCGATTCGAAATACACCTTTCTGCTGCTGCTCAACGTGTTCCTGCTGATCGTCGGCTCCATCCTCGATATCTTTTCGGCGCTGGTGCTGGTGGTCCCGCTGATCCTGCCGGTTGCGTCAGGGTACGGGATCGACCCGATCCATCTCGGCATCATCTTTCTGACCAATTTGCAGATCGGCTATTGCACGCCGCCGGTCGGCCTCAATCTCTTTCTTGCCTCGTACCGTTTCAAACGATCGATCTTCGAGCTCTATCGGGCCTCACTGCCGTTTCTCGGACTGCTGCTCGTCACGCTGGTGCTGATCACCTACATTCCGTGGCTGAGCCTGGCGCTGGTGAGTTGGTTCGGTTGATCGAAGGCCCGGGTTACCGGTCTCATATCGGTAAAAATCCCAAAAACCTGTTGACACACCATCAGCTTCGTTTCATGCTGGCCTCAATTACCCAGAAAGATTCAGGATACCGAAAGGAGAGCACCCCATGGCCCAGATTTTCTACCTGATCGGAGCGCTGCTGGCCGGCCTGGCCGTCGCCCTCGGCGCCTACGGCGCCCACTCGCCCATCGACGAAGTGCAGCTGCTGTGGATAGAAAAGGGAGCGCGATATCAGATGTACCACGCTCTGGCGCTGATCCTGGTGGGACTGACACTGACCAACAAACGCAAATTCAAGAGTCTCACCGTTGCCGCCGGGTGCTGCTTTATCGCCGGAATCATCTGTTTTTCGGGCAGCCTCTACCTGATGACCTTTACGCCGCTCGAAGCCGGCTACGTGACGCCGGCCGGCGGCCTGCTCTTTGTGGCCGGCTGGGTCCTGCTCGCCGCCGGCGGTCCGGGGGGAAAGAAATAGATCAGGGCTTGACAATGCCGACATAGGGCAGATTCCGGTATTTCTGCGCGAAATCGAGTCCGTATCCGCAGACGAACTCATCGGGGATTTCCCTGCCGCAGAAATCGATATGGACATCCACCGTGCGCCTCGACGGCTTGCTCAGGAAGGTACAGACCTTCAGCGAGCGGGGATTGCGGTAGCGAATCAGACCGATCACCCGGTTGAAGGTGTTGCCGGTATCGATGATGTCCTCGACCATCAGGATATCCTTGCCCTCCACCGGCTCGTCCAGATCCATCACGACCTTCACGTTGCCGGAGCTGATGGTGGCATCGCCGTAACTTGAAACCGTCATGAAATCGACCGTCAGCGGCAGCTCGATATGGCGAATCAGATCGGCCATGAACACGAACGACCCGCGCAGCAGGCCGATAACCAGCAGCTTCAGGTCGTCCTGGCGGCGATAAAAACCGGTTATCTCGCGCCCCAGCCGGGCAACCACATCCCGGACTTCCCGTTCGGTCATAAAAACCCGCTCTATACCTTGATCCACCATCTCAGCAGCTCTTTTGCATTCGCTTGATTCTGATTTCCCCCGAACAGGTCCACCATGCCGCATATCCGAAAGATCGTAAAACCACATCCTGGCTGTTTCAGGCGGCCGGACCGGCTGCCCGTCAAGGAGACGGGTGGATGGCTAGAGTCCGCTCGGCCTCTCACGCAAGCGACGAAGGATCGCAGGAGGTGCCGCCGTGTCAATCAGACAGGAAGATTACAAAGATGTAACGTTCGTGCAATGGTGCGGCAATCATCGCGCACTATAGTAGAATCTCACCATAAACCATTCACGAGCGAACTGCAAAAGGAGCTTTCATGTTCAATCGGCACCACCCGGAACCTTCAGGATCCTCCCAGACCACCTTCGCCGACATCGAGGCAATTTCCGCGCGGATAGCCCAGACCTCCAGCTGGCTCGCCCCGCTGAAAAACGAACTGCGCAAATCGATCATCGGGCAGGACCATCTGATCGAGCGGCTGCTGGTCGGTCTGCTGGCCGGCGGACATGTCCTCGTCGAAGGGCTGCCCGGACTCGCCAAAACCCTGACCATCAAGACCATCGCCCGGGCGATCGACAGCGATTTCAGGCGCATCCAGTTCACCCCGGACATGCTGCCGGCCGATATCGTCGGCACCGAGCTGTACAACCAGCGGGACACGGTCTTCGAGGTGAAGAAGGGTCCGATTTTTGCGTCGATTATCCTTGCCGACGAGATCAACCGGGCTCCGGCCAAGGTGCAGTCGGCCCTGCTCGAAGCGATGCAGGAAAAGCAGGTCACCATCGGCGAGACGACCTTCCGGCTGCCCGGACTGTTCATGGTGATGGCCACCCAGAACCCGATCGAACAGGAAGGCACCTACCCGCTGCCCGAGGCCCAGGTCGACCGGTTCATGCTCAAGGTGACCATCACCTATCCGTCGCGGGATGAGGAGCGGCGGCTGCTCGATCTGTGGGATCAAACCGACGCCCCGGTCGGCATCGCGCCCGTCGCCGGCCCGGACGCGATCCTTGCATCGCGTGAGGTGGTCAACACCATCTACATCGATGAAAAGATCAAGGATTACATCGTGGCGCTGGTGTGCGCCAGCCGGGACCCATCGTCCTACGGCATTGGTATTTCCTCGTATATCGAAACCGGCGCATCCCCGCGGGCGACCTTGAACCTCAAAGCCGCGGCGCGCTGCCTCGCCTATCTCCAGGGGCGCGGCTACGTGACCCCTGACGATGTGAAGCAGACCGCCTTCGACGTGATGCGCCACCGCATCAGGGTCAGCTACGAGGCTGAAGCCGAATCGATAACCAGCGAGGATCTCATCAGAAACATCCTCGACACCATTGCCGTCCCCTGACCTGAATAGCTCATGAAAAGCACACCGTCTCAACTCGTGAACCTACGGTTAACCAGATAGCCCGATGGACCCGCTCAAATCCGGAGATATCCTGCGCACGGTGCGGAAGCTGGAGATCAGCACCAGGAAGATGGTCACCGACAGCCTGGCCGGCACCTACCAGTCCGTTTTCAAGGGGAGCGGCATGAACTTCGACGAGGTCAGGGAATACCTGCCCGGCGATGACATACGCTCAATCGACTGGAACGTGACCGCCCGCACCGGTGTCCCCCATGTAAAAAAATTCGTCGAAGAGCGTGAGCTGACCATCATGCTGATGATCGACATCAGCGCCTCCGGAGATTTCGGTTCGGTACTGCGCTCGAAGCGCGAACTGATGGCCGAACTCGGATCGGTGCTGGCCTTTTCGGCGGTCCGCAACAACGACAAGGTGGGGCTTATTCTCTTTTCCGATTTCATCGAGCTCTATATCCCCCCGGACAAGGGGCGCTCGCATATCCTCCGGCTGATACGGGAGATCCTCTACTACCGTCCCCGCGGCAGGAAAACCGACCTCGGCCTGCCCATCGATTTCGTGATCAAGGTGTGTAAGCGTAGAGCGGTCACCTTCCTGATCTCCGACTATTGCCTGCCGGGAGATTTCGACGATCAGCTGGCCGCCCTCAAGACCAGACTGATGATCTGCAATCGCCGCCACGATGTGATTTCCGTGGTCGTCAACGATCCTCGGGAACGCGAACTGCCCGACTGCGGCAGAATCACCATCGAAGACGCCGAAACCGGCGATCAGGTCGAACTGAACACCTCGGATCGATCCGTTCGGGAGCAATGGGGACGAATGGCCGAGGACAGATCACAACGGCTCAACCATATGCTGGGAACCGCCGGTATCGACCGGCTCGAGGTGAGCACGGATCGATCCTCCATCGAACCGCTGCTTGGATTTTTCGGAGCCCGGAAACGGAGGCTGGCCAGATGACGGGTACAGTGCAGAAACTTTCTCTCCTCTGCTGTTTCGCATTGTTCTTCCTCCTGCCCTATCATCTTGCGGCCGGCCCATCCACACCTCTCCGGGCTCCGGAATCTGCAGCCATCTCATCGGCAAAGCCGCGTGCTGACGCAAGTCTGCAGAACCAGACTGCCGCCCCCCGTAGCGACATACAGGACATCTACGGCCCTATCTCGCTGCCAGAGTCACCGCCGTATCGACTGTATGGTCTCGGGGCCCTGCTGATCGCCGCTGCCGCGGCGCTGCTCCTGGCCGTGCTGCGATTCAGGAAAAAGGAAAAAACGGTCGTCCGCATCGACGCCGGCGCCAGGGCGCTCGCTGAGCTTCACAAGGCCGGGCGGAAACGGCTGGAAACGGGGGACGTCCCCGGCTACTGCGACCACGTCACCGCCACCCTGAGAACGTATGTGGAGGAGGTAACCGGGTACCGGATCTCATCGCGCACCACCCTCGAGTCACTGAACGAGCTGGTGCAGCGAACCGGCCGGAGCCTTATTTCGGATCCCGACCGGCTCGACCTGCTTCGCCGCTGCCTGTCCCGCTGCGATATGGTGAAGTTCGCCCGGTTCGCACCGGACCAGCACGAAGCCGAGCGCATCGGCACGCTGGCCGAAGCCTTCATATCCTCGACGTCTGCCGGAGAGGGAGCCTGATGCGGATCCTGCACCCGGAATATCTGTGGCTGCTGGCGCTGGTGCCGATGCTGGCCCTGTTTATAGGCAAGCGGGGCAGCTCTCCGGCGCTGGTCTTCTCCCACAGCAGTGTTGCCCGGATGCTCGGCACCCGGCGCAGATCGGTATTCGGCAGGTTCACGACGGGCTTCAAGCTGCTCGCTGTGGCGCTGCTGATCATTGCCCTGTCGCAGCCGCAACTCGGCAAAACGACGACGGAATTCGAAGCTTCCGGCATCGACATCATGCTTGCCGTCGACGTTTCCAGCTCGATGGAGGCAATGGACTTCACGCTCAAGAATAAACCGGTCAACCGGCTTGAAGTGGTCAAAGCGGTTGTCGAACGATTCATCGGGGAACGGCCCAACGACCGCATCGGCCTGCTCGCGTTCAGCGGTAAGCCTTACGTGATCAGCCCGCTGACCCTCGATCACGACTGGCTCGGCAGGCGGCTCAAGGCGCTGTCGATCGGGATGATCGAGGACGGCACCGCGATCGGATCGGCGATCGGCGCCGGGGTCTCGCGCCTCAAAGACCAGCAGTCCAAATCGAGGATCATCATCCTGCTCACCGACGGCATGAACACGGCCGGCAAGATCCCGCCGCTGCTCGCCGCCGAAGCGGCCCAGGCCCTGGACATCAAGGTCTACACGATCGGCGCTGGGACCAGAGGAGTGGCGCCGACCCCGGTGGTCGACCCGTTCGGCCGCAAAACGCTGCAGCGGGTAAAAGTTAATATCGACGAAGCGACCCTCAAGCAGATCGCGGAAAAAACCGGCGCCCGCTATTTTCGGGCCACCGACACCTCCTCGCTCGAACGGATATACGCGGAAATCGATACCCTGGAAACGACCACCCGGACGATCAAACAGTTCGAGCACTACCGTGAACTGTTCAGCTCCTGCATCGCCGCGGCCCTGGCCAGTCTCGGCATCGGCCTGTTCATCAACCGGAAACGGCTGCCATAGGGTGCGGGTCATGATCACCTTCCATCAACCACTATGGATTGCGGCCGGCTTTGGGTGCGCAGTGCTGTTCTGGCTGCTCTGGCGCCATTACGAGCAGGTCAGGGCGATGCAGATTAGGAGCTTCGCCGCCGAGCCGCTGATCGGCGCGCTGACGGCCAACCTGTCGCCGTCCAGACGGCGCCTGAAAAAATGGCTGCTGTTGGCTACCATCATGCTCTGTTTCACGGCACTGGCAAGGCCTCAGTACGGACACCGCTGGGTCGATGTCAAACACCGGGGGATCGATATCCTGTTCGCCCTCGATACCTCGAAAAGCATGCTCGCCGAGGATGTCCGCCCCAACCGGCTGGAGAGGAGCAAACTGGCGATCCTCGATTTCGTGTCGAAACTGACTGGAGACCGGGTCGGGCTGATGCCGTTTGCCGGAACCTCCTATCTGATGTGTCCGCTGACCTCGGACTACGACGCCTTCGCGGAGTCGCTGATGGCGGTCGATTACCGCATCATACCGACCGGCGGAACCAATATCGACGCGGCCATCGACGCGGCGCTTGAGGTGCTGACCTCTTCCGCCAACCACAAAATTCTGATCATCGTCAGCGACGGGGAGCAACTGCAGGGTGATGTCGAAGCCGGTGCGAAGCGGGCAGCCGGCGGCGGCATGATCGTCTACACGGTCGGCGTCGGAACCGAGAACGGCGAGTTGATTCCGGATCCGGAAGGCGGGTTCGTCCGGGACGACAGCGGCGCCTACGTTAAATCCCGCCTTGACCGCAACAACCTACGACGTGTCGCCGAT
>JAJDNR010000034.1 GCA_022340565.1 Desulfofustis sp.
GGCCTTGGGATTCTTGGCGGGAACGAGAAGGTTGAAATGGCGGAAAACGCCACCGCGCGGCTCGTTGAGCAGGAAGTTCCTCAGCGACTGGTCGCGGGCGATCCAGCGCGACTGCTCCCAGATCGTGTTTCCCGGCGGCGGGGCGACCCCGCCGACGATGACATCCCCAACTTCTCCCTCGGCATGGCAGCCGACGATATGAATGAGTTTTCCGGTATGCATGGGGTACGCTCCGCGGCGCTCAATGGGTGCCGCTATTCACGATGATCATACACGCAATGATCGGCAAGAGAAACATCGGTTTTTTTACCGGCAGGGCAGGGGTTATTTCTTCCTGGCCGGTAGGCCGTTTTAACTCGTGAACGGCAGGCTAGAGGTCCGGTTCGTTTTTGAAACTGGTGCGAAACGGTGGTTTCTGTTTTCGCGCTTCGATGAGCCTGCGCAGCTGGTCTCGTTCTGCCGTTGCCGCCTGCAGTTCCCTGCGCACTGCCTCCCTGTGTCCCAGTTCCGCAGCTTCGAGCTGCTCCTGAAGCCGGTGAACTCGCTGCTGGGCGCGGTACAGATCGGTTGCCAGCGATCTGATCACCATGGTGGTCTCCCTTGAAATATCGATTGCTCTTTAAAGGCTTGAGCGCGGCTTCTTCCTCGCGATCAGCGATGCATAAGCGGCGTTGAGTTTTATGAACTCATCGTGGTCGCCGCCGCTGTCGGGATGAAGGTCCTTGGCTCGTTTCCGGTAAAGCCGGGTCAAATCCCGTCTGCTCAATTTCTGCAGTTTCCGCCATGAGGTCTGAAAAATCTCCTCGGCTTGAGAGGTGCTGACGGCAGGCTTTTTGTCTGGCCATGAAAAGGCGCGGTGGCGTCCCATGAATTCGCGGATGAAATCATCAAACAGCGAACGGCGCCCGTAGCCGTGATCGAAAAACATGATCAGGTAGCGCACCAGATGGTCGTGCAGGCTGCCGCGCTGCTCAGCGGTTTTCCAGAAGGTTGTGTCGCGGTTCAGCGCGCAGATATCCTCGATGAAATAGTCGGCGATATCGATCTGGTTAAGCGCCTCGGGCATCGTTGCAGAGAACGATTCAGTAAAATGACGCTGCAGGTCGAAAATCGCAAACACATACGTTCGCAATTCGTTGGGCTGCAGCCCTTTTTCCAGATCGATGAGGTAGAACTCGCGCTCGTCCCGGCATTTTTTCAGGAGCGGCCGATACAGTTTCGGGTTCAGCCGGAAAATTCTGCTCTGGTCCACCGCCCCGTAGCGGAGGTAGAAAAGCCTTCTGCGGTCGAACAGGTGGACACCGCGCTCTATCTCCTGCCGCTCTTCGTCTGAGAGCGGCGTAACCCGGGCTTTGCCGCGATAACGAAAGACGCTCAGGCGATGCCGTTCGTCGGCGGGCAGAAAATTCCAGAGCATATCCTCCAGCAGGACCGTTGCGTCCTCGGAGGTGCGGGATTGTACCTGATCCTCGAGTTCAGAAGAAAAAAAACAGATATCGTCGGAGAGCGTTTCGATGTATCGTCCCGGATCGGGACCCAGATCGAAGACCACGCAGTAATCCCGGTACCGGTGCTTCGGGCCGGGAAGCGACTGGCGGATCTCGTAGCGGGTGGCGCCGCCTCTGGTCAGTGTGGCGAGATACATCGAGGTTGCTCGTGCGGTCGGCGGAGGCTGCGGGAGATAGCAGAGTGAAATTTATTATGGTAAAAGACCATTCGTTTACCATACTGTATATCATCCGCAGCATAATAAAAATTTTCGAATTGCGGAACTTTTTCGGCAGGGAGGGACAAACGATGGTGACGGTTCCCGTTTCCTGGGGCGAGTTGTTCGACAAGATCACGATTCTGGAAATCAAGCGGCAGCGCATCGACGACGCATCCAAGCTCGTCAATATAAACCGTGAGCTTGACGTATTACGGGAGGCACGCGGCGAAATCGTTGGGCCCGGAGAAGAACTCGAGCGTCTGATTTCCGAATTGCGAGCGGTCAACGAATCGCTGTGGGACATCGAGGATCAGATCCGCTGCTGCGAGCGGAACAAAGATTTCTCCGAGCGATTCATCCAACTCGCCCGTTCCGTGTACCGGACCAACGACCGGCGTGCGGAGATCAAGGTGAAGATCAACCGACTGCTGGGATCCGATCTGATCGAGGAAAAATCCTACCAAGCCTACTGATGGCCGAGATCCTTATCATCAAGCTGAGCGCACTCGGCGATCTGGTCCAGGCCGACGGGGCGCTCAGAGATATCCGGGAGCATCACCCGGGGGATACGGTCACGGTGATGACGATCCCCGCCTACCGCCGTTATTTCGAGCGCTGCCCATGGGCCGATGAGGTGTTCGTCGATCCCCGCGCCCCGAGGTACAATCCGCTGCAGATGTTCGATCTCAGAAAACGTCTGCATCGCTGCCGCTTCGACCGGGTCTACGACCTGCAGCAGGTGAGCCGCACCCGGTTTTATCACCGCTTCCTGTTCCCGCCGGTCTGGTGGCTCGGCGATGCAGCGGGCTGCGCATGCTGTCTGAAACGCCCGCAGAACAGCTGTGCCGCCGATCATTTCAAGCGCCACCTGGCTCTGGCCGGAATTGCCACAACCCATACTTTGAACGGGGACATTTCCTGGATGGCCGACGATGTCGATAGCGTCCTCGAACGAGGCGGTGTCAAGCCCGGGTACGTATTGTTGATTCCGGGAGCTTCTCCGGACCATCAGCACAAATGCTGGCCCCGCTTCAAGGAGCTGGCCGGAAAACTGATCGAGCAGGGCCTGCAGCCGGTGACCGTGCCCGGCCCGGGGGAAATTGAGGTTTATCGCGCACTTCCGGGAATAACGCTGGTGGACGGCAGCGGCTGTCTCGACTATTTCGGGCTTGCTGGCGTGGCCAGGAGGGCTGCCTACGTGATCGGCAACGATACCGGCCCGACCCACATCGCCGCCCATCTCGGGTGCCGGGGGCTGGCACTCTTCAGCGCACATGCCGCAGCGCAGAGTACCGGGATTCAGCACAGCCGCTTCAGATGGCTGGAAGCGGCGGATCTTGGGGATCTGCCGCTCGAACGGGTATGGCGGACGGTGAGGGCGGATATGTCAGGCGGCGCTTGACGGCTCCGGCATCTTGCCGAGGATGATCATCGCCAGCACCTCGTCCTTGGTGACGTCGCTGGTCCGGCAGGTGCCGACCAGCTTGCCGTTTTTGATCACCGACACCCGGTCAGCAAGGTCGAAGACGTCATGCAGATCGTGGCTGATCAGAAAGATGCCGATGCCCTCGCTCTTGAGCTGCTTGATCAGTTCGGCGACCATGGCCGTTTCCTGGGGCCCGAGGGCGGCGGTGGGTTCGTCCATGATCAGGATCCTGGCGTTGAAATAGATGGCCCGGGCAATCGCCACCGATTGCCGCTGGCCGCCGGACATATTGCGGACCGGATCCTTGATGTTGGTAAAATTGGGGTTGAGCCGATGGATGACCTGGCGCGCCTCGTTCTCCATCGCCCCGTCGTCGAGCGTACCGTAAGGCGTCATGATCTCCCGGCCGAGAAACAGGTTGGCCGGCGCGTCGAGATTGTCGGACAGGGCCAGGGTCTGGTAGATGGTCTCGATGCCGTGTCCGCGGGCGTCGCGGGGATGTCTGATCTCGACCCGCTCACCGTTGATCAGGATATCCCCCTGATCGCATGGGATAGCGCCGGACAGGGCCTTCATCAGAACTGTTTTGCCGGCGCCGTTGTGGCCCAGCACGCCGACTACCTCTCCGGGCATCAGGTCGATGGACACGCCCTTGACGGCATGAACACCGCCGAAGCGTTTGTGGATATTGCGCATCTGGACAAGGGGGACCTGGGTGCTCACGACTGCTCCTACCGTTTGTTCTTGTTGTACATGACATCGAACCAGACCGCCAGGATCAGCACCAGGCCGATGATCACCTGGCGCATCGCGCTGGTCACTCCCATCAGCACCATCCCTGATTCGAGCGACTGCATGATGACCGCACCGAGTATCGCCCCGGCGATGGAGCCGACGCCCCCTGCCAGTGAGGTTCCCCCGATGACCGCGGCGGCGATGACGCTGAGTTCGGCCATGGTGCCCATCGAGTTTGCTCCGGCGTTGAGGCGGGCGGTGGTGATCACGGCGGCAATGCCGCAGAGAATGCCCATCACCATGAAGATGTACATGGTCACGCGCGGAACGTTGATGCCGGAGAGTTCCGCCGCCTCTGGGTTGCCGCCGATGGCAAATACATAGCGGCCGAACTTGGTGACTTTGGCCAGCAGGGTCATCATCACCACCACCCCGATCAGAATCAGCACCGGGATTGGAATTCCACGCGGTATCTGGGTGCGGGGCTTGTAGTACGAGTTCATGATCAGCACGAATCCGCACACCAGCGCAATGCCGGTCAGCAGGGTCACCAGCTCGGCCCAGCGGGCCTTTGGTTCAAAACCGTACTTTTTCCTGCGGATGCGGGACCTGACGGTTCCCAGAATCATCAGGGCGATGCAGACAATGCCGAACACCCAGCTCCAGGTTGCCCCGATCGACCCGTCGATGCCGCCGCCAAGCAGCTGGTAGGTCTTGTCCATCGGCGCCACCGTTCTGCCGTCGGTGACCAGATAGGCTCCGCCCCTGAACACGAGGAGGCCGCCGAGGGTCACGACGAAGGCGGGCACGCCCCGGTAGGCGATCCACCAGCCCTGCCAGAGTCCCACCAGGCCTCCGAGCAGCAGTCCGCAGACCACTGTCAGCGGCCAGTTCCAGGCGGCACCGAGGGTGAAGACATGGACCTGGAGGTAGGCGATCACCATACCGGTAAAGCCCATCAGCGAACCCACCGACAGATCGATATGGCGGGCGACGATGACCAGCACCATGCCGGTTGCCATGATGCCTACGACACTCGTCTGCACGGCCAGGTTGTAGAGGTTTCGTGACGTGAAAAAGATGCCGTTGGTCAGGATCGTCAATACGATCCAGATGACGATCAGAGCACCTATCATCGCCAGCATGCGGGTGTCGATTTCAAGTTCGGTGCTGATCCGCTGAAACAGCGAAGGTCTGGATTCCGGTCCGGATTGTGGTGGCATGGTGCTGTCTGTTTGAAGAATTTGTCAGATGGCGGTAATCATACCACGTTGGCGCGGATGATACATGAAAAACGGGGAAACCGGTGCAGTTTCCCCTTCATGCCTCCCCGCTGTCAGGTTATCACGGGCAGGTACCCTCCACACCCTGGCAGAGAACGTCTTTGGAAATCCAGCCGGCGTCGACAACGACATTGAGGTTGTCCTTGGTGATCGGTACCGGAGCAAGCAGGATTGCATCCATCTCGATGCCTTTCGCCCCGCCGGACCATTTGATGGTGCCTGCCGGGGTGGTGCCGTTGGCCAGATCGACCGCAATCTTGGCGGCAGCCTTGCCGAGTTCCCGGGCATCCTTCCACACCGAAACGGTCTGCAGTCCCCGGGCGACCCGATTCAGCGCGGCATAGTCTCCATCCTGGCCGGAAACCGGCGTGATCCCTTCCATTCCCTGGGCGGTCAGGGCTGCGACGACGCCGCCAGCGGTTCCGTCGTTGGAGGCGACGACCGCATCCACCTTATTATTCTGGGCGGTGAGGATCTGTTCCATATTGCGCTGGGCAACTTCGGGCTTCCAGCCATCGGTGCCCTGAGCGGCAACATTCTTTATCTTGCCGGCCTTGATCGCCTCGTCGAGTACCTCGAGCTGTCCCTCGTAGAGAAATTCCGCATTCGGGTCGGTGGGGGCCCCTTTGATGAAGACGTAGTTGCCTTCCGGCTTGACCGCAAAGACCGCGCGCGCCTGCATGCGGCCGACTTCCTTGTTGTCGAAGGTCAGGTAGAATACGCCTTCTTTTTCGATCAGGCGGTCATAGCCGACTACCGGGATCCCTTCTGCCTCGGCCTTGGCGATGGCCGGCAGGACTGCATCGGCGTCCCAGGCCAGCACGATCAGAGCGTTGGCTCCCTTGGCAATCAGGTTCTCGATATCGGAAATCTGTTTCTCCGCGCTGGCCTGGGCATCTGCCATGATGTACTTGGCTCCCAGGTTCTTGAGCTCGCCCATGATCGCCGCTTCATCTGTTTTCCAGCGTTCTTCCTGGAAATTTGACCAGGAAACGCCGACCACGAGATCTTTGGCCATGGAGATCGAAGCAAAGGCCGTCAGCACGGCAAGAGCCATCACCGGGACAATGATTTTTTTCAGCATCTGAGTTTCCTCCTCTTAAATGTTGAATGAATTGACAGCTTCAGGACCGAAGGTGTCCGGTTTTAGTCTATGACCGCAGGCTGCACCGAACCTGCGCCACCTTCAGCGCAGATGACCGAAGACCGCAACCGTCACTGAAGCAGGATGTACCGCCGCCGCTACTCACCTGACAGTGCCAAAAAAACAGACGGATCGCAACAATTAATTTACTCAATAAAAATAAAATAATTTTCGTTCAGATTATGTGTTGCATTATAGTAGTACGTATAACTATTTGGAATATAATATAAAAAAATTATAAAATCCGCTTTGATAAATTATCGATAATATATAAATTTTATGATATTGACCTGTTCTCCGCTTGATTAATCGGCTCTTTCCTGTTAGAAACTGCGGATGGCGGCCGGAAAGGGTTCTGGTTTTTACCGCAATTATGCATATAATAGTCTGATATTATTGCACCTTATAGGCTAATCGAGGGCTTTGAACACACTCTCGAACGGCGGTTGTCGCCTTGATTATTAAGTTTTTCAAGTGAATTAAAAGACTTTGCAGATGCAGTCGGTAAATCGTGATTTCACTCGAGAGATGAATCTGTTCAGTATACTGAACAGCATTCGTGAAGCGGGGATGATCTCGCGGGTGGAAATCGCCGCCAGAA
>JAJDNR010000037.1 GCA_022340565.1 Desulfofustis sp.
CACCGGGCTGAATCAACTCGGACCGGACTACCGCTCGATATTCGCGGTTCTCTTGAACTGATTCAGGCTGATCCTCGCCTTAACGGTAATAGAGGTTGGGGCTGCCCATGGTCTGCAGGGCCTTGTGCAGGTTTCTTCTGAATTCCCGCCGGTCCCAGATTCCCTGGACATGGCCGCGTCTGAGCGCGTTTCTCGCCGAATGGTAGTCCGGCGGTATATCGATACCGGTAGTTTCGCGGATGACCCGGGGGCCAGCGAATCCGATGCGAGACGACCTGATGGCGAACTGGTAGGGCGAGCAGCCGAGAAAGGACGCCACCGGGCCCGCATATGAGTTGTTATCGTAGACGACGATGTAGAGGCCGCCGGAGTCGATGTACTCCCTGACCGCCATCGTGCATTTGGGCATCTGGATGACCCCGAGGGTTCCCTCCTGGATACGGATGCCTCCGGTGGTGTGCACGTAGGAAAGCAGCGGGCGCTTCTTGCGCTGGGCAAGCTTGCACGCCTGCACGAACTTCTCTCCTTCGGTGGAACCGACCGTGCCGTTTCTGAAGTCCGAGTAGAGGATGCTGACGACGATCTCGATTCCGTTGATCGCCGCGGTAAAGGTCATATTGCCGCTCTTGCGGCCGGTCGTTTCCATCGAGGACTCGAGCCGTTTGCTGAAACCGGTGTAGCCTAGCGGGTTCTGGGCGGTCAGATGGGAGTTGAAAAAGCGGATGGAACCCTTGTCGAAAATATTTTCCAGGTACCACTGATGTTCCAGCGGGAAGTGATGTCCGCAGGTCTCGCAGACGCCGGCGAACTCACCGTACAGGTCGGGGACCCACAAGTCCTTGCAGCCGTGGACCTCGGCATTGGGGCAGGTCACCGTCTTGTCCTCGTTGGCCAGCGGGCTCGTATAGGTATCGGTCATTTCCAGAGGGTCTTGGCGCTGGCCGCTGCTCTGCCCGTTGCCTGCATAGGTGATCAGCCTGACCGGCTCCTGTTTTTTCCTGCTGCTCAGAAAGTTGATTGCCGACCGGATCGGTTCGGTTACCCGTTTCATCATCACCGATCCTTCCCCCGACACGTCGCTGATCATCTTTTCGACCTGGCGTTTCTGGGTTTTCAGGACATCATAGCGCAGCGTGTAATAGAGCTGTTCGCTCTGGGTCCGCAGATGGCGCAGCGCGCTTTCCCGGGTTTCGGGCTGACCGCTGTAGCCGTGGACAGCCATCGACAGGTATTTTTCGGAGCGGCGCTGCAGGAGCCGGATGATCTCGTCTCTGGAGAGATCCCAGGAGATCTCCACACCGGGGTCCGCGGGTTCCGATTTTGTTTTTTTGCGGCCCAGCTCCCAGGTGCGAAACGATTGGAAACTCTTGCACGACAGGACAACCCGGTCGGTCGCCTTGATCATCTCCGAGCGCAGCTTGGAGAAGAAACTGAAATCGTTGCGCCGGGCGCCGAGCGGCGGCTCCTTGACAATCTGGTCGATAATGCCGTGGTTCAAATTGTCCATCGCCGTCAGCCGCAGCCGGTCCGCGCACACCTCGACCAGCTCGCGCGGGACCTTGTTGCCTTCGCCGATGCGGCCCTCGATGGCGGCCGCGCCCTCGGGTGAAATGACCGAGTAGTAGCCGTGGCTGGCCATCAGCCGGTAATCGGAGAGGCCGATGGCCTCCGCGCCTCCTGAACCGCCTTCCGATATGAAGGACACGGTCGGTACGCGCAGTTTCGTCATCGTGTAGATGTTGCGGGCAATCTGCTGAGCCGCTCCCGGGTATTCCTCGACAGGGTAGGAGCCGGGCGTGAATACGTAGAAATGAATCGGGATTCCCTCGGTTTCGGCAACCCTCATGTAGCGTTGCGCCTTTTCGTTGCCTTCCGGACGGCACGATCCGCCGTTCCTGAACTCTTCCCCGTGCCCGCACTCCTGGCCGATGACCATGACGCTCAGCGTGTAGTTCTTCTTCTTGCCTTTGCGGGTCAGGGTCGCCTTCGCGCAGATCATCGCCGGGTCGATGTTGGCGTCCTCCTCGCCGCCGAGTTCGGTGTAATCGTCGTAGACGTTTTCGAGGATGTCCTTGAGGCTGAATCGCTGGATCGAGCGGACGATGCGCACCCGTTCCATCGGCGTGAGCTGTTCCTCCGCCCGTTCCTCGAGGAAGCAGATGGAGTCGTTGAGCTTGCGGATCTGAGCCCAAACCTCTTCCTCGGAAAAGTCGTATACCGTCTGCTTGAGTCTCTGGCAGCTGCTCTTGAAGCCGTCGAGATTGCCCCAGTTGGAGTAATCCTTGATCTGGATCAGATAATCGACCCGCTCCTCGAGATGATGCAGTTGTTTGAGCTGTTCCTTCATAAAGCCAACTATAAGATCAGAACGTCAGAAGACGATCCAGATTTTCTTTCAGGTATGACAGGTTGGTGACGATCGGTCCACCGTTCGAATCCCTGCCGCGGATTACCGTCTCGTCGATAAACCGGGCGGCCCGCCCTTTGGCCTCGTCCATCGTGTCCGCCCAGACCAGCGCCAGCGCCAGGTTGGGGTCGAAATCACTGGGGATCATGTAGGTTCGATCGGTGGGAACGTGGGTGTAGACCGCCGACCAGTCGTGGGCGGGGAATTTGAATTCGGTAATGGAACCGATCCACGGGGCAAATCCGCGCTTTGGGTCTTCGGCAACGATCCGCAGTTCGATGGCGGCGCCGCGAAAGGTGATGTCCTGCTGCTTGAACCCGGCCCGTTCGCCGAGCGCCAGCCTGATCTGCTCTCTGATCAGATTGGGCTGGCGGTTGTTGAGGTAGCTGATCCGCGCCGAAATGTCATTTTCAACCTGAATTCTCGTATTGACTTCGAGCAGATAGGGTTGGCCGCTGCGATCGACGATCCACTCCCAGGTGCCGACGTTGTCGTAACCGACGAATTCCGCCAGTTTCAGCGAGTAGTCGACGATCTGACCGAGCACTTTCTGTTCGTCGAAATCATATGCATAGCAGGAGCTGTGAAATCCCGGCGCCGCTTCGACGCGTTTCTGGCGGCCGGTGGACTGGATCGTGCAATTTCGCGAACTGAAATGGATGCGCTCGGAATAGCGCGAGCAGACCAGCTGGACTTCCAGGTGATTGTAGTCGCGCAGACACTGCTCGATGAGCACGCCGCCGTCGCCGAACTGACGCTTGGCATAATTCTGCAGCTGCCGGTAGGTGCGCCGGAACTGCTCGATTTCGGTAACTTCCTCGATGCCCATACCGCCGCCGCCGGCTGCCGCTTTTACGAGAATCGACGGGTCCCTGATTTCCATGATCCGCTGGTTTTCGAGCAGCGAAAAGGCCACTTCTTCGGCCTCCATTTCATTGTATATCGGCGAGTCGGTGCCGGGAATGGTCGGTATATTGAGTTGGTTGGCGACCCGTTTGGTATTGATTTTGTCGCCCAGATCCCTGATTACTTCCCAGCTCGGGCCGATAAAAGTCAACGGGCGTCGGCGCGATGCTGCGCGCCTGGCGAATCGGTAATCCTCGGAGAAGAATCCGTAACCGGGATGGATCGCCGTACACCCGGTGTGGTCGGCGACTGAGAAGATATCGTTGGGATCGGTGTAGCTGGCAATCTTCCAGGCGTTCTGATCAGGCCCGTCCAAACGGTTCAGCCTGACATGCTCCGAATCCTTGTCAGCCTCGGTGTAAACGACAATATAGTCCAGGCCCAGGTCCCGGCAGGCATTCATGATGCGGATGGCTATCTCGCCGCGGTTGGCGATAAGAACCTTTCCTTCCACCTTAATCCTCTTGTGCTTTGGTAACGTTTGAAACCATGGTGAACATCGCCGGCCGCGCCGACACGCGGCCGGCGATGTTCAGCAGCTGCAGGGTGTCTCTATACGCTGGTCAACCTTTCTAATATAGTAATCTTACATGATAATGGAAAGGGGAATAATCCGACATTGTCGTGGATCCGGCACCGGAACTTGGTATTTCAGGGAGCAGCGCAAACTCCTGAAATGGACCTTCTCCCTTGACTTTACCGCAAAAGAGTCCTAGAAATTTGTTGATTACTCCCAAGAGACGATCCCGAATCGGGACCTATATACGAAATACGTTACGGTTCTATGAACATCGAAAACGCTGAAGCCAGTGACAATGATCCCCCATCCGAACCGGAGAAAGGGTCCCTGTTGAAAAAAATGCGGGATATGATCCCGTTCGGCCGTTCGCCAGACACCACCGAAGCTCTTGAGCATGAAATTCAGGAGCTGCTCGAAGAGGGAGAAGAGCAGGGGCTGATTTCCAGTATGGAGGAGAAGATGATTTCCTCCATCTTCGATTTCCGCGACACGCTGGCCGCCGAGATCATGACGCCCGCCGCCGAAATCGTCAGTTTCGATGTGAATGCACCGGTCAGCGAAATCATCGCAGCCGTCATCGAAGAGGGTTATACACGAATACCCATCTACCGCGACAACGGCGATCACATCATCGGCATCCTCCACGCCAAGGATCTGCTGAAGCTTTGCACCGGCCGCGGTGAATCCGGGCAGAACATCGAGTCATTCCTCAACCAGCCGTATTTCATCTCAGAGGATAAGCCGATTGTCGAGTTGCTCAGAGAATTCCAGAAAAACAAGATCCATATGTCGGTGGTCATGGACGAATTCGGCGCCGTACGCGGATTGTTGACCCTGGAAGACATTCTCGAAGAAATCGTCGGGGAGATAGATGATGAATACGATGACGACGACGATGACTTCGAGAAGCTCGATGAAGGCGCCTGGCTCGTCCCTGCCAAGGTCGATATCGAAGATGTCGAATCGCGGCTCAAAATCGAGTTGCCTGAAGGCCCCTACGAGTCGATCGGCGGTCTGATCATCCACCGGCTCGGCAGGATCGGCGCCGAGGGCGACACCGTCCAGATCGGCGATACCCGGTTGATCGTTCATACCGCCGGGCGAAGACGGATAAAAAAGGTAAAAATCATCAGGCTGGATAAGACGGCAGCCCCCTGATGAGGGACAGGAGCATCATGATCGGCATGGGGGCGCTTCTCGCCACCCCGGTGCTTGTCTGGCTTGCGTTGCCGGGACGATTCTCGTTTCCGCTCTTGCTCGCCGTATGCCTGGTGCCGTTTCTGCATCGGATTCAGACCCTCGGTTCGGTATGGAAGGCTTGGCGCTGCGGACTGGCCGTGGGCGCCGTCATGCATGTGCTGCAGCTCTACTGGATCGTTTCGGTACTGCGACAGTACGGGGGGCTTGAATGGTACCTGGCAACGCCGGCGATGCTGCTGCTCTGCGTCTATATGGGGTTGTATCCGGCGGTTTTTGCGGCCGGCTTCCATTATCTCGTTCGCTCGCCGCAGGCCATCGTGCCGGTTCTTGGCGGTTCGGCGCTCTGGGTCGGGCTCGACTGGCTTCGATCGTGGCTGTTCGGCGGGTTTCCGTGGATGGACGTCGGTTACGGGTTGTGGTCCTACCCCTGGCTGCTTCAGGGAGTCGACCTGGTCGGCCACTACGGTCTCACCTTCATCATCGTGATGCTCAACATCGTCCTGCTCACCTCCCTGCAGAGAACCAGGCCGGTCATGCAGCGGGTCATTGGCGCCAGCGTCTGCGTCGTTATTATCGGCAGTTGGCTGAGCTATTCGGCTGTTCGCGGTCAGCAGGTCGATGATCTGATCGTGTCTGCAGACAAGGCCGCGCTGGGAATCGTCCAGGGTAATGTCGAGCAGACCAGGAAATGGTCCCCTGAAGAACGGCTGAGAACGGTAAAGGATTATGTTCGGCTCAGCGATGACCTGCTCGAGAGCGGGCCGGCGTCGCTGGTGGTCTGGCCGGAGACCGCGCTGCCGTTTTATCCCCGGCGCGACGAACTGCTCCAGCCGCTGATCGACATGGTGTGGGAGAAGCATGTGAGCGTGTTGAGCGGGGCACCGTGGTATGAGGTCGAGGAAGACCGGACCAAGCGGCTGGTCCGCTACTATAACGGGGCTATGCTGATGGATCCGTCGACCAGCTTCGTGGTCGGCTATTACAAAAGCCACCTGGTCCCGTTCGGCGAGTATGTGCCGCTCAAAAAATACCTGCCGTTCATCGCTCCGCTGGTGGAGGCGGCGGGCGACTTTACCGCAGGTCGGATCGACAGAACCCTCGATGCAGGGGTGATTCGCTCCGGGGTGCTGATCTGCTACGAGTCGATTTTCGGTGAGATTGGCAGGGCCTGGGTGAAGGCAGGGGCAAACCTGCTGATTAATTTGACCAATGATGCGTGGTATGGTAAATCGAGTGCCCCGCACCAGAGCTGGGCAATGACCGTTTACCGGGCGGTAGAAACCAGGAGAAGCCTGTTACGCTCCGCGAATACCGGCATTTCCGGTTATATCGATCCGACCGGTGCGATCGGCATCGAGTCCGAACTGTTCGAGCAATGGGCGGCAACGGTCACCGTGCCGCTGCTCGATGTGCAAACGATTTTTGTGGGGGGCGGCTATCTGTTCGCCCCGCTGAACGGAATGCTGGCACTGCTGCTTGTCTTTGTCACCGCCGCGGGTACCGGAAGGCGGCGAGACAATCTGGGAGAACCCAAATAAGGGGCGGGGGCAGAAGCCGGCGATCAACAGGTAACGGGACGTGTCATGGTACAGGAAAGCGGATCGGCGCTATCGTTTCAGAAGCTCAACGATATGAAAGGCAGAATGCTTGCCTTGAAGGAGCATCTTTGACTTAGCCGCCAAGAAAGAGGAGGTGGAACGGCTGGAGCGGCAGACGCTGGCTCCCGATTTCTGGTCCACCGGCGCCAACGCCCAGAAAATCCAGAAACAGCTCGGTCAGCTGCAGGACGTCATTCGCCGCTGGGAGGCCTCATGGTCTGAAATCGAGGAAGCACAGCTGCTTCTCGAGATGGCCGTCGAAGAAAGCGATCGGGAAGCCGAAAACGAGGTAGCCGACAATCTTGCCTCGATCGAAAACGATATCGACCAGACCGAGTTGGAATGCATGTTCAGCGGCGAGCACGACCATTCCAACGCGATGATCTCGATCCATGCCGGCGCTGGCGGAACCGAGGCCCAGGACTGGGTCGACATGCTGCTGCGCATGTATTTGCGCTGGGCCGAGAACAAAGGTTTTAAGACCAAGTTCCTCGATTACCTGGCAGGAGACGAGGCAGGTGTGAAAAGCGTCACCATCTTCGTCGAGGGCAAATACGCGTACGGCTACCTCCGTTCCGAACTCGGCATCCACCGACTGGTCCGGATCTCCCCATTCGATGCGAGCGGCCGCCGCCACACCTCCTTTGCCTCGGTGATGGTAATGCCCGAGCTCGATGATACCGTGGTGGTAGACATCAACGAAAAGGATCTGCGTATCGACACCTATCGCTCCAGCGGCGCCGGAGGTCAGCACGTCAACAAGACCGACTCGGCGATCCGCATCACCCATCTGCCGACCGGTATCGTCGTGCAGTGCCAGAATGAGCGCTCTCAACACCGCAACAAGGACATGGCGATGAAGATGCTGTCTTCTCAGCTCTACGAACTTGAACGGGAGCGCAAGGCGGAAGCGCAGGAGAGTCTTCACGGGGAGAAGAAGGAGATCGGCTGGGGAAGCCAGATCCGATCCTATGTGCTGCAGCCGTACCGGCTGATCAAGGACCATCGCACCGAGCACGAGCGGGGCAACGTCGATGCGGTGCTCGACGGCAACATCGATTCGTTCATCAAGTCCTACCTGTTATGGGCAAAGTAGCAGAGCGGAATGCGCCTTCGGCCGTGCCTTCCCGACATCCCGGTCGCCCACCTGAGC
>JAJDNR010000038.1 GCA_022340565.1 Desulfofustis sp.
CTTGCCCTCGAACGGTTCGATCTCGCGCCCCAGATCGAAGAAATCGTGCAGGTCTACGAATACCTTGCCGAGGAGCGCCGCATCACGATCACCACCGATATTCCGGCCGATCTGCAGATCGTCGGTGACCGGACCAGGCTGTCCCAGGTCTGGGCGAACCTGATCGACAACGCGATAAAATACAATACCGGCAACGGGCGCCTTCGCATCCGCGGGGAACGAAAGGCAGATCAGGTGGAGATCAGCTTCAGCGATACCGGTATCGGGATTTCAGCCCAGGAAATCCCCAAGATCTGGGACCGCTTGTACCGCGGCGACCGCAGCCGCACCCAGCCGGGGCTGGGACTGGGCCTCAACTACGTAAAGGCCGTGGTCGATGCCCATGGAGGCAGGGTCGAGGTGGCCAGCGAACTCAACCGGGGCACGACCTTCACCGTAGTGCTGGAAAAAACCCCGGGCTGATCCGGCAGCCAGAGCGCGCGGTTACATTCATCCATCACATATGGTATGGTAGCGACCGATTACCAGAGCACCGATCTCAAAACAGGAAAAACGCAGCGATGACAACCATAACCGTAGGCACCAGAAAGAGCAGACTGGCGATGTGGCAGACCGAGACGGTGTGCCGGATGCTGCAGGAAAACGGCTGCGAGACCAGAATCGTGGCGATGGAAACGCGCGGGGACAAGATTCTCGACCGCTCGATTGCCAAGATCGGCAGCAAGGGGGTGTTCACCGAGGAACTCGAGGAGCAGCTCGCAGCCGGAGTGGTCGATATCGCCGTGCATTCGGCCAAGGACATGCAGTCAACCCTGCCGGAGGGATTTGAACTGATCGCCTTTACCGAACGGGAGCAGAGCCACGACGTGCTGGTCGGCGCCCGACCGGTCAATCTCGACGATACCTCCCGGCCGCTGACCATCGGCACATCCTCGGTGCGGCGGGTGGCGCTGCTCGCTCATTTTCACCCCCATGTCAGGACCGTGCCGATGCGCGGCAACCTGCAGACCAGGCTGAAAAAACTCGAAGACGGCGCCTGCGACGCGCTGATCCTTGCCTATGCAGGCGTCTACCGCATGGGATACGATGACCTGATCGTACACAGCTTTGCGGCCGAGCGGTTTATCCCGCCGGTGGGGCAGGGCTGCATCGCCGTCGAGGCGTCATCCGGGCTGGCCGCTGAAAAAAAGGAGCTGGTCAGAACCCATGTGAACAAACGGGAAAGCGAGCTCTGCCTGCGCGCCGAGCGGGCATTTCTGAAAACCATGGAAGGCGGCTGCTCGATACCGGCCTTCGGGCATGCGGTGATCGACAGAGGCCAGATCCGCCTGACCGCCGGCCTCGCCAGCCTGAGCGGCAGCCGGCTGCTCAAAACCAGCGTCAGTGGCCCGCTCGAGGACCCCGAGGCACTGGGCACCCGGGCTGGCGCCTCTATCCTGGCCGACGGCGGCCGGGAACTGCTGGCGGCGATCAGGTCGCAGCTCGAGACATGAGGGTACCGGGCCGCCCCGGCGCCCGTCCTATGGCTTTTTCTTCTGGCTGACCAGGTTTCTCAGCTGATCGAGCCAGGCCTCGAAACCGTCTCCGGTGGTCGCTGAAAACGCCATCACCTCCAGCCCCGGGTTGAGGTGGCGGGCTTCCCTGGTGGCCTCGGCCACGTCGAAATCGAAATAGGGCAGCAGGTCGGTCTTGGTGATCAGGAACAGCTGTGAACTGGTGAAGGCCTTGGGGTATTTTGCCGGTTTGTCCGACCCTTCCGGCACCGAAACCAGCACCACTCGCTGATGTTCGCCCAGATCGAAGGTTGCCGGGCAGACCAGATTTCCCACGTTCTCGATGACCAGCAGGTCGAGGCTGTCGCCGCCCGGCTCCTTCTGGAGCCGGTGAAACCCCCGGTGAATCATCGACGCGTCGAGATGGCATGCCCCCCCGGTGGTCAGCTGCACGGCCGGCACGCCTTTGGCCCTGATCCGTTCGGCGTCCCGCTCGGTCTCGATATCGCCTTCGATAACCCCGATCCTGATTTCGCCCCCGAGCCGGTCGATGGTGTGCTCGAGCAGGGTGGTCTTTCCTGAACCGGGGCTTGAGATCAGATTCAGAACGACCAGGTTCTCCTCGTCGAAATGTTCCCGGTTTGATTTTGCCATCGCGTCGTTGGCCGCGAACAGCGACCGGTTGACGTCGACGATGACCGCCTCGTCGTGGGTATGGGCATGAGCATGGCCGTGGTCATGGTCATGGATGTGGGTCTGGCAGCCGCACGCATCGCACATGGTATCACCTTTAAAACGTTTTATATGTTCATTTTTTCAATCTTCCATTTCCACCTGCTGAAGGATCACATCGCCGCCCATTCCTTGCTCGGCGATCAGGATCGGATCACCGCACCCGCTGCACTTCCGAGGTCGCTGGCCCGCCGTCTTCTCCACCGCCCCGCACCCGCTGCAGCGGTAGGAGACTTCAGGAATGACGATTTCCAGCTCGGCGCCTCTGACCAGATCGTCTTCTCGGGTAAGGATGTCGAAGCCGAACTGAAACGATTCGACGACGACCCCCGACAGCGGGCCGACCACCATCGTCACCTTCGTGACTCTGGCGGTGCGGTGCTCGGCGGCAAGGTCGTGGAGCTGTTGGAGCAGCCCCTGTACCAGCGATATCTCGTGCATGACCGATCAGCCGGCCCGCCTGGTGACTTCCACGCCCATCTCTGCGAGCCGCTTCAGGATGATCCCGCTGATCTCCGCGACTCGGGGGGCGACCACCTCGGACAGTTCGGTGGAGGTGTCCAGCACCTTCGGCACCACGCAATAGAACTCCAGGCTCGCCGGCGCCGCGTCGCGCAGTTTGCAGATCTCGAGAACCTCCAGAAGCCCCAGCTGATGAGGCGACATCCGGGTGCTGAGCCTGCCAGCCTTGACATCGTCGCTGGAGTAGTAATGCATGGAACCCGGCTCGGCGTCGATATCGACCACATCGATAACGATCACCGGGTCGCACGCTTCGAGAAACGGGCTCATGTAAAGGCCGGCGGTGCCGCCGTCCATGATCAGCACGTTATCCGGAAACTCGTAATGGTCCTCGAGATAGCGGACGGTGTGCACACCGAACCCCTCGTCGCCGACGATCAGGTTGCCGATTCCCAGGATGCCGATTTTCTTTTCTGTCTTGTCCATTATATCCTTTAAACCTGACATTCACGAGTTGAGACGGCCTGCGATCCCGCGTCGCCCGAAGGGTGGAATTTCTGTTTTTGCATCGTTGATCCTAAAGGGAAATAAGGCACCAATAGCGCATGGAAAAGATGCTTTGAAACTGTTTGATATTGTGGCGATAACAAGATTATGTATGTTTTACCATGAATGTCGGGTTTAACAGATGCGCGGGAGAGGCTGCCCGTGCAGCGGCGCCACCACCCGCGATCCGCCGATGGGGGTGGTGATCAGCACGCGGCCGGCCTTGCCCTGCTCGAGCCTGCCGATAACGACCGCATCCTTGCCTTCTTCAGTCTGTTTCATGACCGCCAGGACCTGCTCAGCCCGGTCTCCGTCGACGACGGCCAGACACTTGCCCTCGTTGGCCAGGTAGAGCGGCTCCAATCCCAGAATTTCGCAGGCGGCCCGGACCTGGCTGCGGATCGGCAGCGACTGTTCATCGAGGACGATGGTCTGGCCGCAGGCGGCAGCGATTTCGTTGAGGGTCGTCGCCACGCCGCCGCGGGTCGGATCCCTGAACGTCCGCACCGCACCGGGGTGAACCGACAGCACCGATGCCACCAGCCGGTGCAGGGCCATGGTGTCGCTGCGCAGGTCTCCATCCAGCCCGATGCCGGCCCGCCTGGTCATGATCGTGATGCCGTGGTCGCCCATGGTTCCGGACAGAATGACCGCATCGCCGGGGCGGCCGTTCGTGGATGACAGGTTGACCGCGTTGTCGACGAAACCGATTCCGGAGGTGTTGATAAATACCTTGTCCCCTTTGCCTCGCGGCACCACCTTGGTATCGCCGGTGACGACCGGCACCCCGCTGGCTTCAGAGGCTTCAGCGATGGACATGATGATGCGTTCGAGTTCGTCGAGGTCCATGCCCTCCTCGAGAATCAGCGCCAGGCTCAGGCACAGCGGCATGCCGCCGCGCATCGCCAGATCGTTGATGGTGCCGTGGACGGCGAGCTTGCCGATGTCGCCGCCGGGGAAAAACAGCGGGTCGACCACATAGCTGTCGGTCGTAAAGACCAGCCGTCCGGCCTGATTGTCGAGAACCGCGCTGTCCTCCAGCCCTTTCAGCACCGGGCTGGTGAGGTGCTTGAGGAACAGGGTGCTGATCAGTTCCTGGCTGGCGAGGCCGCCGCTGCCGTGATCGAGAAGGATGGTTTTATCTGACATGGCTGATCGGTGTCGATGACGATATCGTCCCGGTTACGTCTCCTGGCCGTATTTATGGTAGGCTGCGCAGGTTCCTTCACTGGAGACCATGCACGGCCCGACCGGATTCGCCGGTGTGCAGCGGCTGCCGAACAGCGGGCAGTGGGGCGGTATGGTCTTGCCTTTGAGAATTTCGCCGCACAGGCAGCCTTTGGGTTCTGCGGAAGCGGGGATGGTGATGTCGAGCCGCTTGAGGGCGTCGTAGCGGCCGTATTTGTCTCTGATCGCCAGCCCGCTCCGCTCGATGAAGCCGAGGCCGCGCCACTCCGTGTCGACCGGCTCGAAGATCTCCTCGACCATGGCCCGGGCACGCCCGTTCCCCTCCCATGAAACCACGCGCGGGTAGAGGTTTTCCACCTTCGGCCGGCCTTCGGCAATCTGGCGGGCGAGCATAATTAGTCCGTTGAGCAGGTCCGCCGGTTCGAACCCGGCGACTACGCAGGCCAGTCCCCGGTCGGCGAACGGCTGGTAGGCGCCGGCGCCGATGATCGCCGACACATGGCCGGGACAGAGCAGCGCATTGATATTGAGGTCCGGGTCCTGCATCAGGGCTTCCAGCGGACCCGGAATGACCTTCTGGGTTGAGAAGACGCAGAAGTTGTCGACCGCGTCCTTGGCGGCGGCGAGGATCGTTGCGGCGATCCCCGGGGTGGTCGTCTCGAAACCGACGCCGAGAAATACCACCAGCTCAGCGGGATGGCGTGTGGCCAGCTCGAGGGCGTCCATCGGCGAGTAGACGACCTCCACCTGTGCCCCCCGTGCGGCGGCATTGGCCAGGGAGCCGCTGCTGCCGGGCACCCGGAACAGGTCCCCGAAAATCGCCACCCGCACGCCGGGAATTTCGGCCATCGCTATGAAGGCGTCCATGTGGGAGGCGGATGTGACGCAGACCGGGCATCCCGGACCGGAAACGATCTCCATGGCTTCCGGCAGAATCGAGCGGATCCCGCTGCGGAAAATCGCCATGGTGTGGGTCCCGCAGACCTCCATGAGCCGGACCGGCCTGGTCAGCGACTGGCGGAGTTCGGCAACCAGCGGCCTGATCAGTTCGCCGTCCCGGTATTCATCGATATGTTTCACGAATCGCCACCGCCACCGTGTAGGAGGATCCCTTCGGGCATGTGCGAGGCCATCTCGCGGATCAGTTCGATATTTCTTCTGGCCTCTTCCTCGACCAGCGAATGGATCGCGAAACCGGCGTGAACGATTACGTAATCGCCGACCTCGGGCCAGCGGTCGACGACGTCGAGGCGGATTTTTTTCCTCACCCCGTCCATGGTGACCACGGCGATCTGGTCCCGGGTGAAGTCGTCGGGATCTCCTTCTATCTGTTCAACTTTCATGGGTACTGCAAGACACATGTTGGACACCTCCAATGAGCGCCTGACCGACGGATATGCCGCCGTCGTTCACCGGAATCTGGGAACCGGTAAAGGGGGCGAGGCCGTGTTCGGTCAGGCTGAAAAGCAGTCCTTCCAGCAGAATCCCGTTCTGCATGCTGCCGCCGGACAGGACGATATCGCGAATTCCTGTAACTCCGGAGAGTTTCTCGACAAGGCGGGTAATACAGCTGATCAGCCAGCAGTGAAACTGCAGCGCCAGTGCGGCCCGGTTCGTGCCGGCAGAAATTTCGTCAATCAAGCTTTTAACAAATTTTGCGGAATTAATCTCCCATCTTTGATCGTCGATCTGCGTCAGATAGCGTTCCGATTCCCCATACCGGTCAATCACCGCATCCTTCCAGCCGGCTGTCAACGCACTGCGGGCGCAGCTTTCGAGCTGCATCGCCGCCTGTCCTTCGTAGGTGCAGACATGGTTGAGGTCGAGCAGGGAGGCCACGGCGTCGAACAGCCTGCCGCAGCTCGAGGTCAGGGGAGCGTTGAAATCAGACTCGAGCATGTCGATGATAAGACGCATCCGGTTCCTGTCGATGGACGGCAGGAGGTCCTGATGAACCGCGTCGACCCCGAAGATCCGGTGGAGAAAGGAAGTCGCCATGCGCCACGGTTCCCGGGCGGCGGCATCTCCCCCCGGCAGCGGGACCTGCTGCAGGTGGGCGAGCCGGCTGAAGGCGTGCAGGTCGGCCTGGAGAATTTCCCCGCCCCAGATGGTGCGGTCGGGTCCGTAGCCGGTACCGTCGAGGACCACCGCCAGAACCGGTCCGCTCAGGTCGTGCTCGGCCATCACCGCAGCGGCGTGGGCGTGGTGATGCTGCACCGGGTAGAGGGGAAGCCCCAACTCCCGGGCGTAGCGGCTGCTCAGATAGTCCGGGTGCAGGTCGCAGGCGGCGGCCACCGGGTCGATCTCGTAGAGTCTTTTGAAGTTGTCGATCGACTCGCAGTAGAACTCGAAGGAGGCGGTGTTGAAGAGATCGCCGATGTGCTGGCTGGGGTAGATGGAGCGGCCGCGGGCCAGGCTGAAGGTGGATTTCAGCCCCCCGCCGCAGGAGATCAGCTCGGGAAGCTGCCGGGATATCCGGATCGGCGCCGGCGCATAGCCCCGCGCCCGGCGCAGCGACCTGACAGCTCCGGCCTGGTACCTGACCACCGAATCGTCGACCCGGGTCACGATGTCCCGGTTATGGAGCAGGAAGTAGTCGGCGATGGGCTCCAGCCGCTTCAGCGCATCCCCGTTGCCGGTGCAGATCGGTTCGCCGCTGTGGTTGCCGCTGGTCATCACCAGTGCGGCCGGACAGCGGGGATGGCAGAAGAGCAGGGTGTGCAGCGGGGTGTAGGGGAGCATGATGCCGACATCGCCGATACCGGGGGCGATGTTTGCGGCCAGGGGGCTGCCGGGGCGCGCCGCGGCGAGGACGATCGGGTGTTCCGGCGACTCCAGCCGCAGGTTTTCGGCGTCGCCGAGATGGCAGCACCGGCCCGCATCCTCGAGGTTGGCGACCATCACCGCGAGCGGTTTGTGGGGGCGGCGCTTTCGCTCCCGCAGCCGGGCGACGGCAGTCTCCGAGCATCCGTTCACGCACAGATGAAAGCCGCCCAGACCGCGTATCGCCACCACCGCGTCGGCGTTGATGGCCGCGATTGCCGCGTCGATGATGTCGGCGCAGGCAACGACCGTTCCCTTCCGATCGTGCCAGGAGATGGAAGGCCCGCACTCCGGGCAGGCGTTGGGCTGGGCGTGGAACCTGCGGTTTGCCGGATCGCGATATTCCGCTTCGCAGGCCGGGCACATCGCGAAACGCTTCATCGAGGTCAGCGGACGGTCGTAGGGGATCGTCTCCACGATCGAGAAGCGCGGGCCGCAGTTGGTGCAGTTGATGAACGGGTACCGGTAACGCCGGTCGGCGGGGTCGTTCAGCTCGTCACGGCAGTCTCGGCACAGCGAGATGTCCGGGGGGATGTTGGCCCGGGCCGATGCGGAAGCCCTGCTCTTGACGATGGTAAAGGAGCTGTCCGCCAGCGGCTCGTCAAGATTTCGCCAGGAAAGATCCTCGATGCGGGCAAGGGGCGGCGCCTCGCCGCTGATTGCGTCGATAAAAGCAGCTAGCTGGGGGCCTGCGGCCTGGATGACGACCCCGTCGCTGGTGTTGGTGACGGTGCCGGTGATATGGAAGCGGGAGGCGAGCTTGAAAACAAAGGGTCGAAACCCCACGCCCTGGACGGTGCCCCGGACGAGGATTTCGACCCCGTTTGCTGTGTTATCCCTTTTTGATGAACTTGACACCAGTGAACATGGAAGAAATCAGCCCTTCCGGGTGTTTCAGGTCATTCCAGATAACCAGATAGATATGGACAAGGATGAAATAGAGGAACCACCACATCACCAGATGATGGACATAGCGCGCCATCTGCTGGCTGCCGAAAATGGTGACGCCCAGCCCCTCCCACAACCACCCGTTATACAGGGCAAGTTCCGGGAACAGCATGTAAAATCCGCTGATCAGCTGGAACACGGCGAGCACGATGGTGATGACGTAGGTGAGACCTGCCGCCACATTATGTCCGAGCCGGTCGGTATCATGATCATCCTTGATGTAGCTGTACCGCAGCACCGTGTTGAAGAAGCTTTTCACATTGCGCGGGGTAACCGGCAGGTGCTCGAGAATACGCTCCTGCTTGTTTCCGAACAGATACAGGAAGATCCTGGTCAGTACCGCAGCGGTAAAGACGTAGCCGGCGACAAAGTGGACAAATCTCATGTAGGCCATGGGAAAGGAGGCGCTCCCTTCCTTGAGCGAGGTGAACCACGGGTCGTTGATGTAGAAGCCCGTGATCACCAGCGTCACGATGGAAAGCGCGAATGCCCAGTGATAGAGCCGCAGCAGGATGCTCCAGCATTTTTTCTTCTGATACGCCATAATTACCTCCTGTCGGTTTTGCCGAGAGTTGAAAGTTTGTTGTTCGTCTCGATCTACAGAGCCTTGACTTTCATTACTTCACGGCCTTCCGGATCCAGCATGTGCACGGCACAGGCGATGCATGGATCGAAGGAGTGAACGGTGCGCAGCACCTCCAGCGGACGTTCCGGGTCGGCGACCGGGTTGCCGATCAGCGAAGCCTCGTAGGGTCCGAGGAGATCCTGGGCGTCGCGTGGCCCAGCGTTCCAGGTCGATGGAACCACGCACTGGTAGTTCTTGATCTTGCCGTCCTGGATGACGACCCAGTGAGACAGGATGCCGCGCGGCGCTTCATGCACGCCGACGCCTTTCTGCTCGCCTTTCGGGAAGATCGGCGGATTGAAGATCTCGAGGTCGCCGCCGCCGATGTTGTCGACCAGCAGTTCCCAGTGCTTCAGGGTCAGGTCCGCCACCAGGGAGCAGCGCACGGCGCGGGCCGCATGACGGCCGAGGGTGCCGAATAGCGCCTCGGGGCCGACCTTGGTGCCGGCGATGGTACTGACCAGATCCAGGGCGCCGTTCACCCCTTTGACGATGCCCTCATGACCCTGTGCGTAACCGATGAGCATCTGGGAGAGCGGGCCGACCTGCATCGGCTTGCCTTCGAATCGCGGAGCCTTGAGCCAGCTGTAGCGGCCGTTTTCGTCGAAATCGCCGACTTTGGGTGCGGTTTCTTCTTCCCACGGGTGCTTCTGCCAGTCGCCGTCGTACCAGGAACGGGCAATCGATTCCTGGACGTTTTCAACGAAGTAGGGGTCGCTCTGGCTGGTGAAGGCCTTCACGCCCGCCAGGTCGCCGCCCATGATGGTGCCGCCGGGCAGATCGAACGTGGTGGCAGCGGCGTCAAGCGGCATGTCGGGAGCGGCCAGATAGTTGGTAACCCCGGGCCCGTATGGCAGCCAGTCGGCATACAGGGCCCCGACGGCGGCCAGGTCGACCAGATAGACATTGTTCACGAAGTCGCGGACCTCGGAGATCAGATCTTTGATCCGGAACAGCCGTTCCATGTTCAGGGTCGCTTCGTTGTCCGGGTTGATGGCGGTTGTCACGCCGCCCACCGAGAGGTTCTGAATATGCGGGTTCTTGCCGCCGATGACGCCCAGGGCCTGGGTCGCCTTGCGCTGATAGTCGAGGGCTTCCAGGTAGTGGGAGACCGCCATCAGGTTCGCCTCGGGCGGCAGTTTCATGGCCGCGTGACCCCAGTAGGCGTTGGCGAACGGCCCGAGCTGGCCGCTTTCCACCAGGGCTTTGACCTTGGCCTGGACGGCGGCGAAGCGCTTGGCGCTGTTGCCCGGCCAGTTGGACAGCGATTCGGCCAGCTGCTGGGTCTTCACCGGGTCCGCATCGAGTGCCGACACCACGTCGACCCAGTCCAGCGCCGACAGGGCGTAGAAGTGCACGATGTGGTCGTGCAGGCAGTGCGTGCCCAGGACCAGGTTTCTGATCAGCTGGGCGTTCAGCGGAATTTCGAGTTTGAGTGCGTCTTCAACGGCGCGGACCGATGCCAGGGCGTGCACGGTGGTGCAGACACCGCAGATGCGCTGTACGAAATGCCATGCATCGCGGGGATCGCGGCCCTGGAGAATGATCTCCAGGCCCCTGAACATCTGGCCGGAGGACCACGCGTTGGTAATCGCTCCGCCGTCCACTTCCACATCTATTCGCAGGTGACCTTCGATCCTGGTAATCGGATCAATGGTGATTTTCTGAGCCATCTATGATACCTCCAAAAGTGGTTGTTTGCGTTTGTCGAGAACCGTCAGCACTTAGGCTTCGTCGTCGGATTTCCCTTTGATCAGCCGTTTACCGATTCCCACGACCGCGTGGATACCGACTGCCGCGGCGGTCACGCCGAGTACCTTGATGCCGAGATTGTCGGCATCTTCGACGATTCCGGAGCCGGGGATCTTGACGTTCGGAATTCTGTCATAAAACGGCGTCATGGTATCCCAGAAGTTGGGTTCGGTACAGCCGATGCAGCCGTGGCCGACGGCGACCGGCCACACGCCCTGTTCGTTGAAGCGGGCGACCGGGCAGTTGGCAAATGTTTCGGGGCCTTTGCAACCGACTTTGTAGAGGCAGTAGCCAAGTTTGTGGTATTGATCACCGAACTGCTCGACGAAGCGTCCCTCGTCGAAATGGGCGCGGCGTTCGCATTGATCGTGAATGCGGCGGCCGTAACCGAATTTCGGACGCTTGAGGCTGTCGACAGCCGGGAGTCTCTGGAAGGTCAGGTAGTGGAGTACCGTGCCGAGGAAGTTGACCGGATTCGGCGGACAGCCGGAAATGTTGATGATCGGCTTGTCGAGAACCAGCTTGTCGACACCGACCGCTCCGGTTGGATTGGGCTTGGCGGCCTGGACGCCGCCGAAGGTCGCGCAGGTTCCGTAGGCGATGACCGCGGCGGCCTTGGACGCAACCTCCTCCAGGAGCTCCATGCCCGTTCTGCCGCCAATTTTACAGTAGGCGCCGTTTTCCTTGGTGGGAATGCCGCCTTCGACGACGAGGATGTACTTCCCGGCGTTTTTCTCCATGGAGTCTTGGAGGGCCTGCTCCGCCTGAAATCCGGCGGCGGCCATGACCGTTTCGTGGTAATCCAGGGAAATGATGTCGAGAATCAGGTTTGCAAGATCAGGATGAGCGCCGCGGAGCAGGGTCTCTGAACACCCCGTGCACTCCTGAAAATGCAGCCAGATTACCGGCGGGCGCTGAGCCGACTCCGCCGCTTCCACCATTTTCGGGATCACCGTTTCCGAGAGTCCCAGCGCCGCAGCCGCCATCGTGCAGCCCTTCAGGAAGCCGCGCCTGTTCAAGCGCGGATCCAGACCTTTGTGTACCGTGTCTGCCATATCAACCTCCTAAGCTGAAACAACATTCTGCGCAAAGCGCGGTTATCTACCTCTACTCTGCAAAAGTTTGATGGAAAAACCCGTCCGCCACGGTCTCATGCGGATGCTCCCTATTCATCCGCCAGTCCCGGCAATCCAGGCTTATGTTGCCAGTATAACGAGTAATCATTAGAAGATGTGACGATGAATGTCAATTCATTTCAGAGCAAAACACAAAGAAAAATGTTTGGGATATCAGAGCGATCGTGTATGCGTATTGCACGTGCACACACTATTATCTGGTTTCTCCGGTCTATGAACGGGGCAACGGGCGGGCAACTCCCGGGCTGCATGAAACCCGGTGTTGAGCGGGATCAGCGCTTGAAGCCAAAGACCCCGCCGGGGCGGCTGCTGGAGAAGGCCGGACGGCCTTTTTTCCGGGATTTTCTCGATCTGCCGGGGTGCTGCCACCGGCCATCATCGGGCGGCGTCTGCGGGAGATGGGAGTCGGGTATATCCACCCCTTCCTCCGCTTCCCGGTAATAACTGAGAAGCAGCCTGCAGCTGCCGAAGTAACTCTTGCGTTTCAGCCACTTCGGCCAGGTATTCTGGTTCTGGTGGTGGAGCAGGATCGGCAGGTGGGCCAGCAGGGTGGTGATTTCCTGACGGGTCGAGCGCCTGAGATTCAAGTGCGGGCCGATGGTCTCGTTGATTCCGTCGCGGATCTCCTTGGCGAGCTGATAGAGCTGCGGCCCCTTGGGGCTCAAAATCACCAGGTTATAGGTGAGGTTTGCCCAGGGGATCAGCAGGAAGGCGAGGTGAAAGTGATCCGGCTGACGATGAGTACCCGAGTCCACGGCCAGCCGATTCATCCGGTCGATGGTCGCAAACGATCTGAGGAGCTGCTCCCGGCAGGTGGGACCGTGGGGCATCGCCGCAGTCATCAGGTTCCGGTAGACCGGGAAGAGTTCCGTGAACAGGCCCGCTTCATCGCTGAGCCTGAACCAGTCCGCCGAGACTCCGCTGTAGACATCCTTGAGCAATTCGTCGCGCAGCCGCGAGCCGGGGCACAGGGACAGCATGGAGTGGTGGGCGCGGATGGCCGCCCAGCTCGAATCCTCGATCCTGAAATTGTTGCGGACACTGTGCCTGACCGTCCGCAGCATGCGCACCGGGTCGTTGATAATGCGTTTTTCGGGAATGCCGATCAGCCTGACGATGCCGTGATCGAGATCGTCGACTCCGCCCACATAGTCGATGATCGTGTGGTTTTCGATTTCGTAGAACAGCGCATTGATGGTCAGATCGCGCCGCTGGGCGTCCTCGTCCGGGGTTCCGAAGGTATTGTTGGGGGCGAGGATCGCTTCAGGCCCGTCGATGTCGTGTTCGCTCAGCGAACGCAGGGTGGAGACCTCGATGGTCTTGCGGTTTCTGAAGAAAACCTGAACCAGCCTGAATCTCCTGCCGATGGTCCGGCTGTTCGGAAAAAGCTGCCGGATCTGGCCGGGCCGCGCATCGGTGCCGATGTCGAAATCCTTTGGAGTCTTTCCCAGGTAGAGGTCACGGACGCCGCCGCCGACCAGGTAGCTCGAGAAGCCCGCCTGGTTCAGCTTGCGCATCACCATCAGGGCCTCGCCATCGATCAGCTCCGGCCTGATCGGATGTTCGGATGGGGTGATAATGTGCGGTTCAGGGGGCATCTGGCCGGGGTGGTGTGGATCCGGGGAGGCGGTTCGGCTAGCAGCTTTCCGGCGCGGGAGGGGCAAATCCGCAGTTTTCTTTGTAGACCGATTCGGCCTGGGTGACGAATTGTCTGAAGATCTCAGCCACCGGCAGAATCGATTTCATCTTGTAGGTGTTTTCTCCGGAGAAGAACAGCCCGTTTTCATAGTCCCCCGCCCGGGCCGCCAGGAGGCGTTCGTTGATGCAGTATTGATGATCACAGCTTCTCAAGCACAGGTGCTTGCATTTTTTTGCGGTCAGGTCGATGCGTCGGGCCAGCGACTTCACGAAGGGGGTGGCGATGGCCCGGCCGGGCAGGCCGACCGGCGAGCTGGTGATCACGATATCGTCCTTTTCGGCGTTGAGGTAGGTCTGCTTGAATTCATCGGAGACATCGCACTCTTCGCTGAGGACGAACCGCGAAGCGATCTGGATGCCGTCTGCCCCGTACTTGTCCATCATCTCCGCCATCTCGTAGCCGTTGGTGATGCCGCCGGCGGCGATGAGCGGAATCTTTTGCACCACCTTTCTGACCATCGGGAAGAGGGTCCGCAGGTCGATGTCGGTGCCGAGATGGCCGCCCGCTTCCTTGGCCTCGACGATCACCGCCGACGCCCCGAGTTTCTCCGCCAGGCTGGCGAGTTTCGGAGACGACACGATCATCGCGATGGGGGTATTGTATTTTTTGCCGATCTTGAAAATATCGCGGGAGAAGCCGGCCCCGGTCACGATCAGGTCGACCCCCGCCTCGATCGACGCCATGACCAGTTCGTAGAAGTTCATCGCAGCGTACATGATGTTGACGCCGATAATGCCATTGGTGAGTGTCTTGGCCTTTCTGATGTCTTCCCCGATTTCTTCCGCCGGTAAGCCGGACCCGCCGATAATCCCGATGCCGCCGCACTCGGCAACCGGGGCCGCCAGTGCCGACGTCGATACCCTGATCGACATGCCGCCCTGCAGCAGCGGAATGCGTGCGGTCAGATTGCCGATTTTAAGTGACGGTAATTTCATGATGTTACTAACTCCTTGCAAAGGGCCCTGCCGTATTGTGCCAGGATAATGCCCGTCTTGCCAGTATTTGTCAAGCGATGTATAGCCGGAGGCGGGCTCTGAGCGGCGAATATTCCGCAGATCCCGCCGGTCGGTATCGGTCCTGAAAATTTCCTTATAACATTGAAATAAACTTGTTCTCTGTAAAGGGGGCAGCGAAAAATCGCTGAAACGCTGCTTCTTGACAAAGGTTTTGGTTTGGGGTTAACTTATCTGTTTTTTAACTAAAATCCGGAGGAATCGGTTTGAAAATCAAAGCCCTCAACGGCTTTAAGGATATACTCCCCGAGGACGTAGGCATCTGGCGGCGGGTGGAGGACGTCGTCCGGGATGTGCTGGAACGGTTTCATTTCGCCGAAATCCGCCTGCCCATTCTCGAGAAGACCGAGCTGTTCGCCCGCTCGATCGGCGCCGACACCGACATCGTCGAAAAGGAGATGTACACCTTCACCGACAAGCAGGTGACCATGCGGCCGGAGGCCACGGCCTCGCTGATGCGCGCCTATATCGAACACAGCATGCACGCGGCCAGGCCGGTGCAGCGGCTCTTCACGATCGGCCCGATGTTCCGCCACGAACGGCCGCAGAAGGGGCGGCTGAGGCAGTTTCACCAGCTCGATGTGGAGGTGCTCGGATCGTCTTCGTACCGGCTTGATGCCGAACTGATGAGCCTCGGTTCCCTGCTGTTCGCCGAACTCGGCGTTTCCGCCAGTCTCGAGATCAACTCCCTGGGCTGCCCGGACTGCCGGCCCGCCTACCGGCGGCAGCTGCTGGAATTCATCGGCGACCGCATCGGGCAGCTGTGCAGCGACTGCCGTCGGCGCAGCCTCACCAATCCGCTGCGGGTTCTCGACTGCAAAAAGGACGGCTGCCGACAGCAGGTGGCGCAGGCGCCGTCGCTGATCGACCATCTGTGTCCGGCATGCGCGGACCATTTCAGCGGGGTCCGGGACAGCCTTGAGCGGCTTTCTGTCCCCTATTCGGTCAATAAATTTATGGTGCGCGGCCTCGATTATTATGTACGGACCACCTTCGAGTTCGTGACCGACCGTCTCGGCTCCCAGGCGGCGGTGTGCGCCGGGGGGCGCTATGACGGGCTGATCGAGATGCTCGGGGGCCCGAAGATTCCCGGCATCGGCTTCGCGATGGGCCTGGAACGGCTGGTGCTGCTGCTCAAGTCATCCGACCAGACGCCCGGGCAGGCGGCTGAAATCGATGTATTCGTGGCCGGGCTCGGTGAGCGCGGGTCGGGATACGGATTCGCCCTGGTCGACGGGCTTCGCCGTGACGGCTTGCGCGCCGACATGGATCTCGACGGGAAAAGTCTGAAGAGCCAGATGAAGCAGGCCGACAAGGCCGGGTCGAGGTTCGTGCTGATCATCGGCGATCAGGAGCTTGCCGGCCGGCGGGCGCCGCTCAGGGACATGGCGACCGGCGAACAGGTCGAGCTGGCCCTGGACCTGGAATCGATCAGTACCTATATAAAAGAGCGCAGCAGCGGCCTTGACGGCTGAGCAGCGGTATTCGATAACCTTATAAATCCCGGTCCGATACCGGCAGGCACGAGAACAACATGATGGATTCATTGGCAGCGATGCGCAGAACGCACCACAACAACGAGCTCAACCG
>JAJDNR010000043.1 GCA_022340565.1 Desulfofustis sp.
GTTCAAGACCGATTTCGCGGTAATCGGGGTTTCCGCCATCGACGAGGACGGCGCCCTGCTCGACTACGACCTGAGGGAGGTCCGTGTCGCCCAGGCGATCATCAGAAACGCGAGGCATGTGATCCTGGTGGCCGATATGCAAAAGCTTGAGCGCACCGCCCCGGTGCGTCTCGGCCATGTGTCGGACATAGACACCATCGTGACCGACGGGGTTTTTCCTCCGAAGCTGCGAGATATCTGCCGAGATAGCGGGGTTCAGATCGTTGTGGCCGAGGAGGAAGCGGCATAAAGGCCGGTGGTCCTGCACCACCTGCAGGTGATTGATGGCCCAGGCAGCACCGAAGCGCTGCACATCCAGTGGGGGGTTAGAGAAACGATGGACAGTAAAATTTATGATCTGGCAATCATCGGGGGAGGCATCAACGGCTGCGGCATCGCCCGGGATGCCGCCGGCAGGGGCCTGTCCGTTTTTCTCTGTGAGCAGAACGACCTGGCAAGCGGCACCTCGTCGGCATCCACCAAACTGATCCACGGCGGCCTGCGCTATCTCGAGTATTATGAATTCCGGCTGGTGCGGGAAGCGCTGACCGAGCGAGAAGTGCTGCTGCGGGCGGCCCCGCACATCATCTGGCCGCTGCGCTTCATTTTACCCCATCACCGTGGGCTGCGCCCAGCCTGGATGATCCGGCTCGGTCTGTTCCTGTACGACCACCTGGGGGGCAGGAAACTGCTGCCCGGTACATCGGTGGTGAACCTCGCGACCGACGTAACCGGAGCCTGCCTGAAAGGGGATTACACCAGAGGATTCGAATACTCCGACTGCTGGGTGATCGACAGCCGCCTGGTGGTGCTCAATGCGATCGATGCCCGCAACTATGGGGCAGACATCAGAACCCGCTGCAAATGCATCTCCGCCCATCGCACCGAGGATCTCTGGAAGGTCAACCTGCGAGACTCGATAACCGGCGGGGAGTCGGCGATACAGGCGAGGGTGCTGATCAACGCGAGCGGCCCGTGGCTCGATGAGAACCTGAACCATATCGACCACCAGACCACCAGGGAACATATTCGGATGGTCAAGGGCAGCCATATCGTCGTGACCAGCCTTTTCGCCCATCCTAAATCATATATTTTCCAGAACGACGACGGGCGCATCATCTTCGCAATTCCCTACGCGCATGATTTCACGCTGATCGGCACAACCGATGTCGATTACCACGGCGATCCGTCCGATGTCGAAATTTCAGAGGCGGAAATACACTACCTGTGCGATGCGGCCAGCGAGTATTTTTCATCGCCGATTACCCCCGACGATGTAGCGTACAGCTTCTCCGGCATCAGGCCTTTGTTTGACGACGGCAAGAGCGAGGCGAAGGCGGCCACCAGAGATTACGTACTGAAGGTTGATGACACGGCCGGGGCGCCGCTGCTGTCGATCTACGGGGGTAAGATCACCACCTACCGCAAGCTGGCGGAATCGGTGCTGGAGAAGGTGTCCGTCCATCTCCCGCAGATGAAAGGCGAGTGGACGCAATCGGCGCACCTTCCCGGCGGTGATTTTCCCCATGATGCCAAACAGGCGGAGATCGCCAAACTGATCTCCTCCCATCCGTTCATCAGACCGCAGCACGGGGAACGGCTGATCATGCTGTATGGGACCGAAGCCCATCGGATGCTGGACGGGATCGACTCCGAAGCAGCGATGGGCGTTTGTTTCGGCCATGATTTCCATGAGTTCGAAGCCCGTCATCTCGTTGACAACGAGTGGGCACGCACCGCCGACGATATTCTCTGGCGGCGGAGCAGTCTCGGCCTGGTGATCGGCGAAGACGGCAGGAAAGCGCTAGAGGACTGGCTGGACGACTATCTGAAGAATCAGACGAGAGATCAGGCATGAAACTCGGAACAGAAACCACTGGCTGGAGGATACTGACATGACAGCGCACATACTGGCAATGGATCAGGGCACCACGTCGAGCAGGGCGATCATCTTCGACGAGAATTTCGAGATCGAAGGGATTGCCCAGCAGGAGTTCAAGCAGCATTTTCCGCAGTCGGGGTGGGTCGAGCACGATCCCGAGGATATCTGGAGGACGTCGATTGAGACCAGCCGCGCGGCATTGACGAAGGTCGGGCTAAAGGCCGGCGACCTCAGTGCAATCGGCATCACCAACCAGCGCGAGACAACCATCATCTGGGACCGCGAGACCGGCGTGCCGATCCACAACGCCATCGTCTGGCAGGACCGGCGCACCGCGGAGTTCTGCAGCCGGCTGGAAGCGGCGGGCCACGGCGCGATGATTACCGAAAAAACCGGGCTGCTGATCGATGCCTACTTTTCCGGGACCAAGATCGCGTGGCTGCTGGAAAACGTTGCCGGTGCCCGGGAGAAGGCGGAGGCCGGCAGACTGGCCTTCGGCACGGTCGATGCCTTCCTGATCTGGCGGCTGACCGGCGGCCGGGTTCATGCAACCGATGCCACCAACGCATCGCGGACCATGCTCTACAATATCCACGACAACCGCTGGGATGATGAGCTGCTCGACCTGCTCAAGGTTCCATCTTCGCTGCTGCCGGATGTGCGAGACTCTTCCGACGACTACGGCTCCACCGATCCGGCCCTGCTCGGCGAAGCCGTTCCCATCCGCGGCGTGGCGGGGGATCAGCAGGCGGCCCTGGTCGGCCAGGCCTGCTTCTCCCCGGGAATGATCAAATCCACCTACGGCACCGGCTGCTTTGTGGTGCTCAATACCGGCGACGAAGCCGTCATGTCCAAAAACCGCTTGCTAACCACCATCGGCTATCGCCTCAACGGCAAAAACACCTACGCACTGGAGGGATCCATTTTCGTTGCAGGGGCGGCCGTACAGTGGATGCGCGATGCGATGGGGTTGATCGAGGCGGCCGATGAAACCGGGAAGCTGGCGCGCAAGGCGGACGTCAACCAGGACGTGTATCTGGTACCCGCCTTCACCGGGCTGGGCGCACCTCACTGGGATCCGAACGCCCGCGGGGCGATTTTCGGCATCACCCGGGCCACCGGCCCGGCGGAACTGTCGCGCGCCGCCCTCGAGTCGGTCTGCTACCAGACCAGGGATCTGCTCGAGGCGATGCGCGGCGACTGGCAGGGGATGGGAGAGACCATTCTCAGGGTCGACGGCGGCATGGTTGCATCGAACTGGACCATGCAGTTTCTGGCCGATATCCTCAACGCCCCCGTCGACCGTCCGGAAGTTCTGGAAACGACGGCGGCCGGCGCCGCCTATCTGGCCGGCCTCTACAGCGGAATCTACGAGGTACCCGATAAGATCGGCAGCAAGTGGCGCAGGCAGTGCAGATTCGCCCCTTCCCTCGAGGAAGCCGTGAGGGTGCGTAAATATGAAGGGTGGAAAGACGCGGTGAAAAGAACCCTTACCAAAAAAGGCTGACCGGCAGCACGAGGCGAACCCTATGGCATCCAATTCAGCCATCGAACCGGGTCTATCCACGATGGCCACTGAGGTCCTGATCATCGGCGGGGGCGTAACCGGTACGGGCATCATGCGCGATCTGGCCCTGCGCGGAATCCACTGCGTGCTGATCGACAAAAAGGATCTCTGCGCCGGTGCGTCCGGCGGCAACCACGGTCTGCTCCATTCCGGGGCCCGCTACGTCTACAGCGATCCTCACTCGGCACGGGAGTGCCGTGAGGAAGGCGATATATTGAAACGGCTCGCCCCGCAGTGCATCGAGGACACCGGTGGGCTCTTCGTCGCGGTGAAAGGCGACGATGAGGGTTTTGTGGAAAGATTCCCCGATCTTTGCGCGGCGGCCGGTATCGAGTGCCGGCCGGTCGGCGTCGATCAGGCCCGCGAACTGGAACCGTGCCTCTCCGGGGATTTGATCGCCGCCTACCGGGTTCCCGACGCGACCATCGATCCGTTTCGCCTGGCGCTGGAGAACGTGAACCATGCGAACATGACCAACGGGTCCTTCTACTGTTCGCATATCGGCATCGAGCGTTTCGAGGTCGGCAGCGGCCGTATCACCGCAGCGATCTGCAACGACTTCATCCACCGTCGGACGATCCGCATTGTCGCTGATCAGTATATAAACGCCGGCGGTGCGTGGGCGATGAATATCGCCCGTCTGGCCGGGTGCACGGACGTCAGGCTTCTCTATTCCAAGGGAACGCTGCTGGTAACCAACGACCGTATTGCCAAGCTGGTGATCAACCGGCTGCGGCCTCCGGGGGACGGCGATATCCTCGTCCCCGGCGGAACGGTTTCGGTGCT
>JAJDNR010000101.1 GCA_022340565.1 Desulfofustis sp.
ATAGACTACGCGAGCGATCCGCTGATCCCCGCCATCATGATCAGGGACATGGAAGAGCGTACCGACTGGGACGGGTTCTTCCGACCGAAAGAACGCCCGGATGGATAAGCAGCCGATCGAGTTATCATACCCGTTCAGGAACCTGCTGGGTTTTCTGATCCTGTATCTGTTCATCAGCCCGTTTCTGTCTGCGTATCCGCGATTCGGGGTGATCGCCCATTTCATCCTGTCGGTCACCCTGTGCCTGGCCGTGTATACGGTTCACAAACAGCAGGGGTACCGGTCCGTGGCGGTGGTCCTGCTGATGGTTGTTCTGGTGTTCTACTGGCTGGGGATCTACGACGTGATCAGCTTCAGCGAGATCGGAGCCTACCTGATGATGGACGTCTTCTTTCTGCTGCTGATCGTGTCCTTTTCCAGGCAGCTGACCAGATCCAGCCGCATCGGCGTCAACGAGATCTTCGCGACCCTGTGCCTCTACCTGATCATCGGCCTGTTCTGGGGAGCAGCGCATGCCCTGCTGTACGAATTCAACCCCGGCAGCTACGCAGGCCCACTGCTGGAAAGCGGCGGCGAACATCCGCTTTCCGTATTCAACTACTTCAGCCTCATCACCCTGACCACCGTCGGTTACGGAGACATCACCCCGCAGAGTCCCGGCGCTACCGCTTTGTGCCAGCTCGAAGCGATCATCGGCCAGTTCTACACGGCGGTGGTGGTCGCCTGGCTGGTCGGCAACGTGGTCACCGACCGGCAGCAGCGGCAGGACGGATAACCTGGACAGTTTGGCGAAAGACCGCGTAAAGCAGGATGAGCAGAACAACCTCCAGCGGCTGCCCGAGCCCGATCTAGGCTTGCTGATTATACGATCGGTATGCTTCAGATTTGTTCGCAGCGGCCCCGATATTCAGGTCCGGATCGTTTGCCCCGGTGTCCCTTCCGTGACCCAGCCTTGAGGCAGATCCATCTCCACCAGTCGTCTGAAGTGGTCCTTGTTGTCGAGGTACAGCTGCTTGTAGAGGGGAAACAGCTTGGTATAGGCGGCGTGCGCGGCATGGCCGGGGACGAAGGTGTCACCGGTGATCACGGTCTGTTCGACCGCCTGGTGATAGGTCCCGTAGATGCCGAGCCCGACGCCCGCCAGCAGCGCCGCACCCAGCACTTCCGTGTGACTCTGGGTGAGGCTGATGACGCGTTTGCCCAGCACATCGGCGATGATCTGGTTCCAGATCCGGCTCGAAGCGGCGGCACCGCCGATGCGGATCTCGGGAATATCGAGATCACTGCCGGACTCAAGCAGTTCGACCACATGGCGAATCGCAAACGCAGCCCCCTCCAGCACCGACCGGAACAAGTCGCCCCGCCGATGCCCCAGGGTCACCCCGAAAAACACCCCGCGGGCGTAGGGGTCCCAGATCGGGGTCCGCTCCCCCGCCAGGTAAGGAAGAAAAACCAGCCCTTTTGAGCCCGGCGGAGACTGCGCGGCCCGGGCGGTGATGAGGTCGTACACATCCGAGTGACTCTGTTCCGCCTCCTGCCGCTCCGCGTCAGCAATGGTGTCCCTGACCCAGCGCAGCGCCGAGCCGACCCCGTTGATCGCGCCGATATACTGCCAGCAATCCTCGAAGACATGGGTACAGTTCATGAACCGCTGGTCGAAGCGGCCGGTTCTGATCGGTCCGGCAACCCGGGCGGCGGTGCCCATGATCACGAAACACTGCCCCTCGTCGAGCACCCCGGTTCCCAGCGACGCCCCGATCGTATCCATGCAGCCGCCGACCACGGGCGTCCCTTCGACGAGCCCGGTCAGGCGGGCCGCCCTTTCGCTCACTGCTCCGATAACCTCGTCACAGGCCACCGGCCGCGGAAGCTTGGCCTCGTCGATGCCGAGCGCCTCCACAAAGGGCCGGTGCCAGCGCCGTCTGCGGATATCGAACAGCAGGGTTGTAGAGGCCCGGGAATGATCGATGGTAAACTCGCCGGTCAAGCGGGCCGCGAGGTAGCCTCCCGGCACCATCAGCTTGTAGGCATCGGCATAGTGTCGCGGTTCATGATGCATCAGCCACAAAATTGTCGGCAGCGAGAAAGCCCCGGGGGCGAGCGGGTTGCCGGTTATCGACAGGACCGCTTCACCGCCGAGCAGCTCTCTGATGCGTTCGACTTCAGGCAATGCCCGCTGATCCCAGAGCATGATGGCCGGCCGGATCGGCTTTCCCAGCCTGTCGACGGCGATCAGACCGTTGGTGCAGCCGATTCCGATCGCCGCGATCCGGGATGCATCGAGACCTGCGAGCGCATCCCGAATGGCGTCCACTGCGGCCAGCCACCAGCGATGCGCATCGTGTTCGGCCTGCCCCGGGACGGTACTGATCATCGCATACTCGCCGTACCCGGAACCGATCAGTTCCCCGGCACGGCTGAACACCCCGGTCTTCACGCCGGTACCGCCGATATCGATGCCGAGCAGATAGGTGTCGTCGTGCATTGGCAGGTCCTCGATCAGGCAGATTTCGATCAGCCGCTATCGGCCTCGGGCAAGGATTTCACCGACCCTGGAGCCGATGAAGTCGAGACTCGAAACCACCCTGGACGCGGAGTCCTTATCGAGCTGGTTTCTGACCGGGGCGATCGATATCTGGGCGAGCATCACGATGTCCACCTGCTCGAGCAGCTGCTTGATCACCTGCACCACTTCACGGTCGTGACCTTCGACGTCACCGCTGGTCAGCTTTGCAAAAGCGCCGGGGCACAGCCTGGATACCAGCTCGGTCTGGGATGAAAAGCGCGACGCGACCTCAGAGAACAGCAGCGTTGAGGGAGTCTCGGTGGTGGGATTGGTCATCACCAGGCCGATTCGTTCACCGTGCTCCACCGCATATTCCATCATCGGCTCATCCACCTTGAGGACCGGGATGCCGACCCGGTTCCGGACCTCGTTCACGCAGGGCGACAGCGACGAGCAGCTGACCACCGCGAGCCCTGCACCGGCCCGCTCGGCCGACCCCACCATGGCCGTCAGCCAGTCTACGATTTCAGGCGTAATCCTGCCCAGCTCGGCAAGCCGCCTCAGGATCCCCTCATCGAGCACATGGCTGATCTGCAGGTCTGCAGCGGCGCCGGATATGGATCGATGAACCGGCTCGATGACCAGCCGGGTGGTGTGCACCGCTCCTACCACACTCATAGGCGCCTCCCGTTTGCTATTCTGTCGGCGGATAGTCGCCATGCAGATGCAGCAGCGATGCCATCATCCGATCGCCCAGTCCCGCCTCTACTGCAGCCTGATAGGTGGCCAGCAGGGATTCGGCGAGATAGCTCCTGAATCCGAACCCATCGGCGAACGTCCTGAAGTAGCCGACATCCTTGCAGGCGTTGCGCAGCGTGAATTTATGACCGGTCAGGTCTCCTTCCAGAAGCGGCGGCACCATTTTGCGCAGAACGCCGCTGTCGGCTCCGCCGGACGACATCACCTGGTACAGGGCGGCGGCATCGACCCCTGCCTTGAAGCAGAGCGACATGCCTTCGGCGATGAGCGCCGTGTAGCCGCAGGAAATGAAGTTGTTGATAAGCTTGGCGCTGTGACCTGAACCGGGTGGACCGAAATAGGCGATGTTCTCCGAATAGCAGGCAAGTATCGGCTTTATCCGTTCAAATACCTGCCGGTCGGCACCGACCAGACTGTTGAGGCGTCCTGCCTCGGCATCTTTCGGCGCCCGGGTTACCGGCGCATCCACATAGTGTGCGCTTTTGCCGGCGAGGTCCGAAGCAATACGCCTGCTCAGATTGGGGTCGCTGGTGGTGCAGTCGATCAGCACCAACCCGGGCCTGCAGGAAGCGAGTACGCCGCCCGGGCGGTATACGAGATTCTCCACCTCGTCTGCCCCCGTCACGCAGAACATGACGATATCGCTGGCGGCTGCAAGTTCCGCCACGGTTTCTGCCTCTGCCGCACCGGCGGCGATGAGGTCGTCGAGGGGCTGCCGGTTGCGATGGGCCATGCCGGCGAGCGGATACCCGCATTTGAGGATGTTGGCGGCCATGCCGTGACCCATCATCCCCAACCCGACAAAACCGACCGTTTCCTTCATGTTTTTCCTCCGGTGCAGGTGATCACGATCTCGCGTCAGGCCATCGAACAGGCCAGCCGAAACGCTTCCTGCAGGGCCCTGGCGCTGGCCACCCCTTTGCCCGCAATATCGTAAGCCGAACCGTGTGCCGAGGTGGTGATCGGATAGTCAAGTCCGGCATGCACGGTGACCCCGTGATCAAATCCCATCAGCTTCATGGCGATCTGCCCCTGATCGTGATACATGGTGACGATCGCGTCGTATTTCCCGTCCCGCCCCATCAGAAAAATCGTGTCGGGAGGAAACGGGCCGGCGGCATCGATCCCCTCCTGCTGCGCCCGCTTGACCGCCGGTCCGATGATCTCGATCTCTTCGGTCCCGAACATGCCGCCGTCCCCGGCATGGGGGTTGAGGCCGGCCACGGCGATCCGGGGATGCCGGTTGCCGCTGGCCCGCAGTGCCCGGTCGAGCACCCTGGCTGCCATGACGATGGTATCCTGGTCGAGCAGCTCGCTGACCCGGCGGTGCGATACGTGCGAGGTCGCCCGGGACGTCCACAAATTACCGAGCGTGTTGAGCAGGCCGAAATCGCCGCTGTGCCCGAGCAGGTCTATGAAGAATCCCGATTCGTCCTCATGCTTCAGCCCTGCCCGATGCATGGCTTCCTTGTTCAGCGGCGCGAAACACATGCCGTCGACCAGCCCCCGCCGGCAGAGTTCCACCCCGGCGGCAAGGCAATCCAGCTGATATCTGCCGGACACCGTGGACACCCGTCCCCTGGCCGCCAGGTCTCCAGCGTATACGGGGGCATCGAGCAGCACCGGCAGATCATCGGCGAAGTTCTCGTCGCTGATCTCTGAAACCGCCCGGTAATCGATTTCGACTCCGGCGATCCGGGCCCCGTCGTCGAATACCCTGTGGTCGGCGACAATGACGATATGGGCGGCGGCCGACGTCTGCCGGTCGGCCAGCAGCCGGGCCGCAAGCTCCGGGCCGATGCCGGCCGGATCGCCCAGAATCAGCGCGATCCTCGGCTTATCATTGGTATCTTTCATGGTTTTATCCATACAGCAGCTTGACCAGGCTCAGCGAAACCGGCGGACAATAGGTGACCAGCAGCAGCACGAAGAGCAGGACCCCGATAAAGGGGATGTTCACCTTGGTGGTTTCCCAGATATCGGTCTTGGCGATCGAGCAGGAGGTGACGAGCACGCTGGCTACCGGCGGGGTCTGCTGGCCGATGGCGATATTGAGGGTCATGATCAGGCCGAACTGGATCGGGTTGATGCCGAGCTGATGGACCAGCGGCATGACAATCGGCACGATCAGGATGATCGCGGCGGCACCGTGCAGGAACATGCCCACCACGAACAGCATCACGTTGAGCAGCGCCAGCACAAACAGCTTGTTGCTGGTCAGACTCATCATCCACCGGGAGAACTGCTGCGGCACCTGCATCTCGGTCAGGTACATGCCGAGAACGGCGGAGGTCGCCACCAGCAGCATTACCACCGCGGTCTGGACGACCCCCTCGACCATCGCCTTGCGCAGGTGCTGCCAGTTGATTTCCCGATAGATCACGCCGCCGATGACCAGCGCCGCCACCACCGCCAGTCCGGCACCTTCGGTTGCGGTGACGATGCCGCCGAAAATGCCGCCGAGAATGATCACCGGCAGCAGCAGCGCCCAGCCGGCCTCCTTGAAGGCGGTCCACAGCCGCTTCAGCGAAAAGGCCTCTTCCCGGGGCAGATCGTATTTGACCGCATACCAGTAGCACAATCCCATCATCGAGAAGCCGCCGAGCACGCCCGGCACGACCCCGGCCACGAAGAGCTGGACAATCGAGGTGTCAGACAGCGCGCCGTAGATGATCATGGCAATGGAGGGGGGAATAATGATGGCGATGGAGGCCGAAGATGAGGTCACCGCGGCGGACAGCTCCGGGGTGTAGTTGCGCCGTTTCATAGCCGGAATCAGCACCGATCCGATGGCCGCAACGTCGGCCACCGCCGATCCCGAGATCTCGGCAAAAAACATCGAAACGCCGACATTGACCATGGCCAGCCCGCCCCTGACGAAGCCGATCATCGCCGAGGTCAGGTTGATCAAGCGCCGGGAGATGCTGGTGGTGTTCATCAGCGCCCCGGCCAGAATGAACAGGGGAATGGCCAGCAGCGGGAAGTTGGTGGCCCCGTCGAACATGGTCAGGGCGGCATTGTAGATGGAAGCGGTTCCCTTGGTCAGGACCATGCCGGTCACGGCCACCGCGCCGAGCGCCACCGCGATTGGCACGTTTATCATTACCAGCACCAGCAGGCCGACAATCAGCAGAACGGGAATCATGACTGGCTCGCCTCCTCGATCGCCTGATCGATCATCTCCTTCTCGTAATCGATACCGGCCATGGATTTCCGCCAGGCCTCCGGAATGCTGAGGACCTCAGCCAGGATGAACAGGGCCGAGCCGATCGGGATCACCGACTGGGTAAAGCTCAGCTTAACCCAGGGAAGACTGACCAGGGTCTCTTCCCCGAAAACCCCGAGAACGTACCAGCCGGCGTAGCCGATCACGATGAAAAAGGCGATCACCACCGCCTCCGCCGTGATAAACGCAATGGCCCGCCATGGCCGCGGCAAGGACAAAAACAGTCCCGGGAAACCGAGATGCCCCCGGTGAATGACCGCCAGCGCCGAGCCGTAATAGGTCAGCCAGGCCAGCACCACCGACGCGACTTCATCGTACCAGACCAGCGACTGCCCCAGGAACCGGAACACCACCGCCAGCACAACGATCACCGCCAGTGTGATCAACAGGAAGACGGAGAAGAACTCGAGGATTTTCTCCAGCCACCGCTTCAGTTGAGTAACCATCACCAGATCCGGTCAGAGTATGCTTCAGCGTATAATGGCATGGGAATGAGGCCCACCCGGCCGGACGGACCGGGCGGGCCGATGGCGTCTAACCTGAGATCAGTCTGCGAGCTGCAGCGCCAGATCGATCATCTCCCTGCCGGTGGGGACTTCCTGGGCGAACTCGTCGTAGATCGGCTTGGAGGCCTCGACGAACGCTGCCCGGTCGGCTACGTTGACCGCCATGGTCTCGCCGAGCTTGGCCTGCAGCGCCAGGTCATCCATGGTGCCGGTCGCGTACATCCAGCCCTGGACATCCACGGCGGTCTTTTCCAGAATCTGCCGTACGTCTTCCGGCAACTTGCCCCACTGATCCGCACCGGTGGTGAGAAAAGACGGCGTATAGACGTGGCCGGTCACCGACAGATATTTCTGAACCTCGTTGAACTTGGCCGCGTAGATGTTGGTATAGGGGTTTTCCTGGCCGTCGATGACACCGGTCTGCAGCCCCACGAACACTTCCGAGAAGGCCATTGGGGTCGGGTTGGCGCCCCAGGCGGTGAACATCTTCACCCGCCAGGTCGATTTCGGCGTCCGGATTTTGAGTCCCTTGAGATCTTCCGGGGTGTTGATCGGTTTGACGTTGTTGGTGATGTGGCGGATGCCGTTCTCCCAGAAACCGAGAACCTTATAGCCTTTCGCCTCGATGGCGGGTTCGATCATCGGCCAGAACACCCGGTGCTCGATCCTGTTCAGATGGGCGCGGTCCTTGACCAGAAACGGCATATCGAAAAGGCCGGCCTCCGGGGCGATGGACGACATGATCGAGGAAGGCATCGACAGGTGGACGGTACCGAGCTTCAGCTTCTGCATCAGGTCCTTGTCGTCGCCCAACTGGCCCGATCCATAGAAGACCACCTGGGCCTTGTCGCCGAGCAGTTCATTGGCCCGGCGGGTAAATTCCTCGGCGGTCACATACTGGGTGGATCCCGGTGCAGCACTGATCGCGAAGACGATCTCGAGGGCCGAGGCGGATTGAACCATTCCGCCGAAGGCGATGGCCGCGGCACATGCTCCAAGTAGTAACGTTTTCATTGAACCCTTCATAGTCTCCTCCATGAGTTCCTGTTTTCAAACCGGATCATGCTGAACCATTGAAGTCAACCCAGGCATCACAGCACAACCGGCGCTCTCTGGCGTATAGCCAC
>JAJDNR010000073.1 GCA_022340565.1 Desulfofustis sp.
ATCGAACGGACTGTGGTGAACGTCGCCATCTCTTGCTTATTCCGTGCCTGAACCACGCTCACCGCCAGCTTCTTTTCCCCGATCAGGCGGCGGCGCACCGCGTCAAATTTGCGCAGCAGCTCCTCCTCGCTCTCCTCCTGAAACTCGATGAACAGAGAAGCCTCCGTGTTTTCTGGAAAATACTCGGCCAGATCCGGCTTCTGTTCCCGGGCCAGATCGAGGATATGTTTTTCCATGATCTCGACCATCGAGGGCCCTTCCGCCAGGATCTCCTGGGTCGCCTCCCCCACCTTGCCCAGATCGTCGAAGTAGACGAAACCGCTGAGCGCCTTCCCGGGCAGCGGGGACAGACTGAGGGTAGCCTCCGATACCAGGGCCAGCGTCCCCTCCGAACCGACCAGCAGCGGGGTCAGGTCGATGGTCGAATCGGCCAGCAGATCCCATACATGGTAGCCGCACGAGTTCTTCGTGGTGTAGGGCCGTTCCTGCTCCAGATAGGGCTCGTAGTTCCGGAGAAGCACCGGCAGGTCCCGGTAAAGGCGCTGCTCAAGCCCCGTGGCGGGATTGTCCTCCACCTCCTTCAAGATCGGTTTACGGCCTGTTTTGACGATCTCGCCGCTGGTCAGCACCAGTTCGAGTTGTTTGACATGGGAACGGGTCGTGCCGTATTTGACCGCGTGAGGGCCGCTGGAATTGTTGGCGATCATGCCGCCGATGGTGGCCGAATCCTGGGTTGACGGGTCGATAGGAAAGTACAGCCCGTGGGGTTTGAGATGGCGGTTCAACTCGGCCAGAACGATGCCGGGCTGGACCCGCACCCAGCGCTCTTCAGTGTTTATCTCGAGAATCTGATTACAGTACTTGGAAAAATCGATCACCAGCCCGCTGCCGAGTTCGTTGCCGGTTCGGCTCGTCCCGCCCCCCCGGGCGGTGATGGGTATGGCATGCTCGGCGGCGAAGCGGATCGTTTCCACCAGATCAGCGGTGCCGCGGGGCTGGACGATAGCCCGGGGTTTGATCCGATAGAGTGACGCCCCGCTGCTGTAGAGGGAACGGCTCAGTTCGCTGTCCATGAGGTCGCCGGCCAGTCTGTCAGCCAGCGATTTCAATAGCCTGTCTTGCTCCTGCATCTATACCCTCTTATCGACCAGCCGGCACCATCACGCCGCCTGCGGCTTCTGCCTATCACCCATGTGTGTCGTTGCCGAAACAGCGGTGCTGCCCCAGCGGGCCCCGCCGTGGCAGCATCTCTGCCCCATCCCATCCCTGCGTTTCCCGGAGTTCTTCGGGATGGCGGACCGTCAAAATACCCTATGAGGCCGATTCCGACAAGTACTGCATGGCCGCCTGCACGCCGCCTTTGTGGTGCTCGATTCGGCCCAGTTCCAGTCCCATCTCGACTCCGGCCAGCGTCCCGATCAGGGAGAGATCGTTGAGATCGCCGAGATGGCCGATCCGGAAGACCTTGTCGGCAACCTTGCCGAGCCCGTTGCCCAGGGACATATTGAAGGCATCGAGGATCACCTTGCGCAGGGCGTCGGCGCCTTTACCCGCAGGCATCATGACGGCGGTCAGGACCGGACTGAATTCCTTGGGTTCCTCGCAGAGGATCTCCAGTCCCCAGGTGCGCACTGCCCTCCGGGTGGCCTCTCCGAACCGGGCGTGCCGGGCGAACACCCGATCAAGCCCCTCCTCTTCGAGCATTCGAATCGACTCGCGCAGCCCATACAGCAGGTTGGTGCAGGGGGTCGATGGATAGAAGAAATTCTCGTTGGCCTTGAGCATGTCGTTCCAATCCCAGAAATGGCGGATGAACCGGTTCTTCCGGGAGGCCTCGAGCGCCTTCTCGCTGATCGCGTTGAAGCCCAGGCCCGGAGGCAGCATGAGCCCTTTCTGTGAACAGCCGACCGTCACATCGATCTGCCATTCATCATGCCGGTAGTCGACCGAGCCCAACGAAGAGATGGTATCAACCATAAACAGCGCCGGGTGGGAGGCATTGTCTATGGCCTGGCGAACCTCCGCAACCCGGCTCGTCACTCCAGTGGAGGTCTCGTTATGAACGATGTTCACGGATTTTATCGCCTGTCCGCTGTCCGCCTTCAATTTGTCCTCGACGATCTGGGGATCGACCCCGTGCCGCCAGTTGGTCGGCACGAAGTCGACCTCGATCCCGAATTTTCTGGCCATCTTGCACCAGAGGGTGGCGAAATGCCCGGTCTCGAACATCAGGATCTTGTCCCCGGGACTCAAGGTGTTCATCAGCGCCGCTTCCCAGGCCCCGGTCCCGGAGGTCGGGAACACGACCACCGGGCCGGAGGTTTTGAAGATGCGCCGGGAACCGGTCAGCACCTCTTCCGAAAGCCTGCGAAATTCCGGGCCGCGATGGTCGATGGTGGGGCGGCCGATGGCGTGCAGAATACGGTCCGGAACATTGCTGGGTCCCGGGATCTGAAGGAAATGGCGTCCACTCGGTGATGTCATGTCGTAACTCCTTGTTAAGTATAATGTCAGCGTTCGGCAGCCGATCATCCACTGGGGTGATTCGGTTGCTGTTCCGCTACGGTAATTGCTCCGTGCACCGCAGACAAGGCGACGGTGAGCGGCGAGGCCAGGTAGATCCGGGCGCCGGCTGCGCCGATCCGGCCGGGTGTGTTGCGTACCGTGGTGGTGATGGCCACATCGCCGTCACTGAGGACACCGAAGTGGTTCCCCGGGCAGGGGCCGCAGCCTGGCGGCAGGATTACCGCACCGCTGTTTCTCAGCACCGCAGATAGATCCATTCTGTCCATCGATCCCAGTACACTGCGGGATGCCGGAGTGATAATGAACGTCACATCGGGATGGACCTCGTTCTTGGCCAGGACCCCGGCGATCACCTGCATGTCGTCGAGTCGCCCGGAAGAGCAGCCCCCGGCAATGGCCGCGGTGATCTTTTTACCCGCGCAGGAGCCGGCCCGGTCGATGGCCAGCGGTAAACCGGGAATGGCCAGCATCGGTTCCAGATCTTCTGCAGACAGGTGGATATCCACAGGCTCCTGCTCCCCCTGCGGAAGCACCAGGGCCGTGGCCGCCCCTGTCTCGGGCAGGAAATTACACAGCGACATCTTCTGACTGATATTCATCGCATCGATGGTGCCCCCGGTCAGCAGAACTGCCTTGCCCCGCAGGGATTTCCCATATTCCCGGGCCACATGGAGGGCGACGTCCCGGGCCATGATCCGGGGGTCGATGTGCCCATCGATACTGATCACCACCTGCTCGGGAACACTCATCCGGTGCCAGCCCTCGACCACGGCCTCAACGAACGGTGCCGGTTCCAGGGACAGGGCGATGGCACCGAAGGCCCCGGAGGTGGAGACATGGCCGTCGGCACCGACGATGATCATACCGGGCCACAGGGACTCCTCCTCGGCCACCACCTGGTGCAAAACTCCTTCACCGTTCTTGAACAGGATGATGTTGTGCCTGCCCGCGAACTCATCAATTTCCCGGTGAAATTCTCTATCTTTTACGGTCGGGGCGGGAAAGCAGTGGTCCAGAGTAACCACTACCCGGCTCGAGTCGGCCGGCGTTCTGCCGCCCTGTTTGAGCAGCTTGAGCACCGCCGGACCGCTGCCGTCATGGGTCAGGGCGAGGTCCACCTTCACCGAGATTGCCTGTCCGGGCCGCACCGAACCGTTGTTGGAGGCCTTGGCAAGCTGCCGATACAGAAAACCCGCCATCTCACCCGATCTCCCCGCCGTTGTCTGTAGTAGCGGAAATTCTCATCTGCGTATACCGTCTTCTCGGGTCTCAACGGGACCTTGATGGCGGCAGGGTCCTCGCCTTCATGGTGTTCATCTCTAGCCGTAGAACAGGTTGACCAGGAACATCGGTATCGCCGGGACATAGGTGCACATCATCAGAATCACAAAGATGCAGCCCACATACCAGACATTGACCTTGCTCACCTCCCAGATGTCCGCCTTGGCTACCGAACAGGCGGTGATCAGGACGCTGGCTACCGGCGGCGTCTGCTGGCCGATGCCGAGATTCAGGGTGACCACCAGACCGAAATGGACCGGGTCGATACCCACCGCATGGACCAGCGGCATCACGATCGGCACCACCAGGATGATGGCTGCGGCCGAGTGCAGGAAGCAGCCGACCACCAGAAAGAACAGGTTGAGCATGCCGAGCACGGCATACTTGTTTGAGGTGAAGTTCAGAATCGACTCGGCCAGCTGCTGGGGAATCTGCAGCTCTGTAAGGATTGTCCCCATCAGTGCAGAGGCGGCCACCAGCAGCATGACCACGCCGGTGGATATGCCGCCCTCGATGGTGGCTTCCTTGAGGTGCTCCCAGTTGATCTCCCGGTAAATGACGCCGCCGACGAACAGCGAGGCCAGTACTGCCAGGCCGGCCCCTTCAGTGGCCGTCACGAACCCGCCGAAGATGCCGCCGAGGATGATCAGCGGAACGATGAATGCCCAGGAGGCGTCCTTGAAGGTCGACCACACCCGCTTCAGCTGAAAGACCTCCTCAACCGGGTAGTTCCGCTTGACCGCGAAGAAGTAGGACAAGGCCATCATCGCCAGGCCGCAGAGGATGCCGGGGATGATCCCGGCCACGAAGATCTTCACCACCGAGCTGCCCGCCATTACAGCATAGAGAATCATCGGGATCGAGGGTGGAATGATCACCGCGATGGTGGCCGCCGACGACATCACCGCAGCCGCGAACGGGCCTGGATACCCCTTGCGCTTCATCGCCGGGATCAGGATCGAGCCGAGCGCGGCCACATCGGCCACCGCCGAACCGGACATCTCGGCAAAGAACATGGAGGTGGCGGTTGAGGCCATGGCCAGTCCCCCTTTGACGAATCCAATAAGCGCCGAGGCGAACGCGATGAGCCGCTTGGAGATGCCCCCGGTGTTCATGATCGCTCCGGCGAATATGAACAGCGGGATGGCCAGCAGAGGGAACTTGGTGGCGCCGTCGAACATCACCAGCGCAACATTGGGCAGGGCGTTGGGACCCTGCAGCACCAGCATGGTCACCACCGCGACGATGCCCAGGGCGATGGCGATGGGCACACTGATCATGATCAGCAGAAAGAGGCCCACAAACATCAGAAAAATGGTCACGGCCGCGCCTCCCCGGTAAGGTTTTGCTGGGCTTCCTCGGGAATCTCCACGTCATCATGGCCGGTGATCCCCTTTTTCGACTTGGCCTGGCGCCACAGTTCGGGAAAACTCAGGAGCTGGCTGATCACGAAGAGCACGGCCCCGATGGGGATCACCGAGTGGGTCAACCGGTTCGGAACCCAGGTGAGACTGATCAGCGTATCCCCTTCGAGGACCAGCAATACCTGCCAGCCGACCCAGGCGAGCAGGATGAAAAATGAAATCACCAGGGCTTCTCCGAGCAGCAGCACCGGCACTCTCAGGGAGGGTTTCAGGGCATTGATCAGACCGTTGAAGCCGATATGTCCCCGGGTCAGGGCGGCAAGCGCGGAGGCATAGTAAGTCAGCCAGGCAAGCATCACCTCGGCCACCTCGTCGTACCAGCTCAGCGACATGCCCATCTTGCGGTAGACCACCGCAACGATGACCATCAGGGCCAGGCTGATCATCAGGATGATCACGATATACTCCATCACCTTCTTGAAAACTGCCCGGAACCGTTCACGCACTCCCGTATCCTCCACCGATGCTGGGAATGAACTGAAAACCGCCCCGCGACATCCGTCCCGGGGCGACTATCGTTGTCAGGATTGAAGGTCTATTTGGCGAGCCCCTGGATCTTGTCGATCATGTCCTTGGCACCTGCCACCTGGGCGCCGAACTCCTCGTAGATCGCACCGCTGGCATCGACGAAGGCCTGCTTGTCGACCTCGTTGATCTCCACCGAACCTTTCATCTGCTCGAGCAGTTCGTCATCCATCTTGGCGGCCGTCTCGTACACCCACTCCTGCATACCCTGCGCCTCTTCCGTCAGGATTTTCTGGACGTCTTCGGGAAGACTGTCCCAGGTTTTCTTGCCGGTTAGCAGATAGGCGGGGGTGTAGACGTGCCCGCTGAGCGACAGATATTTCTGCACTTCCTGAAACTTTTGGCTGAAGATCTGGGTGAGCGGGTTTTCCTGACCGTCGATTACCCCGGTCTGGAGGGCCACGAACACCTCGGACAACGCCATCGGCGTCGGGTTTGCCCCGTAGGCCTGAAACATCTTTACCCGCCACTCGCCTTTCGGGGTGCGCAGTTTGATGTCCTGAAGATCGGCCGGGACCTTGATCGGCCGCACGTTGTTGGTGATATTTCTGAAGCCGTTCTCCCATACGGCGATCACTTTGTACCCCTTGTCCTCGACCTTGGGGGCGATCATCGGCCAGAACACCTCGTCGCGAATCTTGCGCATGTGATCGCGGTCACGGACCAAGTAGGGCAGCTCGAATATGCCGAACTCATCCTGCACGGAGGACATGACCGTGGATGGGAGGGCAAAGGCGATCGTACCCAGCTTGAGCTTCTTCAGAAGTTCCTGGTCGTTGCCGAGCTGACTGGAGCCGAAGGCCACCACCTGGGCCTTGTCGCCCAGCTTGGCGTTGGCCCGCTTGGCAAACTCGTCGGCACAGGCCATGAACAACGAGCCGGGTGCACCGACGTGACCGAACTTGAGTTCGATGGTCTTGGCGTCGGCCCGCTCCTGGGCGATGAACAGACCTCCCGCAACGAATGCTGCTAGGATTAGAACATGTGTTAGTTTCTTCATGGCTGCCTCTCCTCCTCGTGATGTGTTTTTTGTGCCATAACCTTCCTCGATCCAGAACTCTCTTGCCACCTTCCCTGCAGCCATCCGATCCGACTGCCCGAACATCAGCAACCGCGGAGCCTTTTTTCATCTGTTCCGCGGACGCGGGACGGTTATGCAGAGAACAGGAGCATACCCGGCTCCAGGACCAGGCCGGTGTCACCTTCTCGATAGGTTAAGCAAGACATGTACCCGTCCGATAG
>JAJDNR010000079.1 GCA_022340565.1 Desulfofustis sp.
CCACATGAGCGAACAGGCAGGCAGATTACACAGTCTTTTTGACAGCAATTTTCTTGAATACACCTCCTATGTCATCAAAGAGCGGGCCATTCCGTCCATCGAGGACGGGCTGAAGCCGGTTCAGCGCCGCATCCTCCAGACACTCTACAATATGGATGACGGCCGCTTCCACAAAGTCGCCAATGTGGTCGGGGAAACGATGAAGCTGCACCCGCACGGCGACGCATCGATTTTCGCAGCGCTGGTCAATCTCGCCAACAAGGGCTTTCTGATAGACCGTCAGGGTAACTTCGGCAATATTTTCACCGGCGATCAGGCGTCGGCGCCGCGCTACATTGAGTGCCGGTTGTCGCCGTTGGCCCGCGAGGTGCTGTTCAATAAGGATCTGACTGAATTTATCGAATCCTACGACGGCCGGACTTCCGAACCGGTGTCGCTGCCCGCTAAGATTCCGCTGCTGCTGCTGCAGGGCGCCGACGGGATAGCCGTGGGCATGGCCACCAGGATTCTACCCCACAATTTCTGCGAGCTGCTCAATGCCCAGATCGCCCTGCTGAAGGGAGAAGAGGTGGAGCTTTACCCTGATTTCCAGCAGCAGGGGCTGATCGATGTATCAGACTATGATCGCGGCAACGGAAGAATCCGCTGCCGGGCGCGCATCGCCGAGAAGAACGAAAAAACCATCACCATCACCGAAATCCCCTACGGAACCACTACCACCTCACTGATCGATTCCATCGAGAAAGCGGCGAAATCGGGCAAGATCAAGATTCTGTCCATTTCCGATTATACGGCAGAAGCGGTCGAGATCGAGATCAAACTCCCGCGTAATATCTACGCCGCCGACACGATAAAGGCGCTGTATGCCTTCAGCGACTGCGAGGTATCACTCAATGCCAACCTGACGCTGATCCGCGGAAACATGCCGGAAACCAGCACCGTAAACGAGGTGTTGAGTTTCAATACGGAAAAACTGGTGGCGGATCTGAGGCGGGAACTGGAAATCGAACTGGAGCGGTTGTCTCAGAAGCTGCACGCCCGCATGCTCGAGCAGATATTCATTGAAGAGCGGCTCTACAAGCAGATCGAGGAAGTCACCACCTACGAAAAGGTGACGGCAACCGTTGCCGAGTCTCTCACTCCCTTTATCGACAAGCTCGAACGGCCGATCGTCAAGGAAGACATCGAACGGTTGCTGGAAATCCGTATCAAACGGATATCCCGATACGATATCGAGCGGCAGGCCAAAGAGATCAGGGAGATAAGAAAAGATATCAAGCTGGTCAGGACCCAGCTCAAAGACGTGGTCGGCTACACTATCGGGTATCTCGAAAAACTTTTGGATACCTACGGCAGCGAATACCCCCGTCAAACTGAGATCACCGAGTTCTCGGAGGTGAACGCCCGCAAGGTGGCGTTGTCCAATCTAACGGTCGGCTATCACCGGGCCAGCGGTTTCATCGGGCACGCCATCAAGGCCGAGGACGAGCAGGATGATCTATCATTCCAGTGTTCCGAGTATGACCGGCTGCTGGTCATTGACCGTTCCGGCCTCTACCGTGTCGTTCCCGTTCCTGAAAAGCTCTTTGTCGGTGAAGATATCGAATACGCCGCGATCTACCGCAAAGGCGAGCTGTTCAATGTCATTTACCGTGACGGTGAAGAAAATCTCGCCTACGTGAAGCGTTTCCGATCACCCAAGTTCATCCTCGACAAGGAATACCGCCTGTTTACTCCGCACAAGCGATCCAGGGTGCTGCTGCTGCTTATCGGAAACGGTAAGCATGCCCGGGTGAGTCTGGTGCCGTCGCGAAGGGCAAAATCCAATGTCGTCGAGATCGATTTCGATGAATTCCTGATCAAGGGAACCTCGGCAAAAGGCAAGCGGGTTTCCCCCAGGGTGGTGCGCAGGGTGGTCGAATCCACCGAACGGGTCGTCAAGGAGCGCGCCAGCGGTGTGCTTCCAGGCCTCGACGAAGAGAGCGAAAGGCCCGATGCGGCGGTGATGCCGGAGGAACAGCCGGCAACCGATGCTGACGGCCAGAAAGTCAACCCGCTTGATACGGATCCGGATCAGATCGACGAATTCAGTTGATCATTCACTGAGCCGGCCCAACAGAGAATGCTGGCCGGCGTGGAAGATTTCCGCATCGACAAATGCTCCCGGCTGGATTGTGCCGGTAACGCCGGCAGCGTGGACGATGTGGTTCGTCGCACTCCTTCCCATCAGCCTCCCGTCCATATTCGTTTCCACCAGGACCGACAGGGTTTGCCCGATATACTCGCGGTTGCGCTCGAGGCTGATCTGGTCCTGGCGGTTCTGGAAGATCTGTAGCCGCCGGCCCTTTTCCGTTTCAGACAGCTTCTCAGCATAGCTGGCAGCGGCGGTTCCGGGTCTGTCCGAATATTTGAACGAAAACGAGCCATGATATCTGACCCGTTCGAGCAGATCCATGGTGTCCTGAAAATCTCTGTTCGTTTCGCCCGGAAAGCCGATGATCATATCGGTGGTGATGGCTATGCCGGGACGGGCCGACTGCAGGCGATCTATTTTCTCGAGGTAGGAGGCGATACTGTACTTACGGTTCATCCGCTTGAGGATTCGGTCTGAACCGCTCTGCACCGGCAGATGGATCTGCGGGCACAGGTTCGGGATGGTCGAAAAGCAGTCGATGAGCTCGTCGGAGATGTCTTTGGGGTGCGAGGTGGTGAATCTGAGCCGTTTCAATCCCTCGACCCTGGATACATCTCTAAGCAGCCGGGCAAAAGAGTAGGGGAGAGAGCCGTTGGCAACCGTGTTGGTGCTGCCGTAGGAATTCACGTTCTGCCCCAGCAGCGTAATTTCTTTAACTCCGGATTGAACCAGAATATCAACTTCTTGTACTATATCTTCGGCATTACGTGATACTTCTCTTCCCCTGGTGTAGGGAACCACGCAATAGGTGCAGAAATTGTTGCAGCCCTGCATAATCGTCACAAAACGGGAGAACTGGAACGGTCTGGCGGGCTCCAGGGGCTCAAAATCGGTCGTCTGAGAACCCTGGATTTTTGGAATATATTGCGGGATTTCGTAAGTATCAGAAAGGTTTATCGCAGTGCGTCCGGTGCTGAGTTGGGCGAGCAATTCCGGGAGTTTGTAGATGTGCTGAGTACCGATTACCAGGTCGACATGTCCCATTCGGTCGATGATTTTCTGGCCCTCCTGCTGGGCCACACAGCCGGCCACGCAGATTTTCAGTGCCGGATTGGTCAGTTTTTGTTTTCGCAGCGAGCCGAGCATGCTGAACACCTTTTGTTCTGCCTTGCCCCGCACCGAGCAGGTGTTGATGATGATCAGTTCCGCGTCGTTGAGAACGCTCGTTTCAATGTAGCCGTTCTCAGACAGCTTCTGGGCCATGATTTCGCTGTCTCGGATATTCATCTGACAGCCGAAGGTTTTGATAAAAAAGGTGGAATCGGGCATTGCACTTAAACGGTTTGAGTATCACAGACGCCTTTGCTTTATATACGGCGCAACTGCGGCGAGAAGGCTGATCAGCTCGGGAAGTGATTCATGAGCGCATTTCAACCGGATCAGGCCGGTTTTCCCTGACATCGAAGAAAGAACAGCAAGATTGTCATAGCCTTCGAGGATAAATTTGAGAAGATGAAACTTTTCAGGAGTGATCCGATAGTAGGTTTCAACCAGATGTGCGGATGATCCGAGCATTTATACGTTCAGTGCCGAGTCTACGGCCACATATGAACCCCTGTTGGCTTCAAGCAGGGGGGAGACAATCTCAGCAAGATATTCCTCGGTCTGTTGGACGGCCCGGCCGGTGAACCGCAGCAGATCGCCCGTCATCTGTTCAAGTTCTTCAGTTGTGAATGGAATACGCTCATCATCACCGAGCCGCTGCAGCAGATCGTTGTGCAGTCCTTGATGCTTGACGGCCTTGCCGGCTTCAAGCGAGTGAATCTTGATCACCTCGTGCATTTCCTGTCGGCTTTTACCTTTTTCGACCGCTTCCATCAAGATCTTTTCGGTGGCCATAAACGGTAGTTCAGCTCTGAGCTGTTTGTAAATTTGTTCAGGATAAACAACCATATTCGACGTTATATTGATAAATAACTTTAAAATTGCATCGCTGAGCAAAAAGGCCTGGGGTATGTCCATGCGGCGGATCGCCGAGTCATCCAGGGTCCGTTCGAACCACTGATTGGCATAGGTGGCGTAAAAGTT
>JAJDNR010000084.1 GCA_022340565.1 Desulfofustis sp.
CCAGGGCCTGCGTCCCGAAACAGAACCACGCGAACAGGGCCCGCCAGAAAGCGACCTCCATCGGCGCGAGCCCCTCGGCGAAGGCGATTGAAGAGAAAATGCCGATGAATCCCCAGCAGAACGCCGCGGTGAGAATGAATAAATAGCCTCTCAACATGGGATCATCGTCCCCGGTCTCAGGGTGCCTGCGCTACCGGGATGAGGACGGTGAAGGTGGTACCCTGACCGGGCCTACTCGCCACCCTGATATTGCCGTGGTGGGATTCGACGATCGACTTGACCAGCGACAGACCAAGGCCGGTCCCCTGCTGGGTGCGGGTATGTTCATCCTTCACCCGATAGAAACGGTCGAACACCCGATCCAGGTCTTCTTCAGGGATGCCGTAGCCGTTGTCGGCGACGACGAGTCGCAGATAGTCGTTGCCCATGCCTGCAGAAACCTCGATCGCACTGCCCTCGGGAGAATATTTGATGGCGTTGGTAATCAGGTTGGTCAGCACTTCCTCCATGCCGCGCCTGTTCGCGAAAATCACCGGCAGGATCCCGTCAATATCGAGCTCCAGCGAGGTTCTTTTCTCCGTCGCCGCAGGTTTGTGAAACGTTATCTGGTCGCTCAACAGGGCCTCGAAATCGAGCTTCTCCTTCTCCCGCGAGATCAGGCCCGCCTCGATACGGGACAGATCGAGCAGTTCCGAAACCATCGAACTCAACCCTGCCATCTTCCCGTAAGCCCGGATCAGGATCTCGCGCTGCTTGTCGGTGAGTTCTCCGGCCAGTCCGTCGAGGATCACCTGCACCTGCATCATCAGACTGTTCAACGGGCTGCGCACCTCATGGCTCACCAGGGATACGAAATCGGATTTCATCTTGTCGAGCTGCTTGAGCGCCGTTATGTCGTTGAGCACTGTGACCGTGCCGATATTGTCGCCGTTGCGGCTCCTGAAAGGGGTGCACTTGGCGAGAAAGATCTTTTGGTCTTCCCCGGTCTCCCAGCTCAGTTCGTGGGTGATCTCGGTGAAGGTATCGGCCGGCATCTGCAGGGTCTCCTCAATCATTTCGCGCAAACGCTCACCGACCCGCAGTTCGTCGATGCTGCGGCCGGTCACCGCTTCCCCGTGGTAGCCGATATAGTGCAGAAAGGCATGGTTGGCGAGCACCACCCGCCGATTCCGGTCGGAAACGAGGACCCCGTCGGTAAGCCCGTTTACCAGCGTCTTGAGTCGTGACTGGGTATCGGCAATGTCCTGAAGCGCCCGGTTGTAACGGATCGCCTTGTCGACGATTGCGCGCAGCTGGTCGGGGGTGAATGGCTTGGGGATAAAATCGAACGCGCCCTTTTTCATCGCTTCGATCGAATGCTCGAGCGTCGCATAGCCGGTGATCACGATCACTACCGTGTCGGGATGCTTGTCGCGAACGATGGCCAGCACCTCGAGTCCGGACAAACCGGGCATCATCAGGTCGACCAGGATCAGGTCGAAATGCGCGGCCCTGATCATCGCCAGTCCCTTGTCACCGTCTTCGGCTGTTCCGACCTCAAACCCCTGGTCGCTCAGCACCATGCTGCACGCGTCCCTGATACGCGCCTCGTCGTCGATGACGAGAATTCTGGTATTTTCTCTGAATTCGAGATGATCCCTGCTTTCCATGGCCGATACCTAAGTCATTCAACCGATTGAATCGAATAGTATTTCATTGGAGAGAGTGACAACCGGCAGCTCCAGCACGAAGGTCGTCCCTCCGGGACCTGTCTGTTCGACAAAAATCCGGCCCTGGTTTTCCTCCATCACCCCGTACGCCATGCTCAGTCCGAGCCCGGTCCCCTTGCCCGGCGCTTTTGTGGTGAAGAACGGGTCGAAGATCTTGGACATGTGTTCCGGCTTGATACCCGGACCGGTATCGGTCACCCTCAGGCGGGCGGTTTTGTGGTCTTCGCCGACGCAGGTGGTAAAGGTCAGCCGGCCTCGTTCGTCCATCGCATCCACCGCGTTCATCACCAGGTTGATAACCACCTGGCAGATCTGGTTCTTGTCAGCCCGAATCAGCACCTCCTGTTCGATCAGCTGCTGAACGACCTCGACATGCCTGAACAGCCGCTGATCGTGCAGCAGCTTGAGACTCTCGGTGACGATCGAGTTGAACGGCAGTACCTCTTTGGTCGAACTCGACTGTCGGCTGTAAGCGAGCAGGTTCTTGACGATGTTCTTGCACCGCTCGGCGTCCTCGAGCACATAATCGAGGTTGCCGGCGAGCTGGTGGCCGGGTTCCAGTTTTTCCCGCATAATGCTTCCGTACATCAGAATCGAGGTGAGCGGGTTGTTGATTTCGTGGGCGACGCCAGCCGCCAGCCGTCCCAGCGACGCCATCTTCTCGGCCTGGCCGATCTTCACCCTGCTTTCGTAGAGCTTCTGCTCCACCGCCAGCTTCTCCCGGAGGTCGTTGAAGATACCTGCAGTCGCGACCTCTTCGCCGTTCTCGTAAATAATCGCGGCGGTCATCTCCACAGGGATTTTCTCGCCCTGCTTGGAGATGATCTCCAAATGGGTTACCGGCAGTTTGCCCTTGCGTCCGAGTTTTTCGTCTCGGAGCATCTTCATGATGTCGCGGGCAACGCCGGGTGGATAGAAATCCTCGATGTTCACCCGTCGGATTTCCTCGGCGGTGTAACCGAAAAGCTCTTCCGCCGCCTCGTTGGCGAGGATGATATCGCCCTTGCGATTGGCGGCGATAATGCCGCTGACCGAGCTCTGGACGACATTATCGATGAGTTCGCGCATGTCGATGTACAGCTTCTCGATACGCTTCACGTTGGTGACGTCGCGAATGGACTCTATGACATACTCGACCCCACCGTCCCCTCCGAGAATCGGGGAGAATACCCGTTCCTCCCAGTGCGGCTCGTCATCATCGCCGGTGGTGTGCAGCAGCACCGACTGGCTCATTTTCCGGATAACGGTCCGGCACAGCGGGCAATCTTCGCCATTAGTGCACGGAAACGACTGATTGGGAAAATGCTTCAGGTTGTTGACGCGGCATGTGCTGCCGATGACCTCCGCTTCCTGGTCGCCGCTTCGCTCCAGAAACACGTTGTTGACGGCGATAATAGTGCCGTCCGGCTTGAGGATGCGGGTCGGGAATGACAGCGAGTCAAACAGCTTGAATCGCCAGTCATCCGCTCTGTCGGTCTGCTCTGTCATCACTGAGGAGGGGACAGAATAAATTCCATCTCCGATGTTTATAGATCCCTGTTGCTAGGAGTGGAACGGCCCAAGCCTGTCCCCCATGGTTATCTGGTCGAGGCTCACGGAACAACAAAAACCTCACCCAATACGTCGAGCATATGTCTTCCAGCCTCTTCCTTGGCGACCAGGTGGACACCGGTTCCCGAGCAGATTGCCGAAGATATCTCAACAGACGCCTCGGACAGAGCTGCTACGGCAGTATGCATGACTCCGTAGCGGTCCTGGAAATGGGGACCGTGGAAAAACAGCAGTTCCAGTCCTTTCCAAACATAATATTCAATATTATCAATGCGTTCTAGTCCAAAACTCAGTGCCGCGGCCGCTCCATGCTGGTGTTCCGGGTCGAAGATCAGCTGCAGGCTGTATCGTCCCGATTCGGTTCCGGTCAGCTCCACCATCAAAAACCTCGCAATCCGGCAGTCGGCAAGCTCACCTATCACCTCTAGAAGGCGGTCGCCATCGGCTGAAACACTAACTCCGGTCAATCCGGTTTTCAAACTCGAACCGTAAATCCTGATGACCGGCTCCCAGTATCTGGCAATGGTCTCCACGATCCGTCCCTGTCCACCGGTCAGTCTGCGGTCCAGATCCGACTGCTCGTACCTGAAGGGGCTGTGACCGTCGGGCAGGCTGAATACTTCCAGGAGCGCGCCGGCCAGCTCGTCGAGCCGCTCCGCGTCGGTCGCGATGCAGAGCGCCGACAACGACGAACACATGCTGTGAACCGGCAGACCGGATCCAACGGCAATTCCTATCACCTTCAGCAACACCTCCATGCTCGATGCATGCGGAAACAGGGTGAGCGTTCCCACCGGTTCGGCAACTTCTGCCGGGGCCAGGCCGTGCGAATCCAGTTCGCCGTCGATCAGGCTCCGGTTCTGCAGATATGCATTCCGGGCAAGATAGAGTTCGACTCCGCCAACAGGAATTTTTCGGAAGACGAGCTGGTGCAGGTTGATGCGCTTTCCGGCGAAGGCTGCAAGAATTCGCGACAGCGCAGCAAGGCCGCCGACGGGGCGAAAGACCAGGCGCGACTGGGCGTCGCTGAACTTGATTCCCCCCAGGCCCAGCTTCCGCCCCGATTCAGGCTGGAGATAAGACCGCTCGTCCATCATCGGTGAGGATGGCCCGGCTTCCCGTCGGGCGGGAGACCGGGCCGGTCTTCTAGAGGTTGTCCCTGACGATCTCCATCAGTTTATCAAGGTCGATCGGTTTGGGGACATAGTCATCCGCCAGGGTCGTTTTCCCGCCCATATGCGTATAGTTGGTCGAGTTGACCGCCTCGGCCACGGCGGTCAGCAGGATAATTGGAATATCCTTGTAACCAGCGTCGTTTTTCAGCTCGTCGCAGAGCTGGTAGCCGTCCTTTCTCGGCATCATCACGTCCAGGATGACCAGCGCCGGGCGCCGTTCCTTGATTTTGTCGAATCCTTCGACTCCGTCATAGGCCTTGGCGACGGCGAAATTCTCACTTTCGAGCTTCATCGCAAGCGCTTCCACCAGATCGGTATCGTCGTCGACAACAAGTATCAATTGTTGATCACTCATCTGTGTAATCCTCCCGTTTTATAGAATCTACTCAGTTACGCCTGGGGTCTCGGATAAAGATTCGCGCGCTTGACAATCTCCGCGACCTTCTCTTCCCAGTCTATGGCCATGATATGAAAGCCGGCGACACCTTCGACCTGCTTTAGACGCTCAATGGTCTCGAGGCAGATGTCGATGCCCTCCTCCGGCTGTTTCTCCTTGTCGACGCTGCCCATGCGGTCGACCAGCTCCTGCGGGACGTCCATGCCGGGCACCCGGTTCTTCATGTAGCGGGCCGCGCCGACTGATTTCATCGGCGTGATGCCGGCCAGGATATAGCACTTCTTGTGCAGCCCCATACCGCGCACCCCTTCCATCCATTTCTCGAACTTGTCGATGTTGAAGATGCACTGCGTCTGGATGAAGTCGGCACCGGCGGCGATCTTCTTCGCGAGCCGCATCACCCGAAGTTCGAAGGGGTCGGCGAAGGGGTTGGCGGCGGCGCCGATGAACATCTTCGGAACTACCCCCTTGATGTCCGCCCCGCCCTGGAACTTTGCCTCGTCCCGCATCTTCTTCACCATCTGGATCAGCTGGATCGAGTCGATGTCGTGGACGTTGGCTGCCATCGGGTGATCGCCGAACCTGGTGTGATCGCCGGACAGACACAGCATGGTGTTGATGCCTAGCGCGTAGGCGCCGAGGATGTCGGCCTGCATCGCCAGCCGGTTGCGGTCCCGGGTGACCATCTGCAGCAGCGGGTTCATACCCTGCTGCCTGACCAGCACTGACCCGGCGAAACTCGACATGCGCACCATGGCGGTCTGATTGTCTGTGATGTTCACCGCATCCACAACACCATCGAGGTATTTGGCCTTTTCAATGACCGTTTCGGCCGACGCCCCCCGGGGAGGACCACACTCCGAGGTGACAGCGAGATGGCCGGCAGCCAGTACTTTTTCGAGCTTGCTTTCGGTTTTCATTCTGCTAAGTCCTCCCTGATAATCTTGCGCGGACCACCACCTCCGGCCGGCCTCCAGTCTTTGGCCGGCATGATCTCCATATACTGATCGGTTAGTCCCAGCGCCTTGAGACGCTCCCAGATCAGATGCCACGCGCAGTCGACGTCGTCGCCGATTTCGCAGACGCCGCCCGCCGATCCGCCGCAGGGTCCATTCATAAGATGCTTCGCGCACTTGGCAATCGGGCAGATGCCGCCGGTCAGGCCGAGCAGGCAGTCGCCGCAGCCCTGGCAGCGCTCGGTCCACACGCCGTGGCGGTCGGAACCGCCCATGAACTTGGTGTTGACAGCCGGGAACACCGGTTTGTCCCTGAAGCGCATGGCCAGCTGCTGCACGCCGCAGCCGCAGGCCATGGACAGCACCGCATCGGCCGAGTCGATCATCGGCACCAGCTCTTCCACGTATTCCGGGTCGCACTGCCGCTCCAGCGTATGCTCGCGGATATCGATTGAGCTGCCGTCCTTGAGCCGGCTCATCTGCAGCCCCGATGCAAGTACTCCAACCTCCTTTCTGCCGCCAGCCGCGCACACCGTCACGCACTCATTGCAGCCAAGCAAGAGAATCCGCTTGAACGGCTTGATGTAGGCAAGTATCTCTTCGAGTGGTTTTCGTTCAGCTGTAATCATTGTGGTTCACTCTCCTTGTATGTTCACTCCGCATCAGCTTTCATCAAGCAGCGGCGGCCTTGATGGGGCTCGGGCCCAGCTTCCTGATCTTCTCGGTCATCTCGGTCGCAATGCGGGCGAAACGCTCCCCCATACCGGCCGACATCTTGACCATTTCCAGCCGCTCAGGCTCGATGCCAATTTCCTCCAGGTAGCGCATCATCTGGGCGACCTTACGCGATGCCTTGTCGTTACCGTTCTTGAAATGGCAGTCCCCATCCAGACAGCCGGCCACGTAGACCCCGTCCGCACCCTTCTCAAAAGCCTTGAGGATGTGGATCGAATCGACCTTGCCGGAGCAGGGCACCCGGATAATCTTCACGTTTGGCGGGTAGACGAGTCGCTGGCTCCCGGCCATGTCCGCCGCCGTATAGGCACAGTAATGGCAGCAAAACGCCACGATTACGGGTTCGAACTGTTCTTTCATGCTTCTACCTTTTCGAAAAGTTGTTCTAATTTTGAAATGATCATGTCGTCCTCGAACTGCATCAACTGGATCGCCTTAGCCGGGCACTCTGCCGCGCATATGCCGCAGCCGTGGCACTTGGCCGGGTCGATCTCCGAATAGCCGTCGGCGTTGATGAACGGCACGTTGAACGGGCACGCCCTGACACAGATCAGGCAGGCGGCGCAGAGCTTGCCGTCGACCTTTGCCGTTGCCGCACCGAGGTTGATCGCATCGCGGGCCAGGATGGTCTGGGCGCGCGACGCCACCGCCCGAGCCTGGACGAGGCTTTCGCTAATCAGTTTTGGCGCATGTGCGGTGCCCGCCACGAAGAATCCGGGCACCGGCAGATCGACCGGCCGCAGCTTGATGTGATCCTCGAGGAAGTAACCGTCCTCGCTGCGCGGCAGCTTGAAGATCCTGGCCATTTCCTCGTTGGAATCTTCATTGGCGATGAGTCCGGTGCTCAGGCACAGGCAGTCGGCGGTAACCTTCACGTCACGTCCGAGGATGATGTCTCTGTAGGTGACCTCGACATGATCGCCGACCAGCTTGACCTGCGGCGGTTGATCCTGCTGGTACCTGACAAAAATTACCCCCCGTTCCCGGGCCTTCTGGTAGTACTCTTCCTGGAACGCATAGGTGCGCATGTCGCGGTAGAGCACGAAAATCCGCACATCGGGATTCACGTCGAGCAGGTGCAGTGCGTTTTTCACCGCGTTCTGGCAGCAGATTCGCGAACAGTTCGGATTGTCCTCGGTGCGAGAACCGACGCACTGGATCATCACCACGTTTTCCCAGGATCTGACCTTCTCGGGGTCGTCGTGGATGGTGGTCTGCAGATCCAGTTGGGTGACAATCTGCTTGCCGGTGCCAAGCCCGAACAGATTTGGACGGTTGGGAAGTGCGCCGGTGGCGAGTATGGTGACGCCGTGTTCGATCTGGCGGTAGAACATCTGCCGACCCACCTGCATGCCGGTGGTAAACATGCCGGGCATGCCGGTGTGATCGACGATCATGCCGCCCATGATCACCTCTATGGAGTCATGGGACTGGGTGCGCTCGATAAGATTGTGCACAAACGCCTGCACGTCATGGCCTTCGAGCGTCCTTTTCAGGTTAGCGGCGATGCCGCCCAGCCTGTTGCTCTGTTCGACCAGATAGACCCTGAAACCCTGATCCGCCAGTTCCAGCGATGCGGTCATTCCGGCCACGCCGCCGCCGATAACCAGCACGTTCTTGTTGATCGGCAGGCTGTGCTCGGCCAGCGGGTGCGCCTTGCATACCGCGCCGACGGCCATCTTGAGCAGATCCTCGGCTTTGGCCATGGCCTTTTCGGGCTGATGGGAGTGGACCCAGGTTACCTGATCCCGGATATTGGCGAACTCGAGCAGGTACTTGTTGAGTCCAGCCTTGCGGATCAGGTCCTGGAACTTGGCCTCATGGGTGCGCGGGGAGCAGCCGCCGATGACCACGCGGTTTATTTCCTGTTCCTCGATGGTCTGGCGGATTTGTTCCATCGACTCGCGGCTGCAGCCGTGCCCCGCCGCCATCGCGACCGCCACATGCTCGAAAACGGAGACTCGCTCCGCCAGCTTCTCAACGTCGATGACGCTGCCGATATTTTCGCCGCAGTCGCAGATGAACACGCCGACCCTGGGCTGCTCACCGACCACGTTTCTTTCCAGCGGCAGGGCCGGTGCTTCTTCAATCTCCTTTTCAAGCGGGATCACGTCCTTGCCGGCCATGCAGGCGGCGGCACTGGCCTGAACCATGGTTTCCGGGATGTCTTTTGGTGCCTCGAAAGCCCCGGCCACGTATATGCCCGGCCGGGTCGTCTCAACCTGGTTCAGCCCCGGATGCACCGGAAAGCTGGAGTCGTTGACGTCGATACCAAGCATCGTGGCTAGGCTGCGCATCTCGTCGCCGATCCGAAAACCGATGGAGAGTACCACCATGTCAAACGCTTCGCTGAGCAGTTTGGGTGTATCGTCCGTGGTATAGCCGAGAACGATGCCGCCCGATGCTTCGTTCATCAGCACGGAGTGCGGCCGGCTGTGGATGAAACGCACGCCGAACTCGTTTTTCGCCCGCTGATAATAGCGCTCGTAATCCTTGCCGAAGGTCCGCATGTCCATGTAAAAGATGGTCGTTTCGATATCTTCACGGAATCGTTCCTTGGACACCATCGCCTCTTTCAGCGCGAACATGCAGCAGGCACCGGAGCAATAGGGAGCGGCCCCGCGCTGCAGGCCGCGAGAGCCGATACACTGGATCCAGGCGACCCGCTTCGGCGGTTCGCCGGTGGACGGCCGCAGCAGCCGGCCGGAAGTGGGCCCCGAGGCCGACAGGAGGCGTTCGTACTCGAGGCTGGTGACCACGTCAACATGATCAGAGTATCCCAGGTAGTCGAGACCCGACGGGTCGAACAAGGAGGCGCCGGGGGCCAGGACGATGGAACTGCAGGCCACGTCTCCGCGGCTACCCAGATCATCGGGGTTGATCGCCCCGGTCGGGCAGCATTTCACCAGAGCTTCGACATCGCCGCACCTGGTTAGGTCGATCGAGTAGGCCTGCGGCGTGGCCTGCGGATAACGCATGCAGGTGGGCGCCCGATGGTCCAGTCCGGGCGTGAAGGTCACGCACTCGGGAAAGGCCTTAAGGCATTCCCCGCAGCCGGTGCATTTGTCGAGGTTGATGTAGCGCGGCTCGGTCTTCAGGCTCACCTTGAAATTGCCTTTTTCTCCACTGACCGCCTCAACCCTGGTCATCGCCATCAGTTTGATGTGCTCCTGGCGGTTGCTTTCCGAAAGGTTCGGCGCCAGCGTGCAGAGGTCACAGTTGTTGGTCGGAAAAGTTCGATCGAGTTGAGTCATCAGGCCGCCGATGTTGTGGGCGGTATCCACCAGCACAACGTTCTTATCGGCTTCGGCCAGGTCCAGAGCGGTGCGGATGCCGCCAAGACCGCCGCCGACGACTAGAACCGGTTTGCTGGTATGTGATCTATCTAGATTTTGCATGGTAGTCTTTCGCTGATAAATTATCGGATCGTCCTACATACCGGCCGCATCGAGGATGTCGGGCAGCTTGTGCTCCCATCCCAGGGTCTGCAGCATCACTCCCTGGGCCAGGTCCCTGATTCCAGCCACCGTCTCGCCGGCGATCTTGATCCCTTCGAGTTCGCGGTCGGACGACTTGCGGATTCTTCTGATCAGGTTTTCGGAGATGTTGGCCCCCGGCTCGCTATTGGCTATATACTGAGCGATGGCCAAGGACTTGATGAGGAACACGGTGGGAATCACCGGCACCCCGAGGCCGCCCGCCTTATCCATGAATTGTCTGAACGTGCGCAGGTCGAATACCGGCGGCGTCAGCACATAGCCGGCTCCGGCCTCGATCTTCCTGCGGGCCAACTCCAGTTCCTCTTCCAGCGACGCGTCATCGCCATACGGGGCGATGGTGCAGCCGATCGTGAACGACGGGGTCCCGTCAAGCTCGAACCCCCCCATGTCCTTGCCGTTGGCCAGACCGTCGATGGCCTCGATCAGCTCGACCTCGTCGATGTCATAGACGGGCTGCGCTTCGCGGTGATCGGACTGGCTCATGTCTTCACTGTGGGTGACCAGCAGATTCTGGACCCCCAGCACATGGGCGGCCAGAACGTCGCCCTGCAGCGCCATGCGATTGCGGTCACGGCAGTAGACATGGATGATGGCTTCGACCCCCTGTTGCTGCATCAGCACGCCGCCGGCCAGGGCACTCATGCGCATGATGCCGTTGTCCATGTCGGGGATCACGACGCCGTCGATCCTGCCTTTGATACGGCGGGCATCGTTGACCAGCCTGGTGATGTTAACCCCCTTGGGGGTATGCATCTCTGCCAGAACGACAAATTCCTTTGCTGACAATCGTTTCTGAAAGCTCATTATCCTCTTCCTCCGGTTAACACTGAATGTAAGTCGTCCTTGCGCTTCAAGTATCGATGGTTAATAGAGTGATGTCTCCGGATGAAAGACATCCACATCCTTCAGATCATCGCCCAGATAGGTCCGCTCGTTCGGCCCGAGAATGCCGAGCGACAGGCACAGCAGCGTCCAAATATGCACCGTGTTGTACGATGCGCCGTGGTAGTGTGCGAGATCGTGGACCTGGGCGTGACAGTTGTGGCAGCCGGTGATGCAGTAGTCCGCCCCGGTGGCGATGATCTGCTCGTACTTGAGCAGGCCGTAATCACGCCGCGCCTCCGGGAAACCGGACTGCAGGAAGCCGCCGCCGCCCCCGCAGCAGTAGTTGTTCGACTTGTTGGGGGTCATCTCGACGACGTTTTCCTCGCCGACGATCGACTTGACGACGAAACGGAGGTCATCAGCAACCTCATCCCCGTAGCTCTTGCGGACGATCTGGCAGGGATCCTGGATGGTGAACTTGATACCGCGCTCGCGATTCCATTCGGAACTGGGCTTCAGCCGCCCTTCGCGGATCCATTTCGCGTAGTACTGGTATATCGAGGCAACCTCGAAGTTGTGATCGATTCCGAATTTTTTCAGTCCGGCCCGGACTGAGAAGGTGATGTGGCCTCATTCGGTGTTGAGAAAGACCTTGCACCCCAACTCGTCGGCCTGTTTCGCCGACGTCCTCGTGACATGCTCCCAGCATTTGTCGTCGGCCAGGAACAGGCAGTAGTTCTCGGCCGCCCAGCCGCGGCTGCCGTAGGTCCAGTCGACCCCGGCCAGGTGCAGGATTTTCCACAGCGGCACCAGCTCGTCCGGCTCGGTGTTGGGCTCACGGGAGTTCTGGTTCAGGAAGAAATGGGCGCCCTGCTTGTCGATCGGGGCTGCCATGTCCTTGAACTCCGGCTGGGACTCCTGGTACTCGGCAAGCACGTCTTCGACAACGAAAACGAAATCGTCAGGAGCGGTCCCCATCGCGCTGGCCGATTCGTTTCTAAGGGCCATGTCGCAGGAATCCCTGATCCCCTTGGGGCGCTCATCGCGCGGCCATTCGGCGCGGGCGTTGTAGACCAGCTGGGGAATGTCGATCTTCATCGGGCACACATAGATACAGCGCTGGCACATGGTGCACATCCACACCCAGGGGGTTTTGGTGACCTCTTCGTCAAGTCCCATCGCGCACATCCGCAGGAACTTGCGGGGGTCCATGTCTTCAAGCCCGGTCGCAGGGCAGCCGGCGGCACAGGCTCCGCAGGTCAGGCACAGATCGAGATTTCCCCCGCCGGGGATGATCTCCTGGACCTTGTCCTTGAAGGAGCTTGTTCTCTTTCCTTTCATTTCAATGGTGGTTGTTGTCATCGTGCTATCCTTCCGATTCTAAAATGACGCCTGGTGACATAACGCCCTCAGGCGACGGCTCATTGATCCATCAGCACGGCACCGGCGGTCTTCTGGATCACAACCTGGCAGAATCCATCCTCATTCTCTTCCTCGCCGGAACCGATGATACGGTACGACGCGGCGGGGAGGATCTTGAACAGGTCCTGTTTGGTCTCCGCGTCGGCCCCGTTGATTTCCAGGATCTCCGAAGTGCCCATACCGTCGAATATCTGGGTGATTTTCAGCAGTGAAAACCAGGACACGAAGTTCCGTAAATCGATTACGATATGCGACTGTTCAGGCACCGGTTTTACCTCGCGGACAAATCATTAACACACGGCCCAGGCTTTTACAAAATCCGGACCAGATCATTATAAGTTTCATTTATCAATCCGTTCTGATCTATGCTTAAGCTGTTATTACAAGGTGTTATAACCATATTTTTTCTGATCGAGGACGTTTCAGATCCGGGTGAAGTCTGGTATGATGAGTGCCGGTCTGCTGAACCGGTGTGAGCGGGTGTTAAAGTGTTAATACCCCTGCCTTAACAGGTATAAATGCTTAACAGGTGATTTAATGATCGGTCGCGAGCTTGATGGGTACTGGAAGACGGTGGTCAACACCATCCGCGACGGGATCATGATCATCAATACCAGCGGCGCCATCGTATCGGTGAACAAGGCCTTCGAGCAGATCACCGGCTACAGCAGAGAAGAGCTGATCGGCGAACACTGCTCGATCCTTGACAACGATCTCGACGACAATGCCCCCAAGTACAGCGACTTCCAGACCGATTCCGGGGATCCGCAGCACGAGTCGGACCAGCATCAATGCCTGGTGAAGCGCAAGGATGGTTCCCGGATCCACACCCTGAAGACCACCGCCATTCTGCGCGACGGTGACGGCAACGCGCTGGGCCGTGTCGGCACCATCACCGATCTGACCGAAATCGTCGAAAAGGACAATCAACTCGAGGCCTATCGCCGGCAGCTGCAGGCCCAGAACGACTTCCACGGCATCGTCGGCACCTCTCCGGCGATGCAGCAGGTCTTCGACCTCATCGAAAACGCCGCCTATTCGGACGCACCGGTGATCATCTACGGGGAGAGCGGCACCGGCAAGGAACTGGTCAGCCGGGCGATCCATGAGATCGGAGCCAGGAAGGACAAACCGTTCGTCAAGGTGAACTGCGCGAGCCTCACCGAGTCGCTTCTCGAGAGCGAACTGTTCGGACATGTCCGCGGAGCCTACACCGGGGCGTACAAGGACCGGATCGGGCGTTTCGAGAAAGCCACCGGCGGCGATCTCTTTCTAGACGAAATCGGCGACCTGCCGATGTCGACCCAGATCAAGCTGCTGCGGGTGCTCGAGGAGAAGGTAATCGAACGGGTCGGTTCATCGACGCCGATCAATACCGATGTCCGTATCATCTCGGCCACCAACCAGAATCTGCCGAAACTGGTCGAGCAGGGAAGATTCAGAAACGACTTCTATTTCAGGATCAACGTGATCCCGATCTTCCTGCCACCGCTGCGGGAACGTTCGCAGGATATCCCGCTTCTCGTTGAATCGTTCTTCCGCATCCTCTCCGTAAAGAGCAGCAAGACCATCGACGGCATCCATGGAGACACCATGGAGTTGATGATGAACTACCGGTGGCCGGGAAATATCAGGGAACTCAGGGCCGCGCTCGAATACGCGTTCGTGACCTGCCACTCCGGCCCCATCCATCCCAGTCACCTCCCGGAAACCATCTCCCGGAAGCATCCCAGGCTGCCACCCCCGTCGAAGAAGGGCGGATTCAACCTGTATGAGATAGAGCGGCAGGAACTAATCGACGCCCTCGAGCGGGCCAAAGGAAATCAGTCGCGGGCGGCGAAACTGCTCGGGGTCTCCCGGGTCACCGTCTGGAACCGCATGAAACGGTTCAACCTCAAGGCCAAGAAGGATATCGTCACATCCAGATGATCCAGTAGATAGCGGTCAGAACGGCTGCGGCAACATAGCAGTTCAGCACCACGATGCTGCCGAACACACTCTCCCAGAACAGGGTCACCCGCTGCCCGAAGGTGGCCCTGCCGGTTTTGATCAGCTTCTCCACATGGCTCAGTTCCGCGTCCCGCTGATTTTTATAGAACCAG
>JAJDNR010000087.1 GCA_022340565.1 Desulfofustis sp.
GTTGTACCACTGCCGGGGCATTTCATCATCGCGCAAAACGAATTTCTTGTTCATGGTTTCACCTCTGATAGGACAAAGATTCAAGAATAGCTGTTGAGCCGGAAGGGCGACAGATTGTCTTATTACACAAAATCAGCTGGCCCGGCAAGAGATTCAATCCCTCAAGCCGGACCAGGATACCTTTGTCACCAAGGTCTGCAGCAGCATTTCCTCATCGTAATCGAACAGCGCGGCGAGCACCTCGGCCGGCTTTGTTCCCGGGTGCCCGCTTCGACTGATGAGTTCCATGGTCAACCGTTTACCGCCCGTCGCTGCCAGATCCCTGATCAGCGGACGCAGGTCGACCCGTTTGAGCTTTCCTTTCCGTTCGCGGGCGACGACCAGTTCGCCCAGGTTTGTGAACTGTTCGATGCGCGCCAGTTCGTTCTCTGTCAGTTCGGCGGGCAGGTCGATCTCATAGCGGGAAACGATATCGGTGGGCAGCGCTTCCTGCATCGGAGCGACGGACCGGACCTCGATTCCCGCCGGCAATGCCCCGCTCAGATCAATTCCGGCCTGCTCCAGGTCCTCCAGCGGATTTACCAGGTCCATCACGAAGAACTCGCAGCAGCTCTGGGTGCCCACCGGCAGGGCGGGGCTGAAGGAAACCTTGGGCGACGGGTTGAAGCCCTGCGAGAAATGGGTCTTCATACCCGCCCGCCGCAGGCATCGATGGATGATCTGGAGGAACTCGAGGTGGCCCAGATAACAGATGGATCCGGTTCGTGAGTAGGTGACGAGATAGCGGAAGTGTTCATCAGGCGAGGCTCCCGCGGCCGAGGAAAAATTGGGGTTAGACCGCCCATTATCCGATGAAAGATGTTCTGACCCCGGTTTTTCCGGTTCTACTCGCGAGCGGTTGTGGACGACCGGCATCACCGTCTTGAAATCACAGAGTCCGCATTGCTGGCACGCGTGGTAGCGACAGTCGGGCGTGTATTCCCGGTTCAGGCTCCTGTCCCGTTCGCTAAGCAGGAACTCCTCGCTGACCAGCGGATCGATGTGGCTCCACGGCAGACGTTCATCGCTGCGTCTGGCTCGCAGATAGAAATCGAGCTCGAGGCCGAGCAGTGCCGCCGCATTGCGCCAGCGCTCGAGGTTGAAATGATCGCTCCAGCTGTCCAGACGCGCCCCTTGTTTCCAGGCCTCGATGATCAGCGGCGTGAGTCGCCGGTCCCCGCGGGAAAAGATCCCTTCCAGCCAGCTCTGCTGCGGGTCGTGGTATCTGAGGGTGATCGATTTCGAGCGCAGCCGCGATTTCAGAAAAGACAGCCGCTCACGGCTCTCGTCAATTGACAGCTGTGGTTCCCATTGAAACGGCGTGTGCGGTTTGGGGACGAAGGTTCCGACGCTGACCGAGATCCGCTGCCGTCCCCGGGTGCCGACCTGGCCTGCCTGTCTGGTTTTGTCTACGAGCTGGACGATGGCCTCGAGATCCTCGCCGGTTTCGGTGGGAAGCCCGATCATGAAATAGAGCTTGATCAGGTTCCAGCCCAGCGCAAAGGCCTGTTCGGCCGCCAGCAGCAGGTCTTTCTCACTGATGCCCTTGTTGATGGTCTGGCGCAGCCGTTCGCTGCCCGCTTCAGGGGCCAGGGTGAATCCGGTTTTACGGACCTTGCCGATTTCATCCATCATTTCCCTGGTCAGCGTTCCGACGCGCATCGACGGCATGGCCACCGATACCCGCTGCGGCGCGAATCGTCTCATGAGTTCCGGCAGCACTTCGGGCAGACAGCTGTAATCCCCCGTTGACAGCGACAACAGCGACAGCTCGTCGAACCCGGAACGGGTGATACCGCGCGAGGCCAGCTCGATAATCTGCTCTGGGGTGCGCTCGCGAACCGGGCGATAGGTGATGCCGGCCTGGCAGAAGCGGCATCCGCGGGTGCAGCCGCGGGCGATTTCGACGGCCAGCCGGTCGTGGACGATCCTGGCGTTGGGCACGATCGGGTCGAGCAGGTGATCGAGCCGGTCGAGATTGGCGAGCACCCGCCTCGCTACCCGGTCCGGAGCTGTGCCTTGCGGGGCGATGGATTCGATGGTCCCGTCTGCCCGGTAGCGTGGCTGATATCGACGGGGTAGGTAGATGCCGGAGACGGACCCGAGCGCGTCGATCATCTCATCTCTGCAGGCGCCGTCACCCTTCATCGATGCGATGAGTTTGCTGATGTCTATCACCGCCTCCTCACCGTCACCTACCAGGATTGCGTCGAACAGATCGGCCACCGGTTCGGGGTTGAACCCGCAGGTTCCACCGCCGATAACGAGCGGGTGGGACTGGTCCCGATCGCGGGCAAGAAAGGGGATGGACGCCAGATCGAAGACGCTCAAAATATTGGTGTAGCAGAGTTCATGGGGAAGGGTGATACCGAACAGATCACAGGCTGCCGCCGGGCGTCCGGTTTCAAGCGTGGTCAGGCCGATCCTGCGGGCGCGCAGCAGACGCTCGGCATCAGGAGCCGGGCAGTAGCAGCGTTCTGCAGCATACGAATCGGTGCGGTTGATGATATGGTAGAGAATCTGCAGTCCCTGATGGGACATGCCGATTTCGTAGAGATCCGGAAAAGCGAGCGTCCAGTTCAGCCCGGCGGTCCGGGCTATTTCGGCGCTGTTGTATTCGCCGCCGATATAGCGCCCCGGCCGGCTCAGGAGAGGGAGCAGGGCGGCGGTGTCGAGGCGGTCAGAGGTTGCCATTGATCTGGGTTGTGTGTTAAGTTAGTTGTGGAGAGTCCCATCTGCGAACCCGAATGTTTACCGGAAATAGGTTGACTTTACAAGATTGGATACAGTAATCAAAGAGTCTGTTAATCGTCTGGAGAACCACGCATGATTCAGCAGAGGAATTTTTTGGTTGTGACACGACTAGCATTCATCTGTCTCTTCGGACTTCTTCTGTTCCAGCCGTTCATCGCTGGTGCGCAGAACGACACCAAAGCTCCGGCCATAGACTCGATCACCATCAGGGCACAGGAAGGCTCCGACGAAACGGTGGTCATCAAGCTCAACGGCTCCTACAGCCCGAGCATATTCAGGCTTGATGGCGAGCTTCCCCGCCTGGTCCTCGATTTCTACGACGTCAGATACCTCGGTACGAAAGAATCCATTGCCGGAAAAGACGGCCAATTCGTTCAGGGCGTCCGTGTCGGCCGTCACCTGAACCCGCTCAAGACCCGGGTGGTTGTCGATATCGTGCCGGGCAGCTCGTATGATTATGATCAAACCTTTAACGTATCCAACAACAGCCTGGAGATCACCTTTTATCCCGGCATTCCCGGTAATCAATACGATCCCGGAAAACCGCGTATCCAGGTAGGGAAAGCCAAAATCGTTTATGGAACCGCCCCGGTAACGGATAAAGAGGAATCAGCGCCGGCACAACCCGTGGTCGATAAACAGGAGACTCAACAGGCCTCAGCTGCTCAGCCGGAAGCTTCACAGGGCGTCGCGGCGCGTTCTGACGACGCCGAAACACAGCGCAAACCCGAAAGCGGTGCAGCACAGGGTCCACAGATCAACGTTGACCAGCTTCCGCTCAAATCCGAGGAGCCAATTTCGCTCCCTGAAAAAACCGAGGTGCCCGCCGCCGATACCGAAAAACCAGAGGTGGCGGTTGTCGAAGCCGAAAAACCCGAGGTGCCTGCTGCCGAAACCGAAAAACCCGAGGTGCCTGCTGCCGAAACCGAAATGCCCGAGGTGCCTGCTGCCGAAACCGAAAAGCCCGGGGTGCCTGCTGCCGAAACCGAAAAGCCCGAGGTGCCTGTTGCCGAAACCGAAAAGCCCGAGGTGCCTGCTGCCGAAACCGGAAAAACCGAAACGGCTGCTTCCGATGAGGCACAGCCGGTGCTCCTCGACGTGTCGTTTGAACAGGCGATTAACAATAGCGAGACCGTGCTGTTCAAGCTCAGTCATTTCTATCCGCCGCTCGTCTTCGGAATCGAGAAGGGAGCCCCCCGGGTGGTCTGTGATTTCCATGACGCCAAGATCGGAGCGGATGTGCCGTCGCAGATCGAAGCCGGCGGCAAGTACGTCAACCGCATAACGGTGGCGAGCCTGAAGGATCCGGACAAGGTGCGGGTTGAACTTGAACTGGTGCCGAATCACCATTACGACCTGCAGCAGCTGTTCTTCAAGGAAGACAATCTGTTCGTCGTGAATGTCAAGGAACTTGCGGTAAACGGCGATAAAAAATAGGGAAGATCAGGGAATACTGGGGATCGGACCACGAATTGAAGACATAATTCGGGGACCGATCCCCAGTTTTTTTCTAATTCGGATCATGGCAGCATGGTCCTGCTGAATCCTGCAGGCGTACGTATCTGAAAATCGCCCGGGACCAGTTCCGCCTGCTGCAGGTTCGAGAATTTCAGGTGGATGTACCCCCCGTAGGGCAGCCCGGTGACTTCGATATCGACCGGATACAAACATCCCGCCACCTGCTGCCATTCTGTATAACGGATGGTTGCCTGGGGTTTCTGCCGTTCATCGACAACGATCATCTCCTTGACAATACCGGTTTCGGGCTCAACGAGCAGGTAGGCGGAAACCTGCCGGGCAGGCATCGTGCCGGACTCCTTTTCGCCGTTATGCTGATCCGCCTTATCAGCGGTGTAGCCAATGGTGAGCCAGGCTCCGCGCCCCTTTCCGTCCTGCCTGATGGCGGTGACCGTTCCCTGGTCCGCGACTCCCGGTCTGCCCTGAAGCCAGTCCGGCCAGGGGCGGGAGATCAGCGTGTAGGGGAGATTGGAACGCACCGCCCAGGACCGGATGCTTCCGGTGATGCTTGATCGGGCAAGGGTATCGATGTAGTGATAGGCGGCGCCGTCGGTGGTGATCAGTTTCAACGGCTGACCCAGCGGATTCGAGATGACGAGCTTGAATAACGATGGCGGCAGGGCCTGGAGATAGGCGGAAAACGCGACATCGTTGAGGGTGGTGCGGATGGTCGCAAGCAGGTCGGCGTCCCAACCGGCCCGGCACTGGTTCTGCGTTTCGCTGAAATGGAGGTAGGAGCGCTTTATGGAGATGCCGAGGCCGTCTTCGACGGGCGTCGTCCATGGGGTCGGTGCGCACCCGCCCAGAAGAAGGGTGATCAGCAGGATACCTGCTCGCAGGAGGGCATCAGGGTTTGCGCAGGGCATCGATCTTTTTCTGCACCTCGGCCTGTTTGTCGCCTTCTTCGAAAAGCTTCAGCGCCTGACGATACGCCTGCACGGCTTTTCGATTCTCCTTGAGAGCCCGGTATACGTCACCGAGATGATCGTGGATTTGCGGATCGTCCGGCAGCAGCTCGATGGCATAGAGCAGTTCATCGCGGGCGCGCTCGAGGTTGCCGAGCCGGAAATGAACCCAGCCCAGGCTGTCCTGGATGTAGCCGTTGCCCGGTCTGAGTTCCACGGCCCTGACGATATAGGCTAGTGCCTTGTCCAGGTGGCGGTTGGTGTCCGCCCATGTGTAGCCGACGAAGTTCAGCGCCTCGGCATGATCGGGATCGATCTCCAGCAGCCGTTCCATGATCGCAATCGCCTGATCCTGCTGTCCGTCCCGTTCCAACTGCAGTCCGTACTCGAACAAAATCCGCTCATTTCCGGGGAACCGTCTGAAGCCGTTTTCGATGGTGCTCAGCGCCTGGGCGTCGCGGCCGCTTTCCCGGTAAAGCGAACAGGCGACGATGTAAAACGTCGGTCTGGCGGTGGTCTCAGAGGCCAGGTAGGTTTCGAGCAGACTGATCGCCTCGTCGATGCGATTGTCCTGATGGAGTATTTTGGCCCGCAGAAAAACCGCATCTTCAAATTCGTCTGCTTCCGGCCCTATCGGAGCCAGGGCCTGGAACGCCTCATCGTACCGCTCGAGATCGGAATAGACGGCACCGAGCAGGTAACGGGCTTCGGAATTGTCGGCAGTGGACAGCAGGGCCTGAAGATGATCGATGGCCGCCTGATAGTTGCCGAGACGCACGTGGAGCTTGCTGAGAATCTGGGTGATCAGCTCGGGATTGTTCCGGTACTGGGGAATCACGCTGATCTCGGCGACGGCGGCCTCTTCCTGGCCCTGCCCGAGCAGCGCCAGTGCCAGCAGCAGCCGGGCCTGTTCGGCATCCTCTTGCTTTCGCACCGCCTCATTGAGCAACTCGACAGCCGCCTCGAATTCTTTTCGGTCGATATGATACTGGGCGATCTCAGTGCAGAGTTCGACAGACCAGTTCAGTTGCAGGGCAGCCTGGTAGGAGGCGAGCGCGTCTTCACTCGATTCGGCCATGCGGGCCAGGGCAAGATGGCCGAGGTAGGATTCGGGGACGCGGGTGACCAATCTGGTCAGCATCCTGCGGCCCTTATCACGCTGCCCCGTCTGATCCAGCAGGATTCCGAGCCGCAGCATGGCCTCCTCATGCTCCGGCTCCAGATCGAGCACCGCCTCGTACTGTGCGATGGCCTCATGATACTTTTTCTGCTGCACGTAAAGCCGGGCCAGGAGCATTCTGCTGGCAGTATCGTCGGGTTCGGCATCGATATTGTCCATGAGCAGGGTGATGGCCTGGGCCGATTCGGAGTTTTTCAGATATACAAGAGGGAGTTTACTGCTGATGTAGCGAGCAGTCGGATCGCACACCAGGGCCTTCTGGTAGGCGTCGGCGGCTTCCTCGAAACGGCCTTCATACTCGGCGTGGGTGCCCCATAGAAAATAAAAATAGGAACACGACAGGTCCTGTCTGACCGGGGCAGCCTGTTCGGCCGTCGAACCGCTGTCGGCAACCTGGCTGCAGCCGGCCAGCAGCAGCCAGAGCAAACACAGCAGTGCCAGCCGTAAATGATTGCGATTGGATAAGGTCACGGCACGTCTCGATTCGCAGATGGCTCGACGGCGGGAAACAGGTTGTCGACCTGCTCAAGAATCAGACGATGAACATCTGCTTGCGAGCCCGTACCATCGATTCGTTTTACATATGGTAAGTCTAACTGCTTGAAAATACCATCGACTTTTTTCAACGATGCGAGCTGTTCGAACTCGTTGAGGGCGTCTCCGCGTCTCTCGACGATACGCTGAATGGACCGTTCGGGATCGATTTCAATGATCAGCGCCAGGTCCGGATCCGGAGCGAAATCGTGGCGCGCGATGATCCGGTCCGGATCGAGGCCGGCGGCTCCCTGGTAAGCGGCCGAAGACAGAAAATAACGGTCGCAGAGCACGTTGATGCCCGCCGCCAGGGACGGTACGATCAGCTGATCGACATGCTCCCGCCGGTCCCTGATGAAGAGCTCGAGTTCCTCCTGGGGAGTAACGATGCTGCGGTCTTTATACAGGTTCCGTATTTTCCGGCCGAATACTCCCTTGGTCGGCTCGAACGTCTCGATTACCGGCAGCCCGCGTGTTCTCAAGACATCTGCAAGCAATCTGAGCTGGGTCGATTTTCCCGATCCGTCGATCCCTTCGAAAACGATGAACACCCCTGGTACTGGTTCGGTCATGGCAGGCAGACGTTTCGGTTGATTTTATGGATGCTTGTGTGCCGCAAAGCTTGACCTTCCATCTCTCGGACAGTTTTAGAACGGCGCTTCGAATGCGTCGATGATATGGGTGATTTCCGCTTTGCGCCCGGTCAGCATGATGCCGATCACATCGAAGCGGACGGCCGTCTCGTGCAGGCTGTTTCTATTTAGAAAATTGAGCGCAGCCCGGCAGATCCGGCGCCGCTTGTGGACGGTTACCGCTTCCAGCGGATCTCCGAATTGCGTCCCCCGGCGGGTCTTGACTTCTACAAACACATACCCGCTGCCGTCCGTGCAGACGATATCGATCTCCCCGAGTTTTTGTCGGACATTGCGGGCAACGATGCGGTAGCCCTTGCCGATCAGATAGGCTGCGGCCGCATCCTCGCCCTGTTTACCGATACCGATTCGCGGATCCGACAAATTCCCTGACCCCCTTGAAACTGCGGCGATGCGCCGAACTCGGGCCGATCTCTCTGATGATGCGGCGATGCTCGGCGGTGGGATAGCCCTTGTGACCGATGAAATTATAGGCGGGATGGCGTTTGTGAAGTTCTCCCATGAGCTCATCTCTGAGAATTTTCGCGATGATTGATGCCGCCCCGATCGAGGCCGACCGGGAATCCCCTTTGACGAGCGCCTCCTGGGGGGTGGGCAGCGGCAGCTGCCGGTTTCCGTCGACCAGGATGAAATCAGGCTCGGCGGCGGTCTCGACAAGCGCATCGACCGCCAGTTTCATGGCCAGAAGCGAGGCCTGGAGGATATTGATCGAATCGATAGTCTCGACGGAAACGACTCCGGTGCCGATCTTCGCATCGATTCTGTGCATCAGGTCGCGGAGGCGATAGCGCTGTTTCTCGGTGGTCTGCTTGGAATCACAGAAGGGGGTGTAATCACAGTCGTGGGGAAGAATGACCGCTGCCCCGACGACGGGGCCGGCAAGGGGGCCGCGCCCGGCTTCATCGGCACCGGCAATGGAGGTAAAGCCCCGGGTGCGGAGCATGCGTTCGAACTGGAAGGTATCGCCTGCAGGGTAGCCTGGAAATAGTGACTCCATCAGTTCAGCCGGCCGCTGCCCGAACCACGCTCGAACGGGCAGCGACTGAGGCTAACACCACGCTCTAACGGATGCCGCGCTCGCGAATACGGGCAGCCTTGCCTCTGCGGTCGCGCAGGTAGTAGAGGCGTGAGCGTCTGACGCGACCGCGGGATACCAGCTCGATCTTCTCGATACGGGGATTGTGCAGGGCGAAGGTTTTTTCGACGCCGACCCCATTGGAAATCTTGCGGACGGTGTACGACGCGTCCATGTCACCGCGCTTGCGCTTGATCACGACGCCCTGGAAGACCTGAATGCGTTCCTTGTTTCCCTCGATAATGCGGATATGCACCTTGACCGTGTCTCCCGGACGAAAATCGGGGGCATCCAACCGCATCTGCTCCTGGTCTATTTTCTTGATGATAGGATTCATAACGCTGTCCCTCTGTGTTCTGTTTATGTGTTTAACGATACGTGTTTATTGGTATCTATCTCTGTCCATCAGTCTATCGAGCAGGATCGAAACCGCCGACCGCACCGACAAATGATTGTAATCCGATCGTGCCGCAATCGGCGGCAGCACGCCGTCGGCCGCATCGATTATCTCCGGGGCGAGCCCGTGGGCGGTTCCGAAAACCAACAGTACCGGCGATGTCCCGGCCCTGATGCGGCGCCGCAGTTCCCCGTAACCGATCTCCCTGGACTGCGGGCGGGCGCTTGTCGCGACGACCAGCGGCCTGATCTGGTAGCGGTCGAAAAGCGCTCCTCTGATCTCATCCAGATCGGTCGCCGGTCTCACCACGCCCAAGGCCTCCCGGCGCGCAGGGTTGGCGGAGGCACCGTGGCCGTTTTGCCAGTGGTCGACGATCTCTTCGATCAGTCTGCGCTGGTCTGTGTAGGGCGTCGCGACGAAAAAATCGGATACCCCGTAGGTCCGGGCGGCTCTGCTGATGTCGTGCAGATCGAGGTTGGTAACCGCCGAGCCGATCGTCTCCCCCGCCTTGTTCAATACCGGGTGGTGAAGCAAAGCGATCGACAGGACTGACGGATCGGTTGTCATGTTTGGTCTCCGCCGCCCTTGCAAAACTGTTCCATCATGATGCCGTGCTTTTTGAGCAGCCGCTTCTCGTCCCGAGAAAAGGTCGCCTTCTCCAGCAGATCAGGTCTTCTCATCAGGGTTCGCCGGACCGATTCGACGAAACGGTGCTCCTCGATCCGCCGGTGATTGCCGCTGAACAGCACGTCGGGTACCGCACTGCCTTCAAAAATCCGGGGTCTCGTAAATTGCGGATGCTTCAGCAGGTTCCTGCTGAAGGTATCCTTTATGGCCGAGTCCCGGCAGCCGAGAACGCCAGGAATCAGCCTGGAGACCGCGTCGACGATCATCAGGGCCGGTAGTTCGCCGCCGCTCACTATGAAGTCGCCGACGGAAAGTTCGTCGTCGACATAGCCTTGCCTGAACCGTTCGTCAACCCCTTCGTAGCGCCCGCAGACGAGGATCAGCTGGGATTCGCTGCACAGCTCTTCGGCAATTCGCTGAGTAAATGGGCGCCCCTGCGGGCTGAGCAGGATCACCCGCCGTCCATCGGGAGCGCCTCTGTCTGCAGCCTTTACCGCCAGACTCAGCGGTTCGGCACACATCACCATGCCTTCGCCTCCGCCGAACGGCCGGTCGTCGGTGGTCCGGTGTCTGTCGTAGGCATAATCCCGGAGATTGACGATGTCGAGTTCGATCTTCCGCTCGCGCAGCGCCCGGCTGATGATCCCTTCCTCCATGCAGGCCTCGATAAGCGACGGGAATATGGTGATAACCGAAAAAATCATCACTTATCGCCCGGTTCCGTCACGATTGATCTCGAGCAGCCCTTCCGGCGGATCGATGACGATACGGCCGTGGTCGATGGAGCGGACGATTTCATCGACCATCGGTACCAGATATTCATCTGTTCCATCGGCGATGACCAGCAGCGGAGGGCCGCCGGTGCAGCTCACGTCGACCAGGGTACCGACGCATCGCCCGGCGGCGGTCAGCACCGATGAGCCGATCAGGCGATACGGCTGTTCTGCCGGGTCATCGCTTTCTGCAAGATCCTCGCTGGGGACCAGCACCTCCATCGAGACGATCAGATCTGCTTCGTTTTTATTGTCAATCGTGCCAAGTTTCAGGATGACCTGACTGCCGTGTACCCTGCATCGCTCGATGCGGAGCAGTTCAGTCATCCGGCCGTCGGCTGCTGCGAGGGCAGCCCGGCTGTAGGTTTCAAATAGCTCTGCCGGTCCCCGGAGCGCGGATACCTTGAATTCGCCCCTGAGACCGTGGGACCTGGTTACCGTGCCGACCGCAGTGAACCTGCCGGCAGGGTACGGGTATTTCCGGGCCATGACGGTCGGGATCTACTCCACAATGTCCAGCCGCGCGTCTGTGTTGCTCTGTGCCGCTTTTGCCGACAGCAGCGAGCGCATGGCCCGGGCGGTGCGGCCCTGTTTCCCGATCACCTTGCCCAGATCCTCCTGGGCCACTTTCAATTCGAAGGTGACGCCGTCGTCGGTCTGCTTTGCTGAAACCTGCACCTGATCGGGATGATCGACCAGTCCTCTGGCGATATGCACAACCAGATCTTCCATCGTCGTCTATTCAACTGCCGGGGCAGCTTTCTTGATCAGGCTTTTGACCGTGGTGGACGGCAGTGCGCCCTTGCCAAGCCAGTCCTGCAGTTTCGCGTCGTTGATTTCGATTTTGGCAGGATCCTCAAGTGGATCGTAGGTGCCGACGATATCGAGAAATTTGCCGTCGCGCGGGCTCTCGCTGTCGGCAACGACAATACGGTAAAACGGCTTTTTCTTTCGGCCGAGCCTGGTTAATCTGATTCGAACTGCCATTACGGATTCAACCTCCAGTGGTTTTTATGCGGTTAGTGTAAGGTTCAGCAACACCGTGCGTCATCTTCTCATACCCTTTGGAACCTTGCGGCGCTTCATGCCGGACATTGCCCCCGGCTTGCCGCGCATTTTTTTCAACATTTTAAGCATCGCCGAATAACTTTTCAGCACCCGGTTCACTTCGGCGACCGAGGTTCCGGAGCCGGCGGCGATACGCTGCCTGCGGCTGGCGTCGATAATCAGGTGATTGCGCCGTTCCTTGAAGGTCATCGAACGGATAATCGCCTCGGTTTTCGCCAGCTCCCGCTCGTCGGGCTGGGGAGCATCTTTGAGCTGCCTGAGCTTGTTGATGCCGGGTACCATGCTCATGATCTGTTCGAGCGAGCCCATTTTCTTGATCTGCTGGATCTGGTCGAGGAAATCTTCAAGGGTGAACTCGTTGCGCCTGAGTTTCTTGGCGATCTTGTCCGCCTTCTTCTTGTCGACAACTTCTTCGGCCTTCTCGATCAGGGTCAGCACATCGCCCATGCCGAGGATTCTCGATGCGGTCCGATCGGGATGGAACACCTCGAGGGCGTCGAGCGCTTCACCGACGCCGACATACTTGATCGGCTTACCGGTAACTTTTTTGATGGACAGCGCGGCACCGCCCCGCGCATCGCCCTCCATCTTGGTCAGGACGACACCTGATATCTCCAGATCCTGGTTGAATTTGTCTGCTACGGTGACGGCGTCCTGGCCGGTCATCGCATCAGCGACGAAGAGGATCTCGGACAGCCTGACCGCCGACTGGATCTCCTTGAGTTCCTCCATCAGCGCCTCGTCGACATGAAGGCGGCCGGCGGTGTCTATGATCAGCGTGTCGTAGTTGTTTTCGTCGGCGACGGCGAGGGCCTGAAGACAGATGTCGACCGGCTTCTGCTCGGTGGTGGACGGGTGGACCGGGATATCGAGCCGGTCGCCCAGTATGGTGAGTTGTTCGATAGCCGCAGGACGGTAGACGTCGGCCGGGACCAGATAGACCCGGCGGCCCTTTTTCTTCAGCTGAGCAGCGATTTTGCCTGCGGTGGTGGTTTTACCGGAACCCTGCAGACCGGCGAGCATGACCGCGGCCGGCTGGTGTCCATCGAGCCTGATGACTTCGGTGTTGCCGCCAAGCAGTTCGACCAGTTCATCGTGGACGATTTTGATGACCTGCTGACCCGGGGAAAGTTTCTGGGAAACCTCCCGGCCGACGGCTTTCTTGGTCACCGCATCGACGAAATCCCTGGCGACGCGATAGTTGACATCGGCCTCGAGAAGCGCCATGCGCACCTCGCGCATCGCGTCCTTGATGTTGTCTTCGGTGAGAATACCGTGACCGCGGAGCTTCTTGAATACCCCTTCGAGCCGTTCTGTCAGATTTTCGAACATGTCTACCGGTTAGTGGGCCGTCCCACGGCCGCTGTGTGTAAACTCCGTAAAAATGCGGAAATAAAAATCAAAAGACACCAAAAATACTTCGATATTGCGAATATGTCAAGAAACTAAGTGATCGTCTCCGGAGGGTGCCGAATCCGGCAGATGCTCAGGAATATGACTGACCCGGCAGTTGCTCGCCTCCCGGCATCAGCGCTTTCTGAAGCCGTGCAGGGGCAGGTAGACGAGGATGGCAGGCATGAACAGAAAAATTGCGGCAACCCAGATGTATCTGGAATACGGGTTGGCAAAGCGGCGGCTGAAAATATCTTTGAATACCACATAGAGCAAGCCGACGTTGACGGCTACTCCCAGCAACGACAGCGGCAGCAGGTAGGGGAGCTGGCGAACCTGGGGGCTGACCGCAAGCGCGACGGCAAGTGCGGTGATGTAACAGACGGCCAGGAGCGAATATGCTTTTTCTGCAAAGCTCATTGACGTTCAGCGCTGGGCACTGTTTCGGCGATGCAGCGACACGAATTCATCGAGCAGGATCTTTCTCCAGCCGCTGTTCAGTTGTTTCGGGACGGCGGATCGATCCCCACGCAATCCTTTGACCAACTGTTTGAACTGGGAAGATGTACCGACGATATGGGTGTCGATGCCCAAACGCATGCAGGTTGTCTCGAGATATCTGGTGAACCGTTCATGCAGTTGTTTTTCAGAGACGTTGAGGCGGATCGGACGCTGCGGAGGTGGCAGCGTGCCCGCATCGGCGGCCAGGCCGGTGGTGATGCAGTGCAGCACCTGACCGCTGTAGAGCCTCATTTTCTTGGCCGACAGAATTCCTGTCTCCTCCAGTTCATTGACCGACGAGGGCTGCCGCCTGGAGAGCGCCACCAGAGTTTTATCATCCAGCACATGCCCCCGTGGCCGGTCGCGATGGCGCGCTTCCTGCTCCCGCCATGCCGCCAGTTCCCTGAGCACCGCCAGTGAGTATCGATCAAGCGATCCGCCGCCCTTGATTTTGGTGTAGCGCAGCCGGTCCTCGATATTGTTGAACGATTCGGGTCTGCCGATGCGCTCCATTTCCTCGGCCAGCCAGCACTTGACTTCGGGTTCGACGACCCGGGTCAGCAGCAGTACGCGCAGCGCCCGCAGGTAACGGACATCGTCCAGTGCATAGTCGATTTGTTCGGCATCGAGCGGGCGTTTGAGCCAGTCGGTGCGGGTTTGGGTTTTGGGGAGATCGATGTCCAGCAGAACCGAGATCAGATCACTCAGCGATATGGTCGACGTCAGTCCCGAGAATCCGGCCGCCAGCCTTGTATCGAAGATGTTCTGGGGAACGGCGCCGGTCGCCCGGCTGAGTATCATCAGGTCCTGGGGCGCGTCATGGAGGATCTTGACGACCCCGGAATCGCTCAGCAGGTTCCCCAGCGGTGAAAGATCCGGGAGCGTGGTCGGGTCAAGCAGGTAGCAGTGTTCGTTGGACAGCGCGAGCTGGATCAGTCCCAGTTTGGGGAAGTAGGTCCGCTCCCATATGAATTCGGTATCCAGGCCGACGCAGTCGGTGCTTCGCGCCCGCTCGATCAGCACCTCCAGTTCCCGCTGAGTCGAGATCATGACCGATGGCTTGAGGGATTTCATTTTCTGTAACGATTTTATTTACCTGTTGAATGCACTAAAGACCCGGAACTCCCCACCAGTCGAACCTGTAATAGAATTCACCTGATCCTGCAAGCGAAAGGTAGGTATGCAAACGGGGGCGGTCATTTTTTTTCTGTGGTTTGCTGGCGGGTTGCTTTACAATGGGTGAGACAGTGCAGCCGGTAAACAATTTCCATTGACAAGATCCCCGATTTGCCCGCTTACATCGCCAAACGAATTCTGCTGATGATACCGACCTTGTTCGGGATCATGCTGGTCACCTTCATTGTCACCCAGTTCGTGCCGGGCGGTCCGGTCGAACGCATGGTTGCAGAACTGGAGAGGCAGAGCGGGGGCGAGGCGAGCAGCGGTACGTCGGTGTATCGCGGCAATGTCGGGCTCGACCAGCAGCGGCTGGAAGAGCTCGAACGTCTGTACGGCTTCGATCAGCCGCCGGTCGCCCGGTTTATCACAATGATGGGCAACTACCTCAGGTTCGATTTCGGAGAGTCATATTACTATCAGCGCAAGGTCGTCGATCTGGTCATATCGCGGATGCCGGTGTCGATGTCCCTGGGGCTGTGGACCTTTCTGATCGTGTACGGGGTCTGCATTCCGCTGGGAATTGCCAAGGCGGTGCGCGATGGATCCCGCTTCGACGTGTTTACCAGCACGATCATCCTGGTGGGCTACGCGATCCCCGGTTTCGTGCTGGGGATCACGCTCATCGTGCTGTTCGGCGGCGGCAGCTTCTGGTCGGTTTTTCCGCTGCGCGGGCTGGTTTCCGACACCTGGAGCGAACTGGGTTTTTTTGCCAAGATCGCCGATTACGCGTGGCATATGGTGCTGCCCATCGTCTCCAGTGCGGTCGGCAGCCTGGCGGTGATGACCATGCTCACCAAAAACTCGTTTCTGGAGGAAGTCACCAAGCAGTATGTGACGACCGCCCGTGCTAAGGGACTCAGCGAGCGGAAGGTGTTGTTCAAGCATGTCTTCAGAAACGCCATCATTCCAATCATAACCGGCTTTCCCGGCTATTTTCTTGCCTCCTTCTTTACTGGCAGCCTGCTCATCGAAACGATTTTTTCCCTGGAGGGAATGGGCTTGCTGGCCTACCAGTCGGTGCTCAATCGCGACTACCCGGTGGTGCTCGGCACCCTCTATTTCTTTTCGATTATCGGTCTGGTCGGGCGGCTGCTCTCGGACCTCAGTTATGTGGCGGTCGACCCGCGCATCAGTTTCAGCCGTGTCGATTTCTGATCCGTCAGCGGTCCGCGCGGACATGTCCCCCGGCCGGCGCCGGTGGATGCGCTTCAGGAGGAACCGGAGAGGGTTCTACAGCCTTGTCATTTTTCTGATCGCCTTCATTACCAGCCTCGGGGCGGAGCTGATCAGCAACGACAAGCCGTTTCTGGTCGTGTATGAAAACAAGTACTATGTCCCCTATTTCAAGAGCTATCCGGAAACGACCTTTGGCGGGATTTTCGAAACCGAGACCGACTACCGGGATCCCTATTTTTCAGAGGTCATGGCCCGGGAAGGCAACCGCGCCTATTTCCCGCTGAACCGTTACTATTACGACACGATCAATTACGACATTACCGGCCCGGTTCCGTCGCCGCCGACCCGCGACAACATTCTCGGCACCGACGACCGGGGCAGGGACGTGTTTGCCCGGCTTCTGTACGGATTCAGACTGTCGATCCTGTTCGGGCTGGCGCTTACCCTGGTCGGTACGCTGATCGGCATCGTCTGCGGAGCGGTGCAGGGATATTTCGGCGGCAGGACAGATCTTTTTTTTCAGCGCTTCATCGAGATCTGGGGATCGATGCCGGAGCTCTACCTGCTGATCATTTTCGCCTCGATTTTCAAGCCGAGTGCCTTGTTTCTGCTTATCCTGCTGTCGCTTTTCAGCTGGATGGGGCTTTCCGACTACGTGCGCGCCGAGTTCCTGCGGGGCAGGAATATGGATTACGTGCGTGCGGCTCAGGCGCTCGGGGTCGGCAATCTGGTGATCATGTACCGGCATCTGCTGCCCAACGGCATGACCCCGGTCATCACCTTTCTTCCCTTCAGGATGTCGGCGTCGATCCTGGCCCTGACCAGCCTCGATTTTCTCGGGCTGGGCGTGCCGCCATCCACCCCCAGCCTCGGTGAACTCCTGGCCCAGGGAAAGGCAAATATCGACGCCTGGTGGCTGTCATTATCGACCTTCACGGTGCTGGTCGGAAGTTTGATCCTGCTCATTTTTATCGGGGAGGCGCTGCGGGAGGCATTTGATCCACGGGCAAAGTGAACGGTGACCATTGTAATTTTATCGGCGGAGATGATACCATTACCGCAGACTGCTGCGAAGCGGTCGGCCGATATTGCTTCGGTTGACTTTGAGCTCAGATGTCTTAATATTCGCGCGTTTGGGTGGCGTGCTTGGGGCGTTTATCCGGTACGCGTTTTGTGATGAGTGAAGGGGAAGGGCGTCTAATGAAAACAAGTGCTTCACGATTGAGCAGCAATCCGCTTAACCGTCTCGGGTCGTGGGCCATCGACACCGTCTCCGACCTCGGCAGGATGACTTTGTTCATGCTCCAGGCCTATAGAGGCTGCGTCAGGAAACCGTTCAGGCTTGCCGAGTTGCTCAAACAGATCCAGTTCATCGGGGCCGGATCGTTTCTGGTAATTTTTTTCACGGCTATTTCCACCGGCATGGTGCTGGGGCTGCAGGGGTATTATTCGCTGAGCAAGTTTGGTGCCGAGGGCATGCTCGGGTCGGCGGTGTCTTTGACCCTGATTATGGAACTGGGGCCGGTTCTGACGGCCCTGATGGTGGCTGGCAGGGCCGGGTCGGCAATGTGCGCGGAGATCGGCATCATGCAGATTTCGGAACAGATCGATGCGCTCGAGTGCATGGCTATCGATCCGTTCAGGTTCCTGATCTCTCCCAAGTTTCTCGCGATGATCATCTCCATGCCGCTGCTGACCGCCTTTTTCGACCTGATCGGCATCTTCGGCGGCTATATGTCGGGGGTGACTCTGATGGGGGTGAATCCGGGCAGCTACATCGAGGGGATGAGAACCAGCGTCACCAACCACGATATCTTTCTCGGCTTCGTGAAATCCCTCGTTTTTGCGATGCTCGTGGTATGGATATGCACGGGCCGGGGGTATCTGGTCAAACAGATCCGCGGAGCCGGTTTCGGCGCCGAGAGCGTCAGCAGGGTCACCACCCAGGCGGTTGTCATGTCCTCCATCTCGGTGCTGATCTTTGATTATCTGATAACCGCAATTCTGTTATGAGCGAAACCGCCATCGAATTCGTCGACATCTCGAAAAGCTTTATCGACCGGGAGGGACAGGCACAAACGGTGCTCGATGCGGTCTCCTTCTCGATACCGAAGGGCAAAACCACGGTGATTGCCGGCGGCAGCGGGCAGGGTAAAAGCGTTACGCTGAAACTGATCCTGGGGCTGCTGCGGCCGGACAGCGGTGCGATCCTGGTGGACGGGACCGATGTGACGAAACTGCGCCGCAAGAAACTCGAGGAGATGAGAACCCGATTCGGCGTCTTGTTTCAGGGGGCAGCGCTGTTCGATTCGATGTCCGTATTCGATAACGTGGCACTGCCGCTCAGGGAGCGCACCAGGCAGGGCGAGGACGAGATAGGCGAGCGGGTAATGCGGTGGCTTGCACAACTGGGGCTGGACGGCCACGAAGAAAAATTTCCGGCCCAGTTGAGCGGCGGCATGAGAAAACGGGTCGGCCTGGCCAGGGCACTGCAGCTCGATCCTGAAATCATTCTGTTCGATGAGCCGACCACCGGACTCGATCCGGTCATGACCCACGAAATTTACGAACTGTTCGCGCGGACCCAGCAGCAGATCGGCTTCACGTCGGTTATCGTCAGCCACGACATCCCGGGGGTATTCAAGCTGGCGGATGAAGTGATCATTCTCGAGAAGGGCAAAACGGACGTATTTTCGAGCGTGGAAGAGATCAGCACTTCATCCAAACCGCATATCAGAGATTTTATGCAGAAAACCATGGGTGAAATTAACCGGCATCATCTGGTACAATAAAACATGTCCATAGATAGAGACAGGAGCAGTCATGCGTAACCGATTCACTGAGTTCATCGTCGGCCTGTTCGTGGTGGCAGGGTTTGCCGGCATTGTATATCTGGCTCTGAACCTCGGCGAAGTGCCGCTGCTGTCACGGACCTCGACCTATTCGGTCGATGCCGAATTCGACAATGTCTCGGGAGTGAAGAAAGGAGCACCCGTCCAAGTGGCCGGTGTCGTCGTCGGCGAGGTCAGCGCGATAAAACTCAACGAGGACAACCTCGCCCAGTTGACCCTGCGGGTCGATAACCAGCTCAAGATTCCCCAGGATTCGATCGTCTCGGTCAAATCCCAGGGCATCATCGGGGATAAGTACATCCAGATTTCTCTGGGAGGGGATTTGGAGGTATTTAAGGCAGATGACCTGATCCTGGAAACCGAGTCAGCCGTGGATATCGAGTCGCTGATATCGAAATTCGCTTTTGGAAGCGCCAAATAACGGCGTCCTGAAACGATCGTGAGAATCCTCTCGCTGATACTGACGATTACCGTCCTGCTGGTGTGGCCGGGAGAGCATCTTGGCGCGGAAAAGAGCGGCGGGGGCGGTATCGGTGCGGAGATAGATCCAACTCCGGACAACCCCTATCCAGACCTGCTCGAAAAGGAGACTGAAGGTGAGGCCCCTGATCTGCTCGAAGACGATCCATTCTTCACCGGCCCGCGCACATACCTGAGAGACCCGATTTTCGAGGATGATTTTTCCTTCCGCAAGCCCCCCCCTCCCATCGATGACCCCCTGGAATCCTTCAATCGGGTTATGTTCACCTTCAACGACAAGGTCTACTACTGGGTCCTCAAGCCGACCAAGAAGGTATATTCGTCGATTCTGCCGGAGGATATCAGACGATGCCTGGGGAATGCGTTTGCCAACATTGCAGCGCCGATCCGCTTTATCAACAACGTGCTTCAGGGGGAGTTCGAGGATGCCGGTGTCGTTCTCGGGCGGTTTCTCATCAACAGCACCCTGGGCATAGTCGGTCTCGGCGATGCGGCCTATCGTGATTTTCACATCGAGCCGCGACAGGCCGATTTCGGTCAGACGCTCGGCAAATGGGGGGTAGGGGAGGGGATATATCTGTGCCTGCCGTTTCTGGGCCCGTCAAACGTGAGGGATACCTTCGGTTTCTTCGGTGATGCCTATATGCATCCGGTGCCGTACATCACCGAAAACTTCGGTACGGATCTGGTCTACCTCGGGGTCAGTAGAATCAATCTGATGACCATTACCCCCGATGTCTACGAAGAGTTGAAACGGATTTCGCTTGACCCGTATGTCGCCGCCCGCCAGGCTTACTACGATTACCGTCGGTCGATAATCACGAAATAGCCCGGTTCCCGGGCATCGCCAAATCTTAAAGCAATTTAACAAGGAATGATTATCCGTTGGTGTATGAAACAGATGAAGAAACATATTGCGATTTTACTTGTGGTAATGGCGGTCATGCTGAGCGGACTGCAGGCATCCGGCCAAGAGGAAAGCCCGACCAACCAATTGAAGCCGACCATCGCGTCATTGTTTGCGATTCTGGATGACGTGTCGCTTAAGGGGAACCAGCATGTGGTCGAGCGCAGAGCCAAAATCATGGCGGCGATCAGCGATCGGTTCGATTTCAGGGAGATGTCGAAGCGGGTGCTGGGACAGACTTGGCACGATCTTTCCGACTCGGAAAAGGACCATTTTGTCACCCAGGTCACCAAACTGCTCGAGAACGTGTACATCGGCAAACTGGAATCCTACGGGGGGCGTGATGTCGAATTTGTCGCCGAACGGATCAAGGGAAAGCGTGCCCAGGTAACTACGCTGGTCCCGTACGAAGGATCGAAGATCCCGATCCATTATATCATGCAGCGAGAGCAGGATGAGTGGATGGTTTACGATATCAATATCGAAGGCGTCAGCCTGGTCCGTAATTACATGGAGCAATTCAGTTCCATCCTGCGGGAACAGAAGTACCAAGGGTTGATCAAGGTCATCGAAGAGAAAAACAAAACCTTTGCCGCGGAATACGGAGCCAGTTAAATGACCTGCCGGGCCCTTTCCGCCAATGTTTGACCAGCAGCCGCCTTGCCGGTGCAATCGCATCCGCATACGACGCTCGTCTCCTGAGTGAATTTTTTTTCTGGCGCTTTTACAACTAATTTATTAATATTTACTGTTTAGCCGTTTGTTGTTAATCCTCGATTGACGGCAACCGGCATGGCTATGAAGCTGCTCTTCAATGAACTGAGTCAATCGGATTATTCTGGCCGGATACACAACGACGGCTGGTTTCCGGTTGCAGAGATCGAACTGGTTGAGGGCCCGGACGGACGGATTAACGCCATTCTGGCCGGCGGCGATACCGTGCTGGTGACAGGAACCATGAACTGCGGCGTACGTCTGCCCTGTGACCGATGCTGTGAACCGGTGAACATAGACCTGATCGCCGAATTCAGTTACGAGTGCATCTTCGGCAGCGAAGACATTGATGATGGGCGGCATGAAAAAGAGTGCCGGGAAGAGGAATTAAACAGGATTTATCTGGAGGAACCGGTTATCGATATCGGAGCGATGTGCCGCGAGCAGTTGTACCTTGCACTGCCGTCAAGGGTTTTGTGTGACGAGTCATGTAAGGGGCTGTGTCCGCGGTGCGGCGCCGACCTCAATAGCGATCCATGCGAATGCGAGAGCACAACCAGCGCATCGCCGTTTTCGGTATTGAGACAGCTGTCCGAGCGTTGACCGGTTTTGAATAACGGAGGAAAACATGGCGTTACCAAAAAGAAGACATTCACGTTCTCGAACCCGTAAAAGACGTTCTCATGACGCATTGAGCGCACCTGCCCTGTCGATCTGCCAGGACTGCGGCGAACCCAAAGAGCCGCATAAACTCTGCGGCAGCTGCGGAAAATATAAAAAGGCGACCGTATACGTGCTCGATTCCGAAGTCTAGGGGTACCTCGTGAAGATAGCCCTGGATGCCATGGGCGGAGACCTCGGCCCGCAGGTACTCATCGATGGCGCCCTGCTCGCATTGGAACAGGAGGATCTGAGGATCACCCTGGTCGGTGACGAGAACATACTGACCAGTCAGCTGGAAATGATTTCCGGCAGACAGCAGCGTCTGCTCGACAAGATCGATGTCGTACACGCCCCCACCGTTGTCGGAATGGATGAAAATCCGGTCGATGCGATCCGCAAGAAGCGCGATTCCTCGATCATGGTGGCCTTCGACCTGGTCAAGTCTGGTACGGTGACAGCCGTGGTCAGTGCCGGTAATTCCGGCGCCACCCTGGCTGCGGGGGTCAGAAAGCTGGGTCGCCTCAAAAATGTCGCCCGGCCTGGTCTGGCGACCGTCTTCCCGACCTTGAAGGGCCCCGTGGTGATGATGGACATCGGCGCCAATGTCGAGTGCCGGCCGGTCCATCTCTACCAGTTTGCGGTAATGGCTTCTGGTGTTTCTACGCTTTACAACGTGAAAAAACCGCGGGTAGGGCTGCTGACCATCGGTGAAGAGACTGGAAAGGGTAATTCGCTGATCAAGGAAGCCTACAGCCTTCTCGATCGCAGCCGTCTCAATTTCATCGGGAACGTTGAAGGCAGGGATGTTTTCAAGGGGGACGTCGACGTGATCGTTTGCGACGGATTCGTCGGAAACATCTGCCTGAAGATCAGCGAGGGGCTGGCGGAAGCGGCGATGAAGATGCTGCGCGACGAAATCCTCAAATCGACCCTCGCCAAAGTCGGCTATCTGCTGGCCCGTCCCGCCTTCAAGAAATTCGCCAAGAAGGTCGATTACGCCGAATACGGAGGAGCGCCGCTGCTCGGGATCAACGGAATCGGCATCGTCTGCCATGGAAAATCGAGTTCCCTGGCGATCAAGAATGCCATTATTGGAGCCGTCGATATGGAACGGCGCAAGCTGAACGACGTGATCGAACGGGATCTTGGCGAAGGGCTCGCAGACGGCTGAGAAGGTTATTCATGGGAACGATTATCCTTGGTACCGGTTCGACGCTTCCGCGCAGGACCATGTCGAACGTGGACCTTGAATCCATCGTCGAAACCAGCGACGAATGGATTCGGACCCGGACCGGAATAGAGAATCGAAGGATCGGAGGGGTTGGGGAAAAGACCTACCAGCTTGCCGCTTCGGCCGCCAAAAAGGCTCTGGAAATGGCGGCGGTCGACCCCAAAGACATCGATATGCTGGTGGTCGGAACGGTCAGCTCCCATATGCTGATGCCGTCCTGCGGTTGTTACGTGCAGAATGAAATCGGCGCGGCAAAGGCTTTCGCCTACGACATCAATGCGGCCTGTTGCGGATTTCTGTACGGGCTCGATATCGGCGATCGCCGGATTCGCACGGACCGTGATGCGAAGATCCTGGTCATCGGCGCCGAAACCCTTTCCTCGCGGGTAAACTGGCAGGACCGCAACACCTGCATCCTGTTCGGCGACGGGGCCGGCGCTGCGGTGCTCGGACACAGCGAGGATCCTTCACGCCGGATCCTGGGGACCAACCACTGTTCCGACGGCGGTTTGTGGGAACTGCTCTATATGCACCAGTCGCCCAGCCAGAACCCGGATCTGCTGGTCGAGGATAATCCCGGGGTGCACATTGTCATGGAGGGACGGGAGGTCTTCAAGCACGCTGTCAAGGCGATGGAAGACGCCATCACAGGATTGTTCAAACGGACCGGGAAGACCATTGAAGATGTGGATCTGGTAATCCCGCATCAGGCCAATATCAGAATTCTGAACAATCTGGTCGAGCGCCTCGGCATCGACCGGGAGAAGGTGGTGCTCAACGTGATGAATTACGGCAACACCTCTGCGGCATCGATTCCCATAGCTCTCGACGAAACCAATCGATCGGGAAGACTGAAAACCGGCGATACGGTGCTGTTCTGCTCGTTCGGCGGAGGACTAACCTGGGGAGCAACCCTGCTCACGTGGTAGAAGAGGAGAAGCGAGATGGAACGTTTTCTGACTGAGGAACAACAGATGATCGTCGATATCGCTCGGCAGATCACCGATGAACTGATAATTCCGAACCGTGCAGAACTTGATAAACATCACCAGTTCCCGCGTGAAATTCTCAATGCGATCGCCCAGGCAGACCTGATGGGGCTGTCCATACCCGAGGATTACGGCGGCTACGGCGGCAGCATCTTCGACTCTATCCTGGCGATCGAGGAATTCGGCCGCGGCTGTATCGCGGTCGGTACCGCCTACGCCGCCAGCGGTCTCGGGGTTCTGCCTCTGATCGTGGCCGGCTCTGATGAACAGAAACAGACATACCTGCCGCCGGTGGCCAGCGGAGAGAAATTCGCCGCTTTCGGCCTGACCGAGGCCAACGCCGGCTCCGATGCCTCCGGCATCCGGACCACGGCGGTGCTCGACGGTGACCAATGGGTGCTCAACGGCACCAAGCAGTGGATTACCAACGGCGGCGAAGCCCAGATCTACCTGGTGGTGGCGATGACCGATAAGAGCAGGGGGGCGAGGGGCGCTTCGATTTTCATTGTCGAGGACGGTGATCCCGGGTTTTCGTGCGGCCCCAAGGAACATAAAATGGGCATCTGTGCTTCATCCACGACCGAGTTGATTTTCAAGGACTGCCGTATCCCCCAGGACCGGCTGGTTGGGCGCAAGGGAACCGGATTCATCACCGTTATGAAGACCCTGGACTCAAGCCGTCCAGGTATCGCCGCGCTGGGAGTCGGGCTGGCTCAGGGGGCACTCGACATGGCCGTTACCTACGCCAAGCAGCGGGAGCAGTTCGGCAAGCCGATCATCAGCTTCCAGGCGGTCCAGCACATGCTTGCCGACATGGCCACCCAGACTGAGGCCGCCCGCGCTTTGACCTATGCCGCGGCAAAGCATATCGATGCCAATCCCAAGGACATGTCCAAAGCCTCCTCGATGTGCAAGGTGTTCGCTACCGATGTGGCGATGAAGGTCACCACCGATGCGGTTCAGGTGATGGGCGGATACGGCTACATGTGCGAATACCCTGCCGAGAAAATGATGCGCGACGCGAAAATCCTGCAGATCTATGAAGGCACCAATCAGGTTCAGCGAAACGTTATCGGTCAGGAACTCAACAAAGAGTATAACCGCTAGTTCAGGCCGGTAATCCCCGGCCGGTGTTTTTCTTGCTCGGTGAGTGCAATTTTTGAAGAACAGGCAGGAAATGAAGATAGTCGTATGCATTAAGCAGGTACCAGACGCCAAGGACGTGAAGCTCGACCCCGTCACCAACACGCTCGCACGGGAGGGCGTCGAGTCGATCATGAATCCGTACGACCAGCATGCCCTCGAGGCGGCAGTATCGATCAAGGATACGATCGGCGCAACGGTGACTGCGATCAGCATGGGACCGCCCCAGGCGGAAGCAGTGCTGCGGCAGGCGATCAGCTGCGGAGCCGACAACGGAGTGTTGATCTCAGACCGCAGCTTTGCCGGTTCCGACACCTGGGCGACATCGTACACCCTTGCCCGGGCAGTCGAGAAACTGGGCGGAGCGGATCTGATTATCTGCGGGAAGCAGGCCATTGACGGCGATACCGCGCAGGTCGGGCCGGGACTGGCGATGCGGCTCGATATACCCTATGCGACCTGCATCCAGAAAATCCGCTCGGCCGACGAGTCTTCCATCGTCATGGAGCGCATGATGGATGACGGTTATGATGTGCTGAAATCCGGCTATCCGCTGCTGCTTACGGTGGTCAAGGACATCAATCAGCCGAGAGTACCGTCGCTGAAGGGAAAAATGAGGGCCAAAAAGGCCCAGATACAGGTGCTCAGCGCCGCAGACATCGGCGCCGATCCCGCCAGCATCGGGCTCCCCGGTTCGCCGACCCAGGTCGTCAAGGTGTTTCCGCCGGAACCGCGCGGTGAACGGGCGATTCTGGAGGGCACCGTCGACCAGCAGGTTGAGCAACTGGTGGAAAAAATCAGGCCATACCTGATCTAATTGCCGGGAGCATGGAAACGATATGCTGAGGATAGACGATAAGCTCTGCATCGGCTGCGGGATCTGCGAGGATGCGTGTCCGTTCGGCGCGATCGAGGTTGTTGACGGCATCGCCGTGGCCGGGGACACCTGCACCCTGTGCGGTGCCTGCGTGGAAGTGTGTGAAGTCGAGGCCCTCGCTATCGAGGGCGCTGCCGAAAACACCATCCAGCAGGATCTGGATTCGTGGAAGGGCGTCTGGGTGTTCTGCGAATTCACCGGGGGCAAACTTGCCCCGGTCGCAACCGAACTGCTCGGCATCGGGCGTACCCTCGCCGACGACCGCAAGGTACCGCTGACCGCGATACTGCTCGGACATATGACCGGCGACAGCGGCGACCTCCTGATCGGCCACGGTGCGGATCGGGTATTCCGGGTGGACAACCCGGCCCTCGAACTTTTTTCCGATGAGATATATGAAAAGATACTCTCCGAGCTTATTGTTGAGCATAAACCGGAAGTGGTGCTGGCTGGCGCAACCGCCATCGGCAGGTCGTTTATTCCGGGGGTTGCCACCCGTGTCAATGCGGGATTGACCGCCGACTGCACCCGCCTGCAGATTCGCGAGGAGGACGGCGTGCTGCTGCAGACGCGGCCGGCTTTCGGCGGCAATATCATGGCCACGATCATCTGCCCCAACACCCGTCCCCAGATGGCGACGGTTCGACCGAAGGTCATGAGGGCGCTGGAGTTCGACGGCAGCCGCCGCGGCGAGATCATCGACATCGTGCCGGCCCCGCACCACTTGACGAGCAGGATCGAGGTGCTCGAGTCGGCCAGTGACAAGCAGGCGAAGGTGAATATCCAGGAATCCGACATCCTCGTATCGGGCGGCAGGGGGCTGGAGAACGAGGCCGGTTTCGAACTCATCGGCAGACTCGCCGAAGCACTCGGAGGCAAGGTCTCCGCCTCGCGGGCGGTAGTCGACGCCGGCTGGATTCCCTATCCCCACCAAGTCGGCCAGACCGGCAAGACGGTGGCGCCCAAACTGTACGTCGCCTGCGGAATTTCCGGGGCGATTCAGCACGTGGCGGGAATGCAGTCCTCGGAGACGATCGTGGCCATCAATCGCGATCCTGATGCGCCGATCTTCAATATTGCCGATTTCGGTATCGTCGGCGACTTGTACGAGATCATTCCCAAACTGATCGACAAGCTAGAGGAGAAACGAGGGATATGACGCTTGGCGGAAAAACAGCCGTCGTCACCGGCGGCGGCAGAGGAATCGGCCGCACCGTCAGTCTGCGGCTGGCCGAGATGGGCTGCCTGGTTTACGTGAACTACATGAGCCGCTCTGAGGCTGCCGAAGAGACGGTTTTACAGATTCGAAACCGCGGCGGCAAAGGCCAAATCATCCAATTCGACGTGGCCGATTTCAACCAGACCCAGGGCGCCTTCAAGGAGATCATAAGCCGAAGCGGATCGATCGATGTACTGATCAACAACGCCGGCATCACTCGCGACGGTCTGGTCGCAAGAATGAAGGAATCCGACTGGGACAGTGTCCTGGATACCAATCTCAAAGGAGCGTTTTGCTGCGCCAAGGCGGCTGTTAAACCGATGATGAAGAACCGCTGGGGGCGCATCGTCAACATCGGTTCCATCGTCGGTTTTTCAGGAAACGCGGGCCAGGTTAATTACGCGGCGGCAAAGGCCGGCTTGATCGGGCTGACCAAGTCGCTGGCCAGGGAATTCGCATCGCGCCATATCACCGTGAACTGCGTCGCCCCCGGCTATGTGGTTACCGAGATGACCGATCGGCTCGACGATTCGGTCAAGGAAAAGATGCTCGGCGAGATACCTATGGGGACGCTCGGCACCCCCGCAGACATCGCCGCAGCAGTTGCGTATCTGGTGAGCGAGGAAGCCGGCTATGTGACCGGCCAGACGATACACGTCAATGGCGGCATGTATATGTAGCCGGCTGAATGCGGCCGGCGAAGCGGTTGTAAAAAAGTGGAAGCAATCGGATACGGATGGTAATAGAGTACATCGGTTGCGTTCAAGAAACATTCACGTGGCAGCGTGAGTGCTGGAAACAGTACCCTTTTGTAAACTCTTAATAAGGAGACAGTACAATGGCTATCAGTCAGGAAATGATCGATATTATCGTTGAGCAGTTGAGTGTCGAGAAAGACAAGGTGGTCCCCGAGGCATCTTTTGTGGACGATCTGGGTGCCGATTCACTTGATCTGGTTGAGCTGATCATGGCGATGGAAGAAAAATTCGACATCGAAATCCCGGACGAAGATGCGGAGAAAATCGTAACCGTTCAGGACGCCGTTGATTATGTGGCCAAGCTCCAGTAGTGCCATAACAACCTGCCGATCTTATATCGAGGAACAGAGTGATCCATGAGTAACCGCAGGGTAGTGATTACCGGAACCGGGTTGGTGACTCCTCTTGGCACCGGGGTTAAAAAGACATGGGAGAACATCTGCAACGGAGTGAGCGGTGTGGATTATATCACCCGCTTCGACGCGTCACATGATCCTGTCCAATTCGCCGCAGAGGTGAAGGATTTCGTCGATGACGATTTCTTCGACAAGAAGGCGGCCAAACAACACCGGCTATTTGTCAAGTATGCCCTGGCCGCGTCGCGGATGGCGATCGCCGAGAGTGGCTTCGAGGTCACCGAAGCAAACTGCGGCAGGGTCGGGGTCATTACCGGCTGCGGTATGGGCGGCCTGCCGACCATCTGCGAAATGCATGAAATCTACCTGACCAAAGGCGTCAAACGCATTTCCCCGTTTTTCATTCCGACGGCCATCCCCAATGTTCCGTCCGGACAGATATCGATGGATCTCGGCACCAAAGGACCGAACCTGACGATGACCACGGCCTGCGCGGCGGGCACCCATGCGGTCGGGGAGGCATACCGCCACATCAAGTATGGCATGACCGACGTGATGATAACCGGCGGCACCGAAGGAGTAATCTGCCCGCTTGGAATCAACGGCTTCGCATCGATGAAGGCGCTGTCCACCCACAACGACAGTCCGACCGAGGCATCGAGGCCGTTCGACAAGGATCGGGACGGGTTTGTCGTGGCGGAGGGAGCGGGAATCCTCATTCTCGAAGACTATGACCATGCCAGAGCCCGCGGCGCCAACATCATTGCCGAGGTTGTCGGCTACGGGCTGAGCAGCGACGCCTTCCACATCGCCGCACCGCCCGAGGACGGAGAAGGCGCGGCACGCAGCATGAAGTTCGCGCTCGAGGATGCCGGACTCGGCCCGGAGGATATCGATTACATCAATGCCCACGGCACTTCCACGCCGCTCAATGACCGCTGTGAAACCCTCGCCATCAAGAGTGTTTTTGGCGATCGTGCATACAAGCTCGCAATCAGTTCGACCAAGTCGATGGTCGGGCATGCGCTGGGAGCTGCAGGCGGACTAGAAGCGGTGTTCCTGGCCTTGAGCATCAGGGATCAGGTCGCCCCGCCGACCATCAATCTGCATGAACCCAGTCCCGAGTGCGATCTCGATTACGTACCCAATACCGCCCGGAACATGGAAATCACCCATGGGCTTTCCAACTCGTTCGGTTTCGGCGGTACCAACGGCGTGGTAATTTTCAAACGTTTCAGCGGATGAAGGGAGCGGGTTCCATGAAGATTGCGATCGGGGCCGACCATGGAGGATTCGGACTCAAACAGATTCTGGCAGCCAAACTGCACGACTGGGGGCATGAGGTCGTCGACTGTGGCTGTAATTCCACCGAATCGGTCGATTACCCCGATTTTGCCAACCAGGTCTGTGACCTGGTGCTTTCAGGAGGAGTGCGGTTTGGTATCCTGGTATGCGGCACAGGCATCGGGATGTCGATGGTCGCCAACCGCCGCAAGGGGATACGGGCGGCGCTCTGTAACGATGAATATTCGGCACGCATGAGCAGGGAGCACAACGATGCGAACATACTCTGTCTGGGCGACCGGGTATTGGGAAGCGGCGTTGCCGAATCGATCGTCGATGCGTGGCTGAAGAGTGAGTTCGTCGGAGGCCGGCATCTGAAGCGAATCAAGATGTTCAGCGAATGAGACAATCCGGCGAGGGAGTCAGGGCCGGTATCGCGAGTGCAGCGATACCGGCCTTTTTTTATGGTTGTTGCCCTGAGCGCATTCTGTGAGTATGCTGAGGACGTGCGGTTGACTGAAGATCGATGCACGGTAATTCCCATTACCAGGAGGATACGGTGAAATGCCCTTATTGCGGCCATTTGGATAACAAGGTGATAGACTCCCGTCTGAACAAGGAATCTACGATCACCAGACGGCGCCGGTCCTGTCTCGCCTGCGATCAGCGGTTCACCACCTACGAACGGCTCGAGGTGATGATGCCGGTGCTGGTCAAAAAAGACGGGCGGCGTGAACCGTGGGATCGTCAGAAGATCGTGGTCGGGCTTGAAAAAGCCTGCGAAAAGCGCCCGATCAGCCGTGATACGATCGATCTGTTCGTCGACGATATCGAGCACAAGCTGCAGGATTTGGGATCCAAGGAAGTTGCAACATCGGTCATCGGGGAGTGGGTCATGGAAAATCTCTCGCGGCTCGATGAAGTCGCCTATGTTCGATTCGCCTCCGTGTACCGGCAATTCAAGGATGTCAGCGAATTCATGGAAGAGCTCAAGGTGCTGCTCGAATCCCGTGAAACATAGGAGGGCTGCATTGCGTCCATGAGCGAATCGTTCAGCACGGTAGAGATCTCCTTCATGCGTGAAGCGCTGAAAGAGGCGCGCAAAGGGATCGGACGGACCTCACCGAACCCCTGTGTCGGCGCGGTAATCGTCAAGGACAGCAGGATCATCGGCAGGGGCTATCACCGCAAGGCCGGTGAACCGCACGCAGAAATCAATGCCCTGCGAGCGGCCGGGACGGCGGCTCAGGGGGCCGACCTCTATGTGACGCTCGAACCGTGCAACCATACCGGTCGAACCCCTCCATGCAGCCAGTCGGTAGCCAGGAGCGGCATCCGGCGGGTATGGATCGGCATGCTCGATCCCAATCCGCGGGTGGACGGCGGAGGGGCAGCCTATCTCAGAAAGCAGGGTATCCGTGTCCGTCACGGCCTGCTGGAGCCTGAATGCAGGCGGTTGAATCGTCCGTTCATCACCTACATCACCCAAAACAGGCCGTGGACGGTGATGAAGGCGGGACTGACGCTCGACGGCAAGCTTACCTTCCGCACCAACCGTGGGGACCGGATAACCGGCGACGAGACCTTCAGACAGGTGCACCGCCTGCGTGATCGGCTCGACGCGATACTGGTCGGCGCAGAAACAATCAGGATAGACGATCCGTCGCTGACGGCGAGGATCAGGGGACGGAGCGGGAAAAATCCGGTCAGGGTGATACTCGACACCTGGCTGCGTACATCTCCTGAGGCCAGGGTCGTATCAGGTCGAAACGACGGTTTGACCTGGATGTTCTGCTCACCCGACGCCGCTGAGGACAGAGCTGCACAGCTCGCCGATGCGGGGGTTACGGTGATCCGAGCCGGGCTGGACCCGTCGGGCAGGCTCGATCTCAACCATGTGGTATCGGAACTGGCGAGACGACAGGTCACCTCACTTTTGGTGGAGGGCGGCGGGACGGTTCACGGCTCTTTTCTCAAAAGCCGGCTGGTCGATCACGTGAAGCTCTTTTATGCGCCGGTATTTGGAGGGGCCGAAGGGATGAGTCTGATCCGCGGTTACTCTGCGGACGGGGGCGGTGACCGGGCAATTCGTCTCGAAAACGTAAAACACCGCCGCTACGGTGATGATCTGATGATCAGCGGAGATGTCGTTTATCCGCCGGTTTCGTGAATCGGTCCTGGGCTCTGCTGTTCAATCCCAGTTCTTCTTCAGGCGTTGCCAGCGCTGTTCGAAATCCTCGAGACCGGCGAAGTCAACTTCCATGGTCACCGTGTCCCTCTCGAACGATGGGCTGTGGGTGAGACGGATATGGGCGGGCAGTTTCAAGCCCTTCACCCGCTCTGTGAAACGCTCTTCTGCCTGGCTGCTGAGCGGGTGGCTGAGCCGGAAAAGCTCCTTGATCAGCAGCGAACTCTTCTGGGGGATATTGTCTATCGGTAATTCAAGCAGTTCCGGGAAGTCTGTTTGAAACACATCCTCGATCGAACACTGGCGGCCGGCGGCGATGATCCTGCTCAACTCGATAACCCGGCGCTGCCTGTTCGCATTCAACGACAGGTTCGACAGGAGCTGGAACAGCGTTATCCGGTCCGTTTCGA
>JAJDNR010000104.1 GCA_022340565.1 Desulfofustis sp.
TCTCAGGATATTTCCTGTACAGCGGCCTGGAAAAAATGCTTCGCTCCTGAAGCTTATCCGCAGACGCCGCCAGTGCCGCTGCACCCACCCCCTGCAGCCCGCTTTTTCCTGCCCTTCAAACAGGATCTTTTCTTGTTTTCGTAGACGGCTGACAGTCCATCTTCGATAAAGCCGGCGGCCTCAACCGGTTCGATGCCAGATGCGCGCAATAAATTTTTGTATTCCCATTCTGCGCATGTACCTCCCCAAGCACTACATGCAATTATAATTACATTTATGCAATTTATACGTACAATGTTAAAACATATTTGTCATCATTTCCTGCAATAGAATCCGTCGCTATCATAATTTTATTTTAATATCAATATATTATAATACAGGTATGAATCTTGAAATGAGAATCATATTTTGCCATGCCGGTCCGCCTCAGGACTGACCGGCACAAGGCAAATCACGTTTGATCTTGGCAAGGATACACGATGCATCCAATTTCAACCGCCGAAGCAACCACTCCGCCGACCACCGAAAGTCTGGAACTTCACACCCTCTGCCGAATCAGCAGACTCATTGGAAATGCGGTTCAACTCAGCACAACCCTCGGCCAAATCCTTGAAGTCCTGAACACCACGCTGAAGATGGAGCGAGCGAGCCTGCTCCTCTACGACCAATTCTCCCTGAGACTGTCAATCAAGGCCTCCTGCGGACTTTCAAGCACCGAAGAGTCGCGCGGGGTCTGCCGGCCTGAAGAAGGAGTGATCGGCCAGATCTTCAGGACCAGATCGCCCTTCATCGTTCCAGACATAAACAGCGAACCGCTGTTTCTCAACCGTACCGACGCCCGGGGAAATTTCAACAAGAGCAAGATCGCCTTTCTCGGTGTCCCGGTGATGATCAAGGACAATCCCGAAGGGGTTCTGACCGTTGACCGGCTTTTCGGCGACGATGTCTCATTCGAAGAGGACATCAGGTTCCTGACCATTCTGGCGGCGCTGATCGGGCAGTTCCTGATCCTCCACCGGAAAATCCAGAAAAAGGAAGCGAAGCTGCTCGAAGAGAACGAAAGCCTCAAGGCAAAGCTTCACCGGCACCATGGCAGTCATTTCATTATCGGCCATTCTAAACCGATGCAGGAGGTCTTCAGCATCATCGACAAGATAGCGAGTTCCAAGGCCACGGCACTGCTGCTCGGCGAATCGGGCACCGGCAAGGAACTTGTAGCCCGCGCGATCCACGAAGGCGGCGATCGAAGCGAAAGACCGTTTATCAAGATAAATTGCGCTGCGCTTCCAGAAACACTTCTTGAAAGCGAATTGTTCGGGCATGAAAAAGGCGCCTTCACCAGCGCTTATGCCCCGAGACCCGGACGTTTCGAACTGGCAGAGGGGGGAACCATCTTCCTAGACGAAATCGAAGAGATGCCGTTGCCGCTGCAGGCGAAGATGCTCAGGATCCTGCAGGAAAAGCAGTTTGAACGTCTTGGGGGAGTCAAGACCTATACCGCGGATGTCCGCATCATAGCGGCCACCAACGTCAGTCTTGAAAGTGAAATAAACCGTGGCAAATTCAGGGCCGATCTCTACTATCGCCTCAATGTCGTGGCGATCCTGCTGCCGCCGCTGCGAGAGCGCAAGGAGGACATTCCCCTCCTGTTCAGCCATTTCCTTCACAAAAGCAACCAGAGAAATGAAAAGGATCTGAAGATTACCTCGGATCTGCTCGACTTTCTCATCGAATACCCGTGGCCCGGCAACGTCCGGGAGATGCAGAACCTCGTCGAACGTATGGTGATACTTGCCGAAAGCGATTACCTGACCACCCACGACCTGCCGTCGACCTTCACCATACCCCAGGATCCCGTCAGCTCTGTGCCGCATGTCGACCCTGACCCGAGGCCTATCGGGATCAGCTCCTATTCTGGCGAATCTCTCGAAGCGATAGAGAAAAAAGAAATTGAAGCGTCGCTGAAGCGCAACGGATGGGTCCAGATCCGCGCCGCCCGCGAGTTGGGACTGACCCAGCGCCAGATTGGCTACCGGATCAAAAAATATGGGCTCAGCCGTTACGACTCGTTCCGCTGAGAATCGTTTCCTCCCAACTCCATTCCTGATGTGATGGCAGACTCGTTCAACCAAAACCCAACTCACCAATCCAACATTCCACATTAATTTACATTATTGTAATTTTATATTGATTAATATTACATTATCGTCCTTAATGTTTCTTGACGCTCGCAGTGTAAGATTTTTAAAAATGTACCATCCTTCTATTTTTACGTGATTTTTTTGTATTTATAAAGATATGGCACAGCTTTTGTAAAAGAAACTCCAAGTCCACATTTCAACACATCGTTTTAAGCCCTGCTTCAAGACGATTAAACAAATCACAAGGAGGATTGAACGTGAAAGTAGCCATGAAGATGAAACCGAGAACCTATTGGGGCGGCGCGGTATTCCTTGCCCTGGTCGCAGTGGCCGTTCCGGCCCTGGCCGACGAACTGGCCGACAAGGTGACCAACCTGGCGTATGCCCTCGACACCTTTTACTTCCTCATGACCGGCGCCCTGGTCATGTGGATGGCAGCCGGCTTTACAATGCTTGAGGCAGGGCTCGTGAGAAGCAAGAATACCGTCACCATCCTTACCAAGAACGTGGTGCTCTACTCGATCGCCTGCATCATGTACATGCTCGTTGGATATAACATCATGTATGGCGGCGGCCCCAACGGCTTCATTCCCGGCCTGAGTTTTCTGATCCCCGCCGACCATAGCGTGGCCGATGTGCTGGCAAGCAACGGTGAGACTTACTACTCCGGACTGTCCGACTTTTTCTTCCAGGTCGTATTCGTCGCAACTGCCATGTCGATCGTTTCCGGCGCCGTTGCCGAGCGCATGAAGCTCTGGGCATTCGTGGCCTTCTGCGTGGTTCTGACCGGATTCATTTACCCGGTTCAGGGTTACTGGAAGTGGGGCGGAGGTTTTCTCGATGCGCTGGGATTCTCCGACTTCGCCGGATCCGGCGTCGTTCACCTGTGCGGTGCTTCCGCCGCTGTCGCCGGTGTTCTTCTGCTCGGCCCGCGTAAAGGCAAGTACGGCAGTGACGGACGCATCAATGCGATCCCCGGAGCCAACCTGCCGCTGGCAACGCTCGGCACCCTGATCCTGTGGCTCGGTTGGTTCGGTTTCAACGGCGGCTCCGAACTCGTCATCAGCAACATTGACGAAGCCAACGCGGTTTCCATGGTATTCGTGAATACTAATACCGCGGCAGCCGGCGGTGTCGTCGCCGCGCTGATCCTGTCCCGAATCTGGTTCGGCAAGGCAGACCTCACGATGACGCTGAACGGCGCCCTCGCCGGCCTGGTTGCAATCACTGCCGAACCCCTGACCCCGAGTCCCCTGCTGGCAACCATTATTGGAGCAATCGGCGGGCTTATCGTAGTGGCGGCTATCGTCTTTATAGATAAAGCCAAAATCGACGATCCGGTCGGTGCGATCTCCGTGCACGGCGTCACCGGTATCTGGGGCCTGCTCGCCGTTCCGCTGTCCAACCCTGATGCCACCTTTAGCGCCCAGCTTATCGGCGCCGTAACCATCTTCGCCTGGGTATTCGGTGCGAGTCTGGTGACCTGGGGCATCCTCAAGGCTGTCATGGGCATCCGCATCAGCGAAGAAGAAGAGCTTGCCGGCTGCGATATCGCCGAATGCGGCCTCGATGCATATCCTGAATTCAATAAAGACTGATAGATAGGAGGAGACACCAATGAAAAAAGTTGAAGCAATCATCAAGCCGTTCAAGCTCGAAGAGGTGAAAGAAGCCCTTACCGAGCTCGGCATAACCGGCATGACCATCTCTGAAGTGAAAGGATACGGCCGCCAGAAAGGACACACCGAGGTATACCGGGGTGCAGAATACAAAGTCGAATTCAACCCCAAAACCAAGATCGAGCTGGTCGTCGACTCCGGTCTCGTAGACAAGGTGGTGACCGCCATACGAGAGGCTGCGAACACCGGAAAAATCGGGGACGGCAAGATCTTCGTGCTGTCCGTGGAGAATGTCATGAGAATCCGAACCGGCGAGCAGGGAAAAGAAGCAATCTAAACCCGTACCTACCGAGCCTCCTCCAGAAGCCTCCCCCTGCGGCAGTTTTGCAGGAGGAGGCTTTTTCTTCGCTACTGCCGGTTGATTCGAGTTCACCCGTGCATACCTTGGTGGGATATTTTCATCCTCAGCACGGTATGCAGCCATGACCGAATCATACAGTCAGCTCGAGAAGCACTTTTCGCGACTCCATCACCTGGAACATGCTCTCACCTTTCTGCAATGGGACCAGCAGGTGATGATGCCGCCCGGCGGCAACCAGGCCCGTTCCGAGTCGCTGGCGGAACTCAGCGCTCTCTACCATGAATATCTTACGGCTCCCCGTATCGGCGATCTGCTCGATCAGGCCCAGGACGAAGAGCGCCAACCGGATCGTATCCGCAGCATCATCGAAATGCGGCGGGAATATCAGTGGGCGGTCTGCCTCCCGGCGGATCTGGTCAAAGCCAAATCGCTGGCCGGTTCCACCTGTGAACATGGCTGGCGCACCCAGCGGCGTGATAACGACTGGAAAGGTTTCCTGAAGAATTTCAAACCGGTGGTGGCTCTCGCCAGGGAGGAGGCCCAGGCCCGTCAGGCAAACAATCCCCAGCGTTTCCCAACACCCTACGATGCTATGCTCGATCTCTACTGCAGCGGAGACTCGAGTTCCCTCATCTCGGACATATTCTCCAGGCTCAAGCAGAAACTCCCAGATCTGATCGAGCTGGTCATGGAGCGGCAGGCCGGCAGGATCTTCCCCATCACCGGCTCGTTCCCGGTCCCGTCGCAGCAGCGGCTGAACACGGAACTGGCAGTACGGCTCGGCTTTGATCTGAAGTCAGGCCGCATCGATGAAAGTGCCCACCCCTTTTCCACCGGCGACCAGGGGGATCACCGCATCACCTCACGCTTCCGCACCGACGATTTTGTCGACGCCCTTAAAGCCACCGCCCACGAGACCGGGCACGCCGCCTACGAAAGCGGCCTGCCGAAGGCGTGGCAGAACCTTCCGGTGGGACAGGCACGCAACATGTCGATCCACGAAAGCCAGAGTCTGCTGTTCGAGAAGCAGATCTTTCTGTCAAAACCCTTCTTGCATTATTTCGCTCCGGTTATTCAGGAGCATCTCGAAATAGTCCGGCACAGCGACTGGGAACAGGTCTGGCTGAACAGTATCAGGGTGGAGCCTTCCTACATCAGGGTCGAGGCCGACGAACTCTGTTATCCGCTGCATGTCGTCATCCGTTATGAAATCGAATCGGCCCTGATCAACGGGACGATGGAGCCGGATGACCTTCCTGAGGCGTGGGACGAACGGATGAAAACCTATCTCAGCCTGTCGACGGCGGGAAATTTCCGGGACGGATGCCTGCAAGACATTCACTGGACCGACGGATCGTTCGGCTATTTTCCCGCATATACCCTCGGAGCACTCAACAGTGCCCAGATATTTGCCGCCTTCCGCCGGGATCATAGCGACTGGCGGGAGCTGCTCGGTTCAGGACAAATCGAAATTGTCCGGGACTGGCTGGAAATGGCAATCTGGTCCAAGGGACGGCTGCTCGAATCTCAGGATCTTATGCGTTCGGCCACCGGGGAAGGAACCAACCCCGATTATTTTCTCGCCTACCTCAGGGAACGCTACGTCGACGAGGCCTATTAGCCGCGCTCAGCTTCACCGGGGGCTCTTCTCACCATCATGCCTGTCAGACAGCTGAGCAGCACTCCGTAGGCAGGCAGGAACAGCAGCAGGCTGACCACGATCTTGAACAGGTAATCGACCACTGCGATCTCCGGCCAGTGCTGTGCCATGAATTGATCAGAACTGGCCCAGAACGCCGCCGCATAGAAGACCGCGGTATCGAGCAGGTTGCCCAGGACGGTCGACGCACCGGGGGCGACCCACCACTTCATGTGGTTCCTGAGGTAGGTGAACACCCTGATGTCCAGAAGCTGACCGAACAGGTAGGCGACGAAACTGGCAAACGCGATCCTGAAGACGAATCCGTTAAACTCCGCCAGACCGGAAATCCCCTGGAAGCTCCCTTCGAAAAATAGAATGGAGACCAGGTAGGAGACCATCAGCGCTGGAAACATCGTGAAGAAGATGATTTTGCGGGCCTGCAGTTGGCCGACAATCCTGACCGTCAGATCGGTGGCCAGATAGACGAACGGGAAACTGAAGGTTCCCCAGGTGGTGAGCACTCCGAGCATCTCGAAGGGTATCTGCACCAGGTAATTGCTTGCGGCGATGACAATGATGTGAAAGACAACCAGCATGACCAGGGCACGCTGCAACTGCCTATCGTTAAACGAAAACATCCTGCGATCCTTTTTGTTTTCGGGGTAAGGGAACCCGAGATTCGGCAACCGACTCGATGACAGACAAAGGGCGATATACAATAATGGGAGCCGGAACGCAACCATATCCATCTATATCGGTGTACCAGCCGGTTTAGCCTCCCTCTCTTCTTTGGTCTCCTCACCCGCTCTCCAGTCTTGACACGGGTGAGCGGACTCATCACAATCGTTACCAAACGGTAACGCCACCCCTCTGATATCGCAACCTATAGGTAACATGTTCCAACGATACACTCGCCATGCCCCTGAAATACCAGTACATGTTATCTGGAATGAAGATTGCAAAATTAACGCAAGGAATATCTCACGGGAAACGGCTGGAGAAACTCGTTTAAAAAAGGAGGGCGTGGTGAAACAGGAAAAAAACATACTCATCGCAGGGCTGATGCTGACGATCCTGACGGTCTTCGCGTTGGCGGTCATGCCGGCAGCCGGGCAGAGCGCTCAGGCTTCCCACCCGGAACTGGACGAACAGGAGATGCTGATCGATTGCGCGGAATGTCACCGGGACAGTACTCCTGACATTGAGAAAGAGTGGTATGAATCGCTCCACGGCATCGCCATGGTCAAATGCTATCAATGCCATGGCACATTCGAAACCTTCAAGATTACCCCGAGCAGAGAAGACTGTGCGACCTGCCATGCCGACATGCTCGAAAAATGCGATCAGGACAAACCGTGCTGGGAGTGTCATGTGCCCCACTCGTTCAAAGAAAAACAATAACCACATCAATTTCTTTCTCCATAACAATTTCATCCAGGGCTGGTATCAATCGCTCGGCATCGGTTCGCTCTGGTTCGTATCGCCGCTGGAAGGGCTGGAAAGCCTGGTCATCACCAGAAGCATCTATCTTCCCTCGATCATCGGCATGGCCATTCCGGTCACGCTCGCCTTTCTGCTCGGCCGCGTGTTCTGTTCCTGGATCTGCCCGGTGACCTTTTTCCTGGAACTTTTCGATCGTTTCAGAAAGATCGTCACGAGACCAAAATTTCTTGCAAACAAGCTGGTAGTTGCCAAGAACGTATTGTGGTTCACGCTGATCGCCGAACTGCTGTTGTCGATGATTATCGGCGCCCCCCTATTCGTTTTTCTATCCCCTCCCGGGCTGATCGGCAGGGAAATCATGATGGCGGTTTTTTTCAGGACGCTGGCGCTTGAAGGCGTTCTGCTGGTTCTCATCGTCATGCTCGAATTACTCACCCGCCGCTGTTTCTGCCGAAGCTTCTGCCCGCTCGGGGGCCTGCTGGCCTGCATCGGCAAAAAACGCAAACTCCGGGTAGTTACCATAACAGACAATTGTATTGATTGCGGAATCTGCATAAAATCCTGTCCCATGGGTTTGAGACCGCGGGATGACGAAGCGTTTTCAGCCTACTGCTGGAATTGCGCCGAATGCATCGATCACTGCCGCTCCGATGCATTGTCGTTTCGATGGCTGCAGAACTGATTTCCGAGCCAGGTTACCCCTGGGTAACACCCTTCCCCATGCCGGTTACCGAACGGTAACAAATTTCTCCTGCGTTAAACCCATCGTTTTGATATTCTGTCGCTTTTTAAGATGGAATTATTATTGCAAAGGATATCAGGATACGTTCTTTCTCCACCACATTGAACGGCAAGGAGGCAACACGTGCACAAGGAGTCAAGATCCAGGTACAACGCCCACCTGATCAAACTGATCATCGCTCTGGTCGTGGTCGGCGTTGGCGGATATTTTGCAAAACAGGCATTGTCGCCCGATACGATGGGCCAATACGGACACTATCGAGGCGCCGATATAGAAGATCAGAAAAATATCGCTCTGAAACTCGGGACCAATGACTCCTGCTTCCAGTGTCACCAGCCGATACGAACCATTCACAAGGACGGCGTCCATAAAACCGTGTCATGCGAAGTCTGCCACGGTTCATACGGCAATCACATCGGCGACAACGACGAGAAGATCGGGACGCTGCCGGTCAAACGCGGAGATGAGATCTCCCAGCTCTGTCTCCGCTGTCACAACAAGGTTATCCAGGCCCGTCCGAGGGAATTTATAAAAATGGTCGGTTACCCCGAACATCTCGAGCAGATGCAGGTTAACCCGACCCATAACTGCAGTCAGTGCCACATGGTGCATGACCCGCTGCTGTGGATCAGACAGGCCAGGGAAATGATGCGTATGCCGGAGGGAGCGTAGCGATGGAAGATATTAGACAAGAGATCGATCAGGACCGCCGCGCATTCATCAGGAAGGTGCTGGGCGGAACCATTGCCGGCTCGCTGCTGCTGGTAATCCCCATGCCTGCCTCCGCGGTCCTGCGCGTTGCCGAGCAGATTCCCGGAATGCAGGAAGAGACCGAGGTATTTACCAAAAAACGCTTTGTCTTCGTCGTCGATATAACCGCCTGTATCGGCTGCGGCTCGTGCTGCGTCGCCGACAAGGCTGAATACAACGTCCCGGATGGAAATTACCGGACCTGGGTGGAACGCTACATCATCGATGATCACGACGACGTATATGTCGATTCTCCCAACGGCGGATTAGACGGCTACATCCAGCCGCGGGAAGGACTCCCCCACCCGACCCGGGATACCTTCTTCGTGCCCAAACTCTGCAACATGTGCGAAAAACCTTCCTGCACCCAGGTCTGCCCGGTCGGCGCCACCTACAAGACCGGCGACGGCTTCGTGCTGGTCGACAAGACCCGCTGCGTCGGCTGCTCCTACTGCGTGCAGGCCTGCCCCTATTCGGTGAGGTTCATCAACCCCGAAACCAGAACCGCGGAAAAATGCACCTGGTGTTACCACCGCGTGCGCAAAGGATATCTGCCCGCCTGCGTCTCGGTCTGTCCGACCCAGGCCCGTAAATTCGGCGATCTCAACGACACGAACTCCGAGGTATGGAAGATACTTCATGAGCCCCATGTGGTTTCCGTGCTCAAGCCAGATATGGGAAATCAACCAGCCCTTCACTATGTCGGGCTGCGAAGGGAGGTGGTCTGATGAGTGTTGGAGTACATCACGCCGAAGGCGTCGTTTCCCTGGCAAATTACGTATTCCCCAACGATGTCCATATTCACTGGTCGCTGATGATCGTACTCTACCCGTATATCACCGGTATCGTGGCCGGGGCCTTCATCGTCTCGTCGCTCTATCACGTGTTCGGGATCAGGGATCTCAAGCCGATCTCACGCTACTCGCTGATTTTTGCACTGGCCTTTCTGTGCTGTGCGACCTGGCCACTGCTGCTCCATCTCGGCCATCCGGAGCGGGCCTTCAGCATGTTCCTGACACCAAATCCGACCTCGGCGATGGCCGGTTTCGGGTACATATACACCGCCTATCTGATCCTGCTCGTGCACGAAATCCTCTTCATCTATCGGCCGACCATGGTCGCCCTCTGGCAGCAGTCCAAGGGCATCATGCGCGGCATCTATGCCTTTTTGTCGTTCTTCAACAACAACCTGAGCAGGGAATCGCTCGAACTCGATCACAAGATCATCAATTTTCTCGCCGGTATCGGCATCCCGATGGCCTGCGTACTCCACGGCTATGTCGGTTTCATTTTCGGCGGCATCAAGGCCAACCCACTCTGGGCTACACCGCTGATGCCGGTAATATTCCTCCTTTCCGCCTGTGTTTCAGGGATCGCCGGTATCATCTTCTCCTACATGCTGATTAAAAAGTTCAGCGGCGGCACCATCGACGTGGCCTGCATCAGAACTTCGCTGAAATTCCTGTGGGGCTTCTTTATTCTCGACTTCGTGTTCGAAATGCTCGAGGTGTTCACCCATTACTACATGTCCACACACCACTGGCACGTCCTCGAAAATCTTCTCTGGGGCCCGCTGTACACCACCTACTGGACACTGCAGGTCAAGGTATTCTCGGTCATTCCCTTTATCCTGCTTGGCATCCTCTGTCTGGTCAAGCTCAAAGACCGGATCATCCTGTTTTTCGCACCGATCGTGTCGCTGATGATCCTCGCTCAGGTGTTGCTGATGCGCTGGAACGTGGTCATCGGCGGCCAGCTCATGTCCAATTCCACCAGGGGACAGGTCTTCTTTACACCGGAATGGGCAGGAAGGGAGGGTATTATTGCGGCAATTATCGTGATGACCGCACCGCTTGTCATTCTCTTCATTTTGAGCAGGATATTTCCGTTGTGGATTCACGAGGAACAGCCTCAGGAAACATAGATCTTAACAATCTCAGCCGATAGGAGGAAAATCGCAGCTCAAACAGCTTTAGGAATGCCGGTTGCCCGGTATTCGGTGAAGAAAACAAGAACAAGGAGGAATTGAACATGCAAGGAAAGATGCTCGGCATGATTCTCCTGGCGCTCTGTTTCGCCGTCCCCGCCTTGGCGACAACCAAGGTGTCGATGGACGTGAGCAACCTGAAGAACCAGGAAATCAATGTGAAGTGTATCAACTGCCATCTCAAGGAGAACAATTCCATGGTTCAGCAGTGGAAAAACTCTCCCCACGCAGCCGGCCGTGACGGCGCGGTGGCCTGTTACAATTGCCATGCCGCAGAAGAGGGCGAAATCACCGGCTACATGCACGAAGGTGCCTTTATCAAAACAATCCAGACTCCGCGAGACTGTGGATTCTGTCACGAGCGGGAAATGAAGGAACAACAGGTTTCTCATCATGCCGCCGCCGGTCAGATCCTGGCTTCGGCCGACAACCTTCTGGGGGAAATTGTCTGCTCCATGGAGGACAAAGCCGACGCAGCCAACGGCTGCTGGCAATGCCACGGCTCCAACTTGAAGGTATTGACCGATGACGCGGGGCAACCGCTGAAGAACGCAGCCGGAGCGGTGATGTTAGACCCGATGACGTACCCGAACTCGGGTATGGGACGACTCAACCCGGACGGATATGCCGGCACCTGTAACGCCTGTCACTCCAAGCACAGCTTCCGCGCATCCATAGCCCGCCAGCCCGACAACTGCGGCAAGTGCCACCTCGGACCGGATCATCCCCAGATCGAGATCTACAATGAGTCCAAGCACGGCATCGCCTACCGGGCTGCTTCACGCGAGCACGGTATGAACGGCATGAACATCATGAAATCCGGACAATGGGTTTTGGGTAAAGACTACTACTTTGCCCCCACCTGCTCCACCTGTCATATGGGAGCCTACATGAAACCCGACGGTTCAGTGGTGCAGAACACCCATAACGTCGGCGACCGAATTTCCTGGACGCTGCGCCCGAAGGTATCCGTAAAGCTGAACAGGGCAATCTTTTCAGACGGAACCGAAAAGGATATTCCCGGAGATATCGCTCCACAGCCCGGCTCTTTGGTGAAATACAGCGAGTTCAAGATGGTTCAGGATAAATGGAAAGCGGTTCCGGTTGAAAAAGAGGCGGTCGACGTGTGGAGCTGGGAAGACCGGCGAAACAACATGAAAGGTGTCTGCAAGCAGTGTCATGGCACTCAAAAAGTTGACAGCTTCTACACCCAGTTCGACTCCCTGGTCGTAACCTACAACGAAAAATTCGCCAAGCCGACCCAGGCGCTCTATAAAATGGCGGGAGAAGACGGGCTGATTCATGATTCCGATTTTCATACCGAACTGGGCTGGTACTGGTGGGAACTCTGGCACCACGAAGGACGCCGGGCCCGTCACGGCGCGGCGATGGGCGGACCTGACTACACCCACTGGCACGGTCTCTATGACGTGGCACACAATTTCTACTTCAAGTTCATTCCCGAGTTGATGCATCTGGCAGAGCAGAAAGGCATGACCGAGAAGTATGAAATAGCCGTCGGAGAGGTGCTCGCCAGGCCTGAGCATTCCTGGTACAGTCAAGGTTTCAACGCAGATATCATGGAGGCGATCAAGAAAGAGCAGAAGGAACGTTACAAGCAGTAAGAGACGTTTCTAACCAACCCGGCCCCGGCATCCCGGCTCCGATGCCGGGGCCATGTTTTCAGAACATTGCCATGAGATACTACAGACTCCCGCTCGTTATCCTTGCCTGCTTCATGGTAGGCAGCACCCCGGTCTCCGCCGCCGCCGTCTCGGAGGCAGTGCTCAGGATGGCCGGCGAGGTTGCGAAACTGAAAATCGGCATGGGGGAATACATTCTCGGTGAGAACCTCACAGACAATCAAAAAGCGATCGCACGGAGTAACCCGATCGAGAAGTCTCTGCCGGGAACGTATAAATTCAGAGATAAAGATATCTTCATAGTGGCCGTCAGCGAAGAGGACATCTCCATTGGTATCTACAAGGTGTATCCAGAATGCACGATGGATGACATAAGGAAAATCGTCGGCAATCTGATGCTTGATTACGGTGAACCCACCACCACCGCGCACGACAAAATCATCTATTGGAATTATAATAAAAAAGGAAAAATATCCCGGGATGTTTTCGATTTCGAGAAAACCAGCGGGATCGACCCGCTGGGGACCATAAAATTTTCGAGTTCCGAAGGTATCGGTGCAGAACAGAGCGCAGAAAACCCCACACCGATCTCGGCCTATCTGATGATCACTTCGGATCCGTTGTCGAAAGTGTTTCTTGCCGATATCAAACAGGATAACCAGTGATGTCACCTGCAAGGCTCTACCCACTCGTTATCCTTACCGCATTTGTTCTCGGGGGGTGTGCTCCGGCCGGACCTCGGCAGCAGCCGATGAAATATCCGCACAAGCCGAGCGACGACTCCAGCCGGATATCCGGTCCGGTCATGCTGCTTTACGAGGCTGCCGAGAACGAAGCCGACCCCAACAACGTTATCGTGATCCCTCCGGACGAGGAACCCCAGCGGAACGAAGACTGATCGGTGGAATTATCTAGCGTGACCGCTCGCACTGTCGCTTCTTGTGGGTCTCCAGCGTGTGGTCTATGTTGTCGGCGGTCAATTTCAGCCCTTTGCTCTTGTACTCCATCAGAAGCTGCTGCTGGAGACGGTCCGCCTGTGCCAGCAGCTTGTCCCGCATCGATCGATCGACCTGAGCATACGCCTCGATTATCATATCCCTGATGCGTTCCAGCGAACCCCTCTTGTCCGTTAAGTTCTGCATGTTTTTCACCCTGCCGAAGGCGCCGACCCGGTCCTTGGTTCAGTCCAGACAGACACAGCTCTGAACGGGACCGCGCCGATCACCCATTACGCGGCATACGGCCTAAATGCCGGATGTGGCCAGTTCCTGCCGGTCACGACAGCCCATTTCATGTATACATGCCGTATACTATTCAAGAATCGAACCAGCTCGTTTCCTGAAAACATATTTTCCTTTTGGAAACCAACAGAACGGAGCGATCGCCGGCAGAAACGCTCATTCCCGCTCAGCAGAGGTGACACTTTTCGGATCAATATGCGCCGCTTTCGGTCGGTTCCCGACACATTTTGTCAGCTCCCCAAATCGACATACCCTGCATGCACACCAGGTCC
>JAJDNR010000107.1 GCA_022340565.1 Desulfofustis sp.
GACGATAGCCGCGACGGCGGCGCACGGCGCGGGCGTTCTGCGGGTCGCGTCGATGGGTGAACCCGCCTCGCTGGATCCGCACAAGGTCAGCGGTACGTGGGAAAACTACATCGTCGGCGACATGTACGTCGGTTTGACCACCGAGAACCCCAAAGCCGAACCGGTTCCCGGCGTGGCGGAATCCTGGACGATTTCCGAAGACGGCAAGACCTACACGTTCAAGCTGCGCAACAGCCAATGGTCGGACGGCACCCCGCTGACCGCCCACGACTTCGTCTTTTCGATGCAGCGCATCCTCGACCCGGTGACGGCAGCTGAATATGCGTCGCTGCTCTACATTATCGAAGGTGCCGAGGCGGTCAACAAGGGCGAGGCCAAGCCCGAGACCCTGGGCGCCAGGGCCATTGACGATCATACCCTGGAGATCAGACTGACCGGCCCGGCCCCCTATTTCCTGGCGCTGTTGACCCATTACACTGCCTATCCGGTGCCCAGGCATGTGATCGACAAGGTCGGCAAGGAGTGGACCAAGCCGGAAAACATCGTCGTAAATGGCCCCTACAAGCTCGTGGAGTGGATCCCCAACACTCACGTCAAACTCACCAAGAACGACAAGTTCTGGGATGCCGCAAGCGTGACCCTCGACGATCTGATCTTTTACACCCAGGAAGACCGCGCCGCGGTGCAGAAGCGGTTCCGCGCCGGGGAGATCGATGTGGCTATGGACTTCGCGTCCGATCAGATCGACTGGCTGCGTAAGAACCTGCCCGATGAAACCCGTATCGCCCCGTATATGGGCATCTATTATTATCCGATCAATACCTCGGTTGAGCCGTTTACCGACATCCGGATCCGCAAGGCCCTGTCGATGGCCATCGACCGCGAAGCGATCGTCGACAAGGTTCTGAAAACCGGTGAGCTTGCCGCCTACTCGTTCGTCCCGCCAGGCGTCGCCTATTACGACAAGCCGGTGGAGGTAGACTGGAAGGACATCCCGTTCGCGGAGCGCCAGAAGATGGCCAGAGATCTGCTGGCCGAAGCCGGCTATGGTCCGGACAAGCCGCTCGAGTTTACTCTCAGGTACAACACCTCGGAGAACCACAAGCGAATCGCCGTTGCAATCGCTTCCATGTGGAAGGCGATCGGCGTCAAGGCGGAGCTGTTCAACGCCGAGGTCAAGGTCCACTATGCCGACCTCAAGCAGGGTGATTTCCAGGTTGCCCGTGCCGGCTGGATCGCCGATTACAACGATGCCCAGAATTTCCTCTACCTGCTGGAAACTCGTACCGGTGCCAATAACTACGGCCGCTATTCCAATCCCGAATTCGACCAGTTGATGCTCGACGCGGAGGTGACTTCCGACCTGAACAAGCGGGCCGAACTGCTGCGCCAGGCGGAGGCGCTGGTCATGCGGGACCAGCCGGTTATCCCCATTTATCACTACGTATCAAAGAACCTGGTCGCAAAGAACGTTGTTGGTTTCGTGGATAATCCCCAGGATATCCATCGCTGGCGCTATGTCAGCCTGAAGTAAGCGAATTGGGCGGGTGTGGAGATGGTTTTCCACTCCCGCCGGTTTGCCTGACAACCGGTAACGCCAAAACCCTGAGGGGCCATGCTCAACTACGCGGTACGGAGGCTGCTGAGCGCCATCCCGACCCTGTTCGTGATAATTACCCTGGCATTTTTCATGATGAGGCTGGCACCCGGCGGGCCGTTCGATCGTGAGAAACAGCTGCCTCCGGAAATTGAAGCGAATATACTCCGAGCCTATAATCTCGACAAACCGCTTTACGAGCAGTATGTCGACTACCTGACCAATATCGTCAGGGGGGATTTCGGACCCTCCTACAAATATCTCGATTTTACCGTCACCGACCTGATCATGACTGGTTTTCCGGTCAGTCTGCGGCTGGGATTGTATGCGATCGTCATTGCCGTGCTGTTCGGCGTGGCCGCCGGTACCGTTGCGGCCCTGAACCAGAACTCGACCTTCGATTACCTGGTGATGGGGTTCGCGATGACCGGCATTGTGATACCCAACTTCGTGATGGCGCCGCTGCTCGCCCTTGTTTTCGGGGTCTATCTGTCGCTGCTGCCGGTCGCCGGTTGGGGGGGCGGCAAACTGCAGTACCAGATACTGCCGGTAATCACCCTGGCATTGCCCCAGATCGCCTATATTGCCCGCTTGACCCGAGGCTCCATGGTCGAGGTGATGAACTCCAATTTCATCCGCACGGCCCGGGCCAAAGGACTTGCCGAAAGGATCGTGGTCGTGCGCCACGCGCTGCGCGGTGGGCTGTTGCCGGTGGTATCCTACCTGGGGCCTGCCACCGCCGCGGTGATCACCGGGTCGGTGGTTATCGAATCGATCTTCGATGTGCCCGGCATCGGCCGCTATTTCGTCAACGGCGCGCTCAACCGCGATTATCCGGTGGTCATGGGGGTCGTGATCTTTTACGCGGTGCTGATTATCCTGCTCAACCTGCTGGTTGACCTGTTATACGGTTTTCTCGATCCCCGGGTGAAGGTGGAATGAAGGAGGCATCGAAACCGTTCAAGCCTGACGGACTCGCCTCGATCGGCACCACGGAGCCGGTCAAGGGCAGGAGTCTCTGGCAGGATGCCCGCCGCCGGCTGTTCCACAACAAGGCCGCGATTGGATCGATGATCGTGCTGGGGATCATCGTGCTGATGGCGATCTTCGCCCCGCTGCTGTCCCCGTGGGCGTTCGACGACCCCGACTGGGGATACGACTTTCCCGGGCCGCCCAGCATCGAATTGAAACACTGGTTCGGCACCGACGGCAACGGCCGCGATCTGTTCGTACGCACCCTTTTCGGAGCGAGGATTTCCCTGCTGGTAGGGGTTATCGCCACCAGCGTCAGCCTGCTCATCGGGGTTGCCTATGGGGCTACGGCCGGATTCATCGGAGGCAGGACCGACAATATCATGATGCGCCTGGTCGACATCCTCTACTCCCTGCCGTTCATGTTCTTCGTGATCCTGCTGATGGTGGTCTTCGGGCGTAACATCTTTCTGATTTTTGTGGCGCTGGGAGCGGTGGAGTGGCTGACCATGGCCCGGATCGTCCGCGGCCAGGCGCTGTCGGTGAAGAAAAAGGAATTCATCGAGGCGGCGCATGCGGTCGGGGTTTCCAATGCCACGATTATCACCCGGCACATCATCCCCAATGTCCTCGGACCGGTGATCGTCTACATGACGCTGACCATTCCCCAGGTGATTCTCACCGAGAGCTTCCTCTCCTTTCTCGGGCTCGGCGTGCAGGAACCGCTGACAAGTTGGGGAGTCCTCATTTCGGAAGGCGCCAAGCAGATGGAGTCGGCGCCGTGGATGCTGATTTTTCCGGCGATCTTTCTGGCCGTGACCCTGTTCTGCTTTAACTTCATCGGCGACGGCCTGCGCGATGCGCTCGACCCCAAGGATCGATGACATGCTGCTCGACATCCAGAATCTGACCACGCGTTTTGCAACCCCGGAAGGGGAGGTGTTCGCGGTGAACGATGTGAGCCTGCAGGTTGAAGCGGGCCAATGCCTCGGGGTGGTCGGGGAGTCAGGTTCGGGAAAGACCCAGGTGTTCATGTCGATGATGGGCCTGCTTGCCAAAAACGGCAGAGCGGAAGGCACGGTCAACTTTAACGGACGCCAGATCCTGGGCCTCGAAGCCGCCGAACTCAACAGGCTGCGCGGCGTCGAGTTCTCGATGATCTTCCAGGATCCGATGACCTCGCTCAACCCGTACCTGCGCATCTCCAAACAGATGACCGAAGTACTCGTGGAACACCGTGGCATAACGGAGAGGGATGCAGCCGCCAAGTCGATCGACATGCTCAAGCTGGTTGGCATACCCGAGGCTGAAAAACGGTTCCGCATGTATCCCCACGAATTTTCCGGAGGCATGCGGCAGCGGGCGATGATCGCCATGGCGCTGATCTGCGAGCCCAAGCTGCTGATCGCCGACGAGCCCACTACCGCCCTCGACGTGACCGTGCAGGCGCAGATTCTCGAGCTCATCGCCGGCCTCGGCAGGAAACTGAACATGGCCACCGTGTTGATCACTCACGATCTGGGCGTGATTGCCGGACTCAGCGACCGGGTTACGGTTATGTACGGTGGGCGGGTGGTCGAGGAGGCGTCGGTTACCGATGTCTTCCACAATCCGCAGCATCCTTATACGAGGGGACTTCTGGAATCCATGCCGCGTCTCGACACCCGCTCCGATCAGGCGCTGCATGCCATCCCCGGTCAGCCGCCCGATCTTCAAGCGCTGCCTGCGGGCTGCAGCTTCGCACCGCGCTGCTTCCATGCCTTCGATCGCTGCCGGCAGGAAATTCCCCGGCTTCGCGCGATTGGCGGCAACCGGGTTAAGGCCTGCCATCTCGAGGCGATGGTATGAGTGATGCAGCGATCAGCCGGTCCGGATCAGGCAGAAAGCCGATTCTGTCGGTTCGGGGACTCAAAGTCTATTTTCCGATCGTGATCGGCGGCTTGATCCGCAAAACGGTTCCGCTCAAAGCTGTTGACGAGGTCAGTTTCGACCTCTATCCCGGCGAGACCCTCGGCGTCGTCGGTGAATCCGGCTGCGGCAAATCGACGCTGGCACGAGGAATCCTGCAGCTTCTCCAGCCTACCTCAGGCTCGGTGGTGTGGCTCGGCGACCACATCGAAGGCTTGCCGGCGGCCGGGATGAAGAAGTACCGCGAGGATATGCAGATCATCTTCCAGGATCCGCTGGCTTCGCTGAATCCCCGCATGACCATCGGTGACATCATCGCCGAGCCGCTCACCGTTCACCGGCCTGAACTATCTTCCGAAGAACGCAAGCAGCAGGTCAGGGAGATTATGGAGCAGGTGGGACTGCTGCCGCTGATGATCAACCGCTATCCCCACGAGTTCTCGGGAGGGCAGTGCCAGCGGATCGGCGTCGCCCGGGCGATGATCCTCAGACCAAAGCTGATCGTCTGCGATGAACCGGTGTCGGCTCTCGACGTCTCGATCCAGGCACAGATCATCAATCTGATCAAGGGGTTGCAGGATAGCTTCGGGCTGTCCTTGATCTTCATCAGTCACGATCTTTCCATCGTGCGACACATCTCGCACCGCATCATGGTGCTCTATCTGGGTAACATGATGGAGATGGCTGACAAACGGATTCTCTACGAACATCCGCGGCACCCGTATACCAGAGCCCTGATTTCGGCGGTGCCGCTGCCCGATCCCGAGCTTGAAAAAAACAAGAAACGGCTGGTTCTCGAAGGGGATCTGCCCTCACCGCTGTCCCCGCCGTCAGGCTGCGTGTTCCGAACCCGCTGCCCGCTTGCCCAGGATATCTGTGCTCGGGAGAAGCCAACAATGACCGTTGTCAGCGCAACACATCAGGTGGCCTGTCACTTCTGGCAAAAGAGTTGATTAGGTAGCGTCTCGGTTCAACCCCTTTTGAAGACGCCGAGCAGTGCGTGCTGGTGATGGTCGGAGCCCGAAGCCTCCAGGTTCAGAAGGTCGGCTAGTCGGCAGCGGCGCAGCAGATAGAACACCAGGGAGGCCCTGCCGTGGGAGCCGGCCGGGAAATGGCCATCGAGCAACTCCTCCCAGGTCACCAGCAGGTTGCTGCTGCCCGGAAGCAGGTTGTTGACAGCGTCACCCGATGGATCGTCTCGTGTTAAAGTCTGCCCCAGCTCTTCGAAAAGCTCCTGCAGCGTTTCTTCCGCGTCTTCCTGAAAATTGGCTATCTGTTCTGCAGCATAGATCGGACTTGCTCCGATATGGTCCGGGAGCGGAACCTTCAGAATCGGCCGTACCGGCAGATCGCTGAGCCGTTCATAGGCAATGAAAATCTCGTCCGCGGCGTCAACCGAGGAGGCCAGCCAGAAGGATACCGGCGGCAGCGGCGCGGCGGACATAAGGGTGCGCCACGACCTGAAACGCAACTGATGATCCCGGGAGCGGGCGCCGCTGAGATCTCCGCTCGCCGCTTCCAGGGACTTGAACGGATCGGGTTCGTCAGTATCCTGGTCCCCTTGCAGGGAGCGCAGCATCTCGAGTTCCTGGGCATCGAGCATCTGCAGTTCCTGCTGGAGATCGAACTGCTCGCGCTTGAGCATTTCAGCGATGGCCAGGACCAGGCGGGCCTGCCAGTACTCCGCGACCCTAATATCTTTGTCGGGAGAACCGGCTGCATCTCGGCCGATCAGCGACGACACGATCCGATGTCGTTGTTCGTTCCCGGCCTGCTGCTTATTCGAACCCATTTCCGCTATGGTCAGAGCCGTCAGCTGAGCCGCGTAATCGTCTCTGCGGTTCTCGATGTCGTGGATCAGACGTACAAAGCGTTCCCTGTGCTCGCCCAGCGGGACGGGAGTAAGTGCTTGACATAAACCGCGCTTAATGAAACAATCATGGTCGCTTTCACGGTCCCGGTCCGGGTCGGGTTCCACCGGCTGCAGGTAGTAAAGCGGTCTGCCGAAGATCAGCAGCGGAAACTGATGCTCGTTGAAAATGTCGGTATCGGGAAAAACAAGGCTCGGAAATCGTGGCTTCATATGCAGAATATCAAGGAAAAGATTCGCTTCACTGTTTCGGCACTGGTTTATCTTCTGTTTAATCTGCGCATCGGCAATGACCTTCAGGCAACCCTCACCGCAACATTCTGGCAGATCCTGGAGACGGCTCCCTATGTTGCCGGTTTTACCTATCTGATCGTCTCGGTCCTCCAGTATATGGGCGACGGGTCCAAGCTGCCGTGGGATCGCAGGCTTCGTCTGTTCTTCGCGATCGGCATCATGGCCGGCCTGATCCTCGCTATCTGGGAGTACGGAGGAGTTACTCTCCGGTAGGAACGTGCTTCATTTCGATTTTCGGGTCCATTCAGACAGCCCGTTTCCGTCTCCAGACGAGTGGATTGCAGGGCTATGGGAGCTATAGTATAGTCAGCGGAAGGGGTTGTCAATCGGGGGTGCGCCTGCCCTCCCGCCGGATGTCAAATTCCGGTGACCGGCCTGTCACACACGGGGATGGTTCATTTGACCAGGTCTTCCCGATCACCGCAGCACTCATGTTCATTGCGACCGCAACTCTGG
>JAJDNR010000141.1 GCA_022340565.1 Desulfofustis sp.
CACCCGAATCCGGCATGGCGCGCGGCCGCCGCCGTGCCGGATTCCTGTTGTGCTGGCCCGCAGCCATGGCACCAGATCAAAGCCCGCCGCTGCAGCTCCGCTTTTACGGAGATCTCGGCGCCCTGCTGAAACACCCTGCCCGGCTCCGGGAAACGGTCCTATACCCGCTCGCCAGACGGGCATCCATCAAGGACATCATCGAGTCGCTCGGCATTCCCCATACCGAAATCGGCAGGCTGCAAAGCGCTGGCGGGGAAGTCGGGTTCTCGTTCCTGCCGGCTCCCGGGGACCGGGTCGACGTGCATCCGGTCGGCGGTGACTTGCTGCCGACAGCGGCGACGGTCCTGCGCCCCGAACCGCTGCGCGCCTATCGGTTCCTGGTCGATGTCAACGTATCCCGGCTCGCCTCGCTGCTCAGAATGGCCGGGTTCGACGCCGCCTCGGTGCGGGAGCAGAGCAACCTCACGAGCAGATCGGCGGTCGCCTCGGCCGCGCGCCAGCAGGAGAGGATCCTGGTGAGCCGCGACCGGGAGCTGCTGAAGCTGCGCACCGTCATTCACGGCAGATTGATCAGAAACCAGGACCCCACTCGCCAGCTGCACGAGGTGGTGACCGTGTACCGCCTGCAGCTGCTGGCCAGACCATTCTCCCGGTGCATGAAGTGCAACCTGCCGCTGGCGCCGGTGGCAAAGGAGGCAATCCTGTCCCGCCTCGAACCTCTGACCAAAAAGTATTATAGTGTGTTCAGTCGATGCCCCCAGTGTGAGAATATCTACTGGCAGGGGTCTCACTATGAACGGATGCTCAAGATCCTCGACAAGAGCGAGGTGTTGCGATGAACACGAATCAACGACAGGCGCCGAGAATTGTATCTTCGGGCTGGGGAAAGATGGAGGTGCACTCCCTGGGCCGCGGCAGGGATTTCAAATTATGGCCCGGCGGCGGCAGACCGTGGGACTGGCAGGAGACCGGCACTTCACACTCGCCCGGCATCCAGGTGGCCGATGTCGAGGAGCTGGTGGCACACGGCTGCCGCACCGTCATCCTGGGCTGCGGAGTCTTCTCCCGCCTCAAGGTGATGAAGGAAACCCTCGACTATCTCGACGCCCACGGCATCGAGACCATCGCCGTAGACACCAAACGCGCGATCCGCACTTACAACGAATACCTTGACCGGGACCGCAACCACCTGCTCGGCGGTCTGATTCACACGACCTGCTGAGGCGATTCCCGCCTGAACTTCGGAAACGCTGCCCGAGAAGAGCGACTTCCATGAGACCGCGCCTGGCCGCGGCAAGCTCATTGGTTGTCATGACTTGAAAAATGATAATAAGTATTGTTCACTCGGCTGATGACCACGGAACACCCGATATTTTTTGATATCAAGCGGTATGCCCTGCACGACGGCCCCAGCATCCGCACCACCGTATTCTTCAAAGGCTGCCCGCTGCGCTGCATCTGGTGCCACAACCCTGAAGGAATCCGGCCGGGGCTCGAGGTGGTGACCGTTGCCGAGCGGTGCATCGGCTGCCGCGAGTGCCTCGACGGCTGCCCCGAAACGGCGCTGAGCATGGAGTCGGGAGGAATCGTACGGGACCGCGGCCGCTGCGGCCTGCACCTGAATTGTGTGGAAATCTGCCCGTCTCTTGCCCATGAAGCGATGGGATGGCAGTCGAGCATCGACGAGATTATGGAGGAAATCGAAAAGGACCGGCCGTTCTTCGATGAGTCGGGCGGAGGCGTGACCTTTTCAGGCGGAGAGCCGCTGTTCCAGGCCGAGCATCTCATTGCCCTGCTCAAACGGTGCGGGGAAATGGAGATTCACCGGACCGTGGACACCAGCGGCTACGCGGACATCGACACCCTGCTCGAGGTCGCCGGGCACACCGATCTCTTCCTCTACGACCTGAAGCATATGGACCGCAGGCGCCATGAGGCGCTCACCGGGGTCGACAACGGCGGGATCCTGGACAATCTGCGCCGCCTGAACGACATGCGGGCACACGTCAGGGTCCGGTTCCCGCTGATTGGTTCGGTCAACGACGATCGACAGAACCTGGACGCCATGGGCAGATTCTTGTCGGAGCTGGATTACATATCCGAGGTAGACCTGCTGATATTCCATCGGCTCGCCGCCGCCAAATACCGGAAACTGGACCGCGAGGACCTGAGCTTCCCAGGGTATGCACCGTCGGCCGATTCCCTAGCCGACGCGAAGGAGATACTTGAGGGCTACGGCCTGTCCGTCAGGTTTGAAAGATAAGGGTGTCATAAGCAGTGACAGCAGGCTGCCGCACATCAGGAGCGTGACCATGAACGCACGAATCGCCCGGCTCAGAAAACAGAGCTTCGAGACCGTCCCGTCGATCTCGATCGAACGCGCCGTGCTGGAGACCGAGTTCTACCAGGCCAATTACGGCAAATACTCGATGCCGGTCCTGCGGGCCCGCTGTTTCAAGCACCTCTGCGAGCACAAGACGATCTACCTGGGCGACGACGAACTGATCGTCGGCGAACGCGGGCCGGCCCCGAAGGTGGTACCGACCTACCCGGAACTGACCTGCCATTCCGCCGCGGACCTGCAGATCCTCAACGACCGACCGATGACCGGGTACCGGGTCAAGCCTGCCGACATTAAGACCTACGAGCAGCAGGTCATCCCCTACTGGCAGGGCCGCTCGATGCGCGACCGCATCTTTGCCGAGGTTCCCGACGACTGGCGCGCAGCCTACCAAGCCGGGCTCTTCACCGAGTTCATGGAGCAGCGGGCCCCGGGTCATACCGCGCTGGACGGAGCGATTTACGAAACCGGCATGGTCGATTACCGGGAGCGCATCCGGAAACGGATTGAGACACTCGATTACGCCGTCGATCCCCAGGCTGCCGACCGCTTCGAGCAGCTCCAGGCGATGGCGATCTGCTGCGATGCGGCGATCCTGTTCGCCGAACGTCATGCGGCGCTGGCCGAATCGATGGCCGCGCTCGCCGAAGACCGCCGGCGGCGGGACGAGCTGCTGGAAATCAGCAGAGTCTGCCGCAGAGTCCCCGCCCACCGCCCTCAAACCGTGCACGAGGCGATCCAGATGTACTGGTTCGTGCACCTCGGCACCATCACCGAGCTCAACGGCTGGGATGCGATGACGCCCGGCCACCTCGACCAGCACCTGCAGCCGTTTTACGAGAAGGAACTGGCCGCCGGCACCATTGACCGGGAGCGCATGAAGGAACTGCTCGCCTGCCTGTGGATCAAGGTCAATAACCACACCGCCCCGCCCAAAGTGGGGGTTACCGCCCAGGAGAGCGGCACCTACAACGATTTCACCCAGATCAACCTGGGCGGCCTGAAGAATGACGGCGGCGACGGCTCCAGCGAGCTTTCCTATATCGCGCTGGAAGTCTCCGACGAACTGCACCTGCTGCAGCCCCAGCCCAGTCTCCATGTCAGCAGCAAAACCCCAAAACGCCTGCTGAAGGCAGCGAGCCGGGTGATTCGCAAGGGCTACGGCTACCCGTCCCTGTTCAACAGCGACGCGGTGGTGATGGAGCAGATCCGGGTCGGCAAGAGCGTCGAGGATGCGCGGGAGGGGGGCACCAGCGGCTGCATCGAGACCGGCGCATTCGGCAAGGAGGCCTATATCCTGACCGGCTACCTCAACGTCCCGAAGGTCCTCGAGATCACGCTGCACGACGGCATCGACCCGCTCAGCGGCAGCCGGGTCGGCATCAGCACCGGAGCAGCGGAGAGTTTCGATTCCTTCGACGCGCTCTATGCGGCGTTCGAGCGGCAGCTCGGCCACATCGTCGACCTCAAGATCCGGGTCAACAACTACATCGAGCGGATGTACGCGAAATATTCTCCGGCGCCGTTTCTGTCGGTGGTGGTCAGGGACTGCATCGACACCGGGCGCGATTACTACGACGCCGGCCCCCGCTACAACACCAACTACATCCAGTGCTGCGGAATCGGCACCGTCACCGACAGCCTGTCGGCGATCAAGACCCACGTGTTCGATACCGGCCGGGTGACCATGGCCGAGCTGCTGGAGGCGCTGGGCGCCGATTTTGCCGGCCGCGAAAAGCTGCGGCTGACGCTGTGGAACAAGACGCCGTTCTTCGGCAACGACGACGAGCGGGCCGATGCGATCATGCGGCGGATCTACGATTCGCTGTTCAACGCCATCGACGGCAAGCCGAACACCAAGGGGACCTGCTACCACCTGAACATGCTGTCGACGACCTGCCACGTCTATTTCGGCAAGATGCTCGGCGCCACCCCGAACGGGCGCTTCGCCCACCGGCCCATGTCGGACGGCACCTCGCCGTCCCAGGGTTCGGACCGCAGCGGGCCCACCGCGGTGATCAGGTCGCTTGCCAAGATGGACCAGGTCAAGTCGGGGGGAACCCTGCTCAACCAGCGCTTTCTGCCTTCGGTCCTCGCCTCCGAACAGGACCTTGACAAGCTCTGCAGCCTGGTACGCACCTATTTCAGCCTAGGCGGCCACCACCTGCAGTTCAACGTGGTTGACACCCGCACGCTGCGGCTCGCCCAGCAGCATCCCGACGACTACCGCAGCCTGCTGGTAAGGGTTGCCGGCTACAGCGACTATTTCGTCGATCTCGACCGGGACCACCAGGAGGAAATCATCAGCCGGACCGAGCAGGAGCTCGGGTAGCGCCCGGGGATCATACAGACAAGGAGGAAGGAAATGACCAGAGTGGTCATGGGGCTGTTGTTCAACCCGGACGGAGACATCCTCATCGCCAAGCGCAGCCCGGGAATGCGCTACGGCGGTCTGTGGGAATTTCCCGGCGGCAAGGTTGAACTCGGAGAAACGCTGGAGAACGCGCTGGTCCGCGAGATCAGGGAGGAACTCGACGCCGCCGTCGCGATCGCCCGGGTCTACCCGGGCTATGTGTTCGGCTATCGCGGTCTGCAGGCTGAGTTCATTCCGATATCAGGTTCGATCAGTCCCGCAGACATCACTCTGCGGGAGCACGACGACTGCCGTTTCATCACCCTCTCGGAACTCGGCAACTTCGAGCTTTCACCCTACGATCTCGGGGCGGTCAGGCTGATCAATTCGGATCGGTTCCATACCGTCCGGGAAGGCGCCGCAGGATCCTGATATATCTATAATTGCGAAGATACCCATCAGCATTACTGCGATTAAATTACTTGTGGTATGACCAAGATAATTATACATTAGGAATTTGTTCCAGGGTTCAGTTCCACTTAAATACAGGAGGCAGGTATGGATCTGTTTGAGTTTTCAATCCAGATGGAAAAAGATGCCGAGGCGCTCTACCGCAAGATGGCGGAAAACGCCCCGGTCGAAGGGATCAAGAAAGTACTGCTGATGCTCGCCGAAGACGAAGTCAAACACCGGGTGGCCATCGAAAAGCTCCGCCAGAAGCTCGATGTGCCGGAGCAGAAAGGCGTTGCCCTCGACATCAAGACGGTGTTCGAGGACATGAAGGGCGACGAGCGCATCACCTCGATCTCCGTCGACGCCATCGATGACTACCAGAAGGCCGTGGAAATCGAACGGCGCGGCATGGCCTTCTACAAGGAAAAATTTGAAGAGGCCGACGACCCGGTCAGCAAGCAGCTGTTTGAGGCGCTGATGAAGCAGGAGTCCTACCATCTGCGCACCTGCGAGAACCTGCTCGATATGGTTCAGAAACCCGCCTGGTGGGTCGAAAACGCCGAGTTCAACCCGGCGGACGCAGATTCATACTGATCGTTTTCGCTCATCCTGGCATCGTCGAGGCGGGAACCGGCTCCGGTTCCCGCTTTTTTTATCGCCCTCATGCCTTGAGCCTGCGCCCCGCGCCTCTCCTGATGATCCAGAGATTCCCGGCCAGGATCAGCACGACTCCCGAGGCCGCCGAAGCGGTCCACCGATAATCCTCCCAGATCGTCGAGATGACCAGCGCCACGATCGGAAACAGCAGGGTTGCATAGGCCGCGCGGTCGGCGCCGATAGTGCCCACCAGCGTGAGGTAGCAGCCGAAGGCGATAACCGAGCTGAACAGCGCCAGATAAAACAGCGAACCCACGTAGGGTGCGGAAAAATCAAAGGCGAACGGCCTGCCGGCGGCGACTCCAGCAACCAGCATGATTCCCGCCCCGTAAGCCATACCGATCGCATTGGTCTGAACGACCGGCAGCCCGTGCTTCTGGTTCCTCGCCGCGACGATCGAGCCCCAGGAGGCAAAAAGGGTCGCACAGAGGCTGAGAACGATGCCGATGGCATTGCCGACGCCGGCGGTCAGCGAGCCTATCTCGCTGCGGAATACCAGGCTGATGCCGGTGAGTCCGAGCAATGCGCCGAAGACCACCCTCCGATCGATGGGGCTTTTCAGAAACAGCGCTCCGTTGATGATGTTCAGCAGTACCAGCGTGGAGAAGATCAACGCCGCCAGGCCGCTGGCGATATAGAGTTCGGCGATGTAGAACAGCAGGTAGTTGACCGCGAACAGACACAACCCCTGCAGGAAGATGAATCCATGGTCCCGCCGGGAAAAGCGCATCGGCAGCTGTTTGAAACGGCACCAGACCAGCAGGATCAACGCCGCCAGCGAGAAACGATAGACCACCGAGACCAGGGGATCGACCCGTCCCAGCTGCATCTTGATGCCGATCCAGCTGGTTCCCCAGATCAGCACCACGGCCAGATAGAAGAGGACATTGCGCATCAGGCGTGTCTCAGGCGCCTGGTCCGGCCGCAGCCGCTCCCGCCGCTGCCTTCATTTCTGATAACCGGACAACGCCAGCCTGAGAATCAGCAAAAGGAAGGGAAGGCCGTGCATCGCCAGATCGAAGATGTCGATCGGTTTCTTGAGGGTACCGGAAAAGAGCATCTTCAGTTTCTCCCAGACATGCGGTTCCGGCACGAACGGGGCCAGGCCGAGGGTCAGGCAGAGGATGACCAGAATCGAGATCGGCAGCGACTGTATCCAGGCAATCATCGCCCGCTCCTAGACCAGGGCCAGGTTCCGGCAGGACTCGGGACCGGCGTCCCGCATCTCGGCGAGCTGCTCGATGTGGCGCTTCTCTTCGAGAATGATGATTTCCAGCTTGTTCTTCGCCTCCCCTTCACTGACCAGGTTCAGCAGGAACTCGTAGAAGGTGACCGTGTCGCTTTCGAACAGCTGCGCCTGCGCCAGCGCCTGGTCGAAGTCGACCGTGCGGGCGAGCAGCTCCTTATCGAGGGAAAAGGTCTGGTCGGCGACCATTTCCTGAAGCAGCTGGCGGCCCATCTTTTCCAGTTCGAGCTGCGCTTCGCTGAGCTTTGCTTCGGATGTGAACGAGGCGAACCACGTGGCGTGGCGCTTTTCCTCCTCGGCCAGCCACAGGAACACATCGCGCATCGCGGTGTCCTTGACCGCCGCGGCTGCCTCACGATAGGCGGCTTCACCATTTTTTTCGATCTGAATTGCAATCTCACGAATATCGGCCATGGTAAACATGATCTTTCCCTCGCTGGTTTCCATATGCTCCGTCACGGTTCTCCAGTCGATCAGGTGATGATCGTCTGCAGCCAGTTCGAAATATCTCCAATCTGTTCCGCACAGACCTGATGCTCCATCGGATAGGTCCGGTAAACCGGAGCATACCCGTGTTCCTCGAGAAATGCACTCGCTTCTTTACCCAGGCGCTCCGGAACCACCGGATCGTAAAGTCCGTGGTGGATCTCGATCGGCAGCCCGGTCAGCTGAGCATGCGACTCGAGCCGTTCGCAGGCCGCGCAGTAAGTGGACATGGCCAGCAGACCGCAGAGCGGGCTGCTGCGGTTCAGGGCGACATGGTAAGCGACCGCACCGCCCTGGGAAAATCCGGCGATAACGATGTTTTCCTCTTTGAGGCCGCGTCCGATCTCGCGATCCACAAAGGCGTTGATCGACGCCGCCGAGGCGAGCAGCCCGTCGACGTCCACACGCCGCTCGATCTGCATCTCGACGATGTCGTACCAGGCGGGCATCACCATGCCGCCGTTCACGGTGACCGGCATTTGCGGCGCGTGGGGAAAGATGAAACGGATGGTCGGGTGCGCCGGCAGTTTCAGCGCCGGCACGATCGGCGCGAAATCATTGCCGTCCGCCCCCAGCCCGTGCAGCCAGATGACGCAATGGTTCGGATCGGGCCCGGTGTCGAATTCTATCGCCGGCAGAAGGCTCATGTTCTTCCCCTCGACTCTTTTTTTTCAGAGTCTTTGTAATGGCTAGCTTGAAAAATTGTCCTGTGTCCCAAACTCTGCGTTACGCATGAACATTTTTCCTCGACATAGCAACTATATGCCTCCGGTGAAATTTCCGTGCGTGCCTTGATTTTGGACCAAAATCCTAACTTTTCAAGGTGGCCTAATGGTTTAAAATCGCGGATCAGACCCCGTTTTTTCCTGTTTTACCATTCGGTTCTGCTTTGAATCAACCTGAAACCCCAGCCTGCGAACCCCCTCCTCAAGCAGTTTCGCCCCTGCCGCCACGTCCTCGGCGGCGCCCCGCACCGCCAGCTCGATCTGCCAGCTGGTGCCGTCCGAGAAGCGCGGCAGGCTCGAAAAACTGGCGGCGGGAAAGCGGTTCTGGCAGGCGGTCAGCAGCTGCACCAGCTCGCTTTCCTTAGCTCCGTTGACGATGAACGAAACCAGCTCTACCCGCCGATTATCGCCGACCCGGTAGCGATTCTTCACCACCCAGTCGAGCATCGGCCAAGCCATCTCCGGAAACCCCGGCAGACAGTGGACACGGCCGCAGGAAAAGCCGGGGATGTTGTTGTGGGCATTGGGGATCAGCATCGCGCCTTCGGGCAGTTCCGCCATCAGGATCCGGTTCGGATAGGCGCCGTCGCCGAACTGGTGCTCGATCAGCGCGACCGCTTCGGGATGACGGATGATCCTGGTATCGAAGGCCTCCGCCATGGCCTGCCGGGTGCGGTCATCGGGCGTGGCGCCGATGCCGCCGAAGCTGAAACAGTCATCCCCCCGGCTCCTGATCATCCGCAACAGGTCGACGAGCAGGTTCATGTCGTCGCCCGCGAACCAGATCCAGGAAATATCGACGTTGACGGCGGAGAAGTATTCCCTGGCCCTGGGGACATGCTTGTCTTCTCTTCTGCCGAGCAGGAGTTCGTCGCCGATGATCAGCAATCCGATCCGCTGCAAATCGAAGCGCTCGTTGTTATCCATACGCGTGTCCTCAGAATCGATCATGGTCTGTGCGCATCCCTGACACGAAGCTCTTTCATACCATACTGCAGCATTTCCGCACAAGAATGTAAAACATCAATAGTTATAAACATTTATCCATTACCGGAAAAGTATGTTTTGGATAAAAAAAACGATTCCGGGGAGATCGTCTCGAACATATTAAATTTCAATTATTTACCCTTTCATCACAGGTGATGAGACCGCTGCCGTGCCCGGTCCCCCTTTCTTTTTCGTTGTCATCGACGCTGTCCTGTGGTACCGATTCTGCTCACCCAAGACTCTTGTTTCCAGGAGTTCATGCACCCGTTTACTGTCTAGAGAGACGGGAAATTTTACGGTCCGCCGGACGACCGGCTCACGAATCCGGTTTCAACCCGGGATCATGGTGCCGGGTCCCGCGGCCGCATCAACCAAACACGCAAAAGGAGACCCCATGAGAAAACTGATCTATCTGGTACTGGCAGCCTGTGTCCTGACCCTGTGCTTCTCGGCAAACGGCTGGACCCTGGGACGAGAGACCGTCATCAAGGTCGGCATCAACGCCCCGCTGACCGGCGATATCCCGAAAGTCGGCGAAGGAACCAAATACGCCGCTGAAATGTGGCTCGAGGATGTGACCAAGGCCGGCGGCATCGAGGTCGGCGGCAAGAAGTACCCGGTCGAGCTGGTGATCGAGGACAACGAATCGAAGGCTGAATCGGCGGTCACCGCCAACACCAAGATGATCACCCAGGACGACGTGATGATCATCATCGGCCCGCAGTCTTCAAAACAGGCGATCCCGGCCGGCGATGTGGCCAACAACTACCAGACCCCGATGATCAGCCCCTGGTCCACCAACCCGGACACCACTGCCGGCCGCCCCTACGTCTTCCGCGGCTGCTTCCTCGACCCGTTCCAGGGCCCGGTACTGGCCAACTTCGTAACCGAGGAGTTTGGCTTCACCAAAGCCGCGGTACTCTACGACGTGGCCAGTGACTATCCGAAAGGCCTCGCCGAATTCTTCAAGGCCGCCTGGGAAGAGAAACATGGTGCCGGTTCGGTGGTCGCCTTCGAGAGCTTCACCACCAAGGACACCGACTTCAGCTCTCAGCTCACCAAGATCATCAAGTCCGGGGCCGAAGTCCTGTTCACCCCGCAATACTACAACGAAGTCGCGCTGATCGTCAACCAGGCCAAGGATCTGGGCTGGAAGGGACCGATCGTCGGCAGCGACAGCTGGGGTTCGGCCGAAACCGTGCAACTGTGCGGCGAAGCCTGCTACGGCCTGTTCTTCTCGACCCACTACGCCGCCGCCGGCGCCCAGGGTGCCACCAAGGAGTTCATTGATCGCTACAATGCCAAGTACGGTTATGTGCCGGATGACGTCGGCGCCCTGACCTGGGACGCGCTGCGGCTGGCCCAGACTGCCATCGAGGGAGCCGGGGAGTTGACCGGTGACATCAAGAAGGATCGCACCGCCGTTCGCGACGCGCTTGCCAAGATCAAGGACTTCGAGGGCATTACCGGCAAGATGACCTTCACCGAGGAAGGCGACCCGATCAAATGCGCGGTCATCGTCAAGATCAGCGACAAGGGCGAATACGAGTTCTACAAGTCGATCTGCCCGTGATCTAGGCGTCTGTACCAAGATTCAGATTGCACGATCCAGTCTGGTGTGCAGTGTCTGCACACCAGACTTTTATTATCCTTGCCGATTGTGTCAGTCCGCAGTCATGCCGCTCCGGGTCGGCTGACTGCGGACTGACAGCACATCGATTGAACCCGCCCGGAACGGCGCTTCCGGCTAATGCAGAACTGATCGAAGGGGAGCGGTTACATGGATATCATCCTGCAAAACATCATCAACGCCCTCCAGTGGGGCAGCTTTTACGCCGTGGTTTCAATCGGTTATTCGATGGTTTACGGCGTCCTCATGCTGTTCAACTTCGCCCATGGCGACATCTTCATGGTGGGGACCTACATCGGCTTCGGCATCGCCACCCTGATGCTGGCGCTGTTCTCGGCAATCATGCCGGGCTGGATGATCTTCATCCTGGTCATCCTGGTCACCATGTTTCTCGCCTCCTTCGTCGGGGTGTTCGTCGAGGTGGTAGGCTACCGCCCGCTGCGCGGCGCCCCCCGCGCCTCCGCCGCGATCACCGGGCTGATGATCGGCATCATCTTCGAGACCGGCAACCTGATCATCCTCGGCGCCCAGCGCTTCAGCTTTCCGGCCCTGATCAAATCACAGAGCTACAACCTGGGCGGCATCTACGTCACCAACGTGAAGGTGCTGATCATCGCGGCCTCGCTGATCATGATGCTCTCCCTTCACCTCTTCATCAAGAAGACCAAGTGGGGCATGGCGATGCGTGCCATGTCGTATGATTTTCTGGCGGTCCCGCTGATGGGCGTGTCGATCAACGTCATCGCCCCGCTGACCTTTGCGATCGGCGCCGGACTCGCGTCGGTGGCAGGGATCCTCTACGGCCAGGCCTACCCGGTACTCGACCCGTACATGGGCATCCAGCTCGGCTGGAAGGCTTTCGTCGCGGCGATACTCGGCGGTCGCGGCTCGATCATGGGGGCGGCGCTGGCCGGCTACCTGCTCGGCTTCATCGAAATGTTCGTACCGCTGGTATTCCCGTCCACCTTCCGCGACCTGATCGCCTACTCGATCATCCTGGTAATCCTGACCTTCAGGCCACGGGGATTCTTCGGCATGGAACACTCCACCCAGCTCAGGCTGTAGAGGCGCATCGGGACTCCACACCTTCACAGGGATCATACATGGAAAAGCTAAAGAAACTGTTCAGCCCATTTTCGGTGGTGCCGCTGGCCGGCTGGCTCCTGGGGGGCTTTTCGGCGGTGTTGATGGAATATTACCTGGGCGACCTGATCTCCTACTACCTCTACCTGCCCAAGATCCCGGTGCTGTTCGGTACCCTGATCATGCTCAAGAAGCCGCTGCTGATACCGAGCGCCCTGGCCTATGACCTGATCGTCTACATCGTGCCGATCTTCCTGGTGGCCCGCCTGACTGCCCCGCTGACCAACGGACTGGCCGCCCTGCTCGAACGGATGCCGCTGTGGCTCGCCACCCTCATCCACCTGGCTGCCTTCTACGGGGTCCTGTCCACCTGGGCGGGGATAAGCGATTACCGGGTGCTGGTGGTGAAACTGACGATGATCTCCGTCATCCTGACCCTGAGTCTCAACGTGATCAACGGCTACCAGGGCGAGTTCTCCTGCTCCCATCCGGGCTTCATGGCCCTCGGCGCCTACGCCTCGTCGATCCTCACCCTGCTGCTGTTCGCCAACGACAAGATGTTCGGCGCGCCGCTGCTGAATCCCGCCCTCGGGCCGTACCTGTTTCCGCTCGTCCTGGTGTTCGGCGGGGCGGTGGCCGCGCTCGGCTCGCTGATCGTGGCGATCCCGTCCTTTCGGACCAGGGGCGACTACCTGGCCATCATCTCCCTGGCCTTTCTGTTCATCGTCAAGAGTGCCATCGAGAACCTCGAAATCTTCGGGGGACCCCGCGGCATGAGCAGTCAGCCCAATTACGCGACGCTGCCGGTGGTGTTCAGCTGGATGGCGCTGTGCATCTGGGTGGTCCACAATTTCACCACATCGGTGCTGGGCAAGGCATTGAACGCGGTGCGCGACAACGAACCGGCGGCCAACTCGATGACCGTCAACACCCGCAAGACCAAAATGACCGCCTTCATGTTCGGGGCCTTCTGGGCGGGGGTCGCCGGCGGGCTGTTCGCCCATGTGCTGCGCTATGTGAACCCCGGGACCTTCGGCCTCAACAAGCTCGCCGAAATCCTCGCGATGGTCTATTTCGGAGGACTCAACTCGATCTACGGCTCGATCGTCGGAGCGCTCAGCATCAGCGTGCTGAGCGAGGCGCTGAGACCGCTGGAACTGTTCAAGTGGATCATTATCCCGCTGATCCTGATCCTGGTCATGATCTACCGGCCGCACGGCCTGATTTCGTTTACCGAGCTGAATGTGAAGGGACTCATACGCCCTCGGAATAAAGCGCGTCAGGAAGGAGGCGAATAATGGCACCGCTGCTGAACGTTGCACATATGACCCATTTTTTCGGGGGATTGCGTGCGGTTTCCGATTTCAACCTCACCATCGAGCCCGGAGAGATCAAAGGGTTGATCGGCCCCAACGGCGCCGGCAAGACCACGGTCTTCAACCTGATCACCGGAGTCTACACGCCCACCGAGGGAACCGTCGAACTCGAAGGGAAGAACATCAAGGGGCTCGAGACCCACGTGATCGCCGGCATGGGGCTGGGAAGGACCTTCCAGAACCTGGCCCTGTGGCGCCACATGAATGTACTCGACCACATCCGCCTGGCTCACTATTCCCAGCTCACCTACGGACTGTTCGGGGCCTTTTTCGGAACCCCGAAATGCCGCCGGGAAGAGGAGCAGGTTGTCGACAACTCATTCAAGCTGCTCAAACTCTTCGATATCGAGCAGTTCGCGATGCACAATATCGGCAACCTGCCCTACGGGGCCCAGCGGCGCGTGGAGATGGCCCGGGCCATGGCCACCGACCCGAAGGTGCTGTTTCTGGACGAACCGACCGCCGGTATGACCCCCGATGAGCTGATCAGAATGATTGCGATCATCCGCCAGGTGCACCGGGATTTCGGCGTCGCCATCTTTATGATCGAGCACCGCATGAAATTCGTGATGGAACTCTGCGAATCGATCCAGACGCTGGTGTTCGGTGAAGTGATAGCCGAAGGGCCGCCGGAGGAAATCCAGAACAACCCAGAAGTTATCGAAGCTTACCTCGGCAAGGAGGATTTGCACTGATGCAGCTCGTCGTCGAAAATCTGTCCGTTTCCTACGGTAACATCAAAGCCTTGCACGGGATCAGTTTCTCTGTCGATGCGGGTGAGATCGTCACCATAATCGGCGCCAACGGGGCCGGGAAAAGCACCACGCTCAGGGCTATTTCCCGCATGATCCCGTCCCAGCCGGGTTCGAAGATCGAATTCAACGGAGAATCGATCCTCAAGTACACTACCGACAAGGTCGTGTCCAAACTGGGAATCTCCCATGTCCCCGAAGGGCGCATGATATTCGGGAACCTGACCGTCACTGAAAACCTCACCCTGGCCTGCTTCGCCAGAAAAGACCCGGACGGCATCGCCCGGGACCGGAAGTGGGTCTTCGACCTCTTCCCCCGGCTCGACGAGCGCAAGGACCAGCT
>JAJDNR010000111.1 GCA_022340565.1 Desulfofustis sp.
CGCCGGGTGGCCGGCGAACTGCGGGTCCTCGTCAACCGTCTCACAGAGGTTGATGGCCGCGCCGATGCGATTTTCCCGAACTGCTTTCACGAAGCGGTCCAGGTCCCTGGTGAAGGGGATGCGCCGACCCTGCCGGCCGAGGCCGGTCAGCGCCCGCTCGATCGCCTCGACCTGGGTCATCACGTCCGCTGACGATTCCCAGTTTGGCTGCCCGGGCGGGATCGGCTGGTTATGGATCAGGCCGATGATGGGTTCCATGTCTACCCCGTCAGGCCATGGCGCTTGATGGCTGCGCCAACGATCCAGTCGAGCAATTGCTGATAGTCGATGCCGTGCTTGCTGGCGATGATGCATAGATCGGAATGCTCAGGGTGCAGTCCGGCCAGCGGGTTGATTTCGATGAAGTGCGGCCGTCCCGATGCGTCCGAGCGCAGATCAGCCCGGGCCGCATCGCAGCATCCCAGCACCTGGTAGCAGGCAAGGGCGGTCTCCGCCGCCGCCAGCGCTTCGGGGTCGCCGACGGCGCGGTATTCGACGAGCTGCTCGCAGAATTCCTTGTTGCGGTAGGAATAGACCTCCGCATCCGCATCGCTCAGCAAGATCACTTCCATGATCCCGATCGACCGGGCCTGGTCGCCGTTGCCGACGATGCCGACGGTGAACTCGCGGCCGGGGAGATAGGTTTCCACCAGAACCGGCTGGTTGAAGGCGGCCAGCAGCTCCGTGCAGCTTGCTTCGAGCATCTCCGCATCGCTGATCTTCGACGCCGGGGTCACGCCTTTTCCGGTTCCTTCCGCCACCGGCTTCGCGAACAGCGGGAACGGCAGCTTTACGGCGCCGATGTCCCGGGTATCGGAAACCACCGCGAAATCAGGGGTCGGCAGCCCGAGATCCCTGACCACATGCTTGGCGAACCCCTTGTGCAGGGTGACGCTCTGGGCCAGCGGCCCGGAAAAGACATAAGGGATTCGATAGGCATCGAGCAGGGCCGGCACTTGAGCCTCCCTGCCGTACCCGTACATCCCTTCGGCGATGTTGAAGACGAGATCCCAGCGCTGCCCGGCGGCCAGGTGCGGAACCAGGCTCGTCACGTTGCCGATGCGGACCGGTTCGTGGCCCATCGCCCGGATGGCCGTTTCGATCGCTTCGATGGTGCTGAGACGGTCGAACTCGGCGGTCTCCTCTTCACCGTACCCGGCGGCGAGGTAGTCGTCGCGGAGGTCGTAGGTCATGCCTATTCGCATGGAAACACCTCGGCGCCCGCCAGGCCCTTGTCCGACGGCTTGTCGGGATAGCGGTAGACATTGCCTTCGTAGTTCCTGATCAGCAGATCGGTGCCGTCCCTGCCGACCACGGTTTCCGGGATCAGCGGAATCTTGCCGCCGCCTCCGGGGGCATCGATCACGTAGGTGGGCACCCCGTAGCCGCTGGTGTGGCCGCGAAGCCCCTGGTAGATCTCGAGTCCCCGGGAGACCGGTGTACGGAAATGGGAAGAGCCGACGATCGGGTCGCACTGGTAGAGGTAGTAGGGCTTGACCCGGATTTTCAGCAGCTCGTGCATGAGTCGCTTCATGGTCTCCACCGAGTCGTTGATACCGGCCAGCAGCACCGTCTGGCTGCCCAGCGGGATGCCGGCGTCAGCCAGTCTGATGCAGGCCTGGCGGGATTGTTCGGTCAGCTCGTCGGGGTGCATGCAGTGAATGCTCATCCACAGCGGGTGGTATTTCTTCAGGACCGCCAGCAGCTCGTCGGTGATCCTCTGGGGAAGCACCATCGGCGCCTTGGTGCCGATCCTGATCATCTCCACGTGGGGGATGGCCCTGAGCCGGCCGAGCAGCCAGTCCAGCTGGCGGTCGGACAGGGTCAGCGGATCGCCGCCGGAAATCAGCACGTCGCGTACCTCCGGGTGCGAGGCGATATAGTTGATCGCCTGCTGCCACTGCGTCTTGCCGCCGCTCTTGCGTTTCCCGACCATCCGCGAACGGGTGCAGTAGCGGCAGTAGCTGGAGCAGTAGTCGGTAACCAGGAACAGGACCCGGTCCGGATAGCGGTGGACCAGCCCCTTGACCGGGCTGTGCCCGTCTTCGCCGAGGGGATCCTGGGCCTCCCCCGGCGACACCAGCAGCTCGCTGGCCACCGGCACCATGGCTCGCCGTATCGGCTGGTCAGGGTCTTCGGGATCGATCAGGCTGGCGTAATACGGGGTGACCGCCATCGGCAGGGTGGCGCCGCGGAACTGGAAGGCGTTGCGCTCGCTGTCGGAAAGCTGGATCATCCTGGCAAGGCCGGAGAAACTGGTGATCCGGTTGCGCAGCTGCCAGTGCCAGTCGTTCCAGTCGCTGTCTGAGGCGTTGGGAAAGTGGGTTTGTCTGAATACCAGGGAGTTAGGGGTGGGCGAAGCGGGGCGGGACAGGGTTCCGGCCGCATTGCTTGGAGGTTCTTCTGCTTCCTCGCTGATGAGTACTTTTGCTTCCATTTTTATTTCCTTTGATTATCACTAGTTACGTTGTGGTTTTCAATGCCTTTTTGCGGCATATTTTTACCCCCTATATGCGTCTGCTTTGAGCTGTTGTCAATACAAATTTCATGTCTTGCAATTTTTTTTTCACCACCCCGCAGGATACACAATTTAAATCGTAATAACAGTAGCTTGAGGAGAATGCTTTGGCCTCCTCACGATGTCTGGCGGGGCCGGCCCCAACCGAAAAACCGGATTATCGGCGGAAGCAGGTGCGCTGTCCGTCTCCCGGGGCGTTTCGACTGAACTCGAACAATCTGTGTGATATTATTGTTTTTGGCGGAATAATTAATTTATATTGGTTTTTTCGTCAAAATATTATATAATAATTGCGAATAATGATAAAATTATTATCTTCAAACTTATAGGCCGATGGCCTTGCATCCGAATTGATAATATTGAATTCAGCTTTACTATGTCTGTAATATCCATCGCTGGATCGATTCAGAGAACCGCAGTCATATCAGGCCGGATCGAAGCGTCCGCTGCCCGTTCACCGAGACACCTCAGGAGAGGAGGAGACCTTTATGAAGGAAATCAAGGACCTGAACCTGCCCGATGAGATTCGCTACAGCAAGGACCACGAGTGGGCCAAAGTCGACGGTGATATCGTCAGAGTCGGCATCAGCGACTACGCCCAGGACGCGCTCGGGGACATCGTGTTCGTCGAACTGCCGGAAGTCGGCGCTGTGTTCAAGGCGGGAGAGGAATTCGGCACCCTCGAATCGGTCAAGGCGGTGTCCGAACTCTATCTCCCGGTCGGCGGCGAGATCGTTGCCGTCAACATGGAACTCGAAGACAGCCCAGAACTGATCAACGACAACCCCTACACCGGCTGGATCATCGAAGTGAAGCCCGGCGACATCGGGGAATTTGACCAGCTGCTTGATCGCCACGCCTACCTCGAGCTTCTCAAAGCCGAGTAGGGTTCGACCGGAGACGCACCTTAACCAGACGAGGCTGCCATGCGCTACCTGCCGCACACCGATGCAGACATAAAGACGATGTTCAAGGCGATCGGGGTGAAGGATTTCGAGGAGCTCTTCAGAACGGTTCCCGAACACTGCCGATACAGCGGAACAATGAACCTGCCGGAGCCGAAGACCGAGTGGGAGCTGAACGATCATATGAGCGCGATCCGCTCGCTGATGACCGTCACTCCGGACCACACCGTACTGATCGGAGCCGGCCGCTACCAGCACCATATCCCCAGCACGATACCGGCGGTCATGAGCCGCTCGGAGTTTTTGACCGCGTATACGCCCTACCAGCCGGAGATGGCCCAGGGCACCCTGCAGGGGCTGTTCGAGTACCAGACCCTGACCGCCCGGCTGCTTGGCGTCGATGTCGCCAACGCATCGATGTACGACGGCGCCTCGGCGCTGGCCGAGGCGCTGCTGATGGGCATCAGGATCTCGAGGAAGAAAAAACGGGTGGCGGTTTCCACCGCCATCCACCCGCACTACCGGGCGGTGGTGGATACCTATTTCAGGCCGACCGAGTTCGAGGTGGTCGAGTTGCCGTGTGGAGAAAACGGCAGGACGGATCTGTCGTCGCTGAAGGGCCGGGATGATCTGGCCGCAGTGGCGCTGCAGTCGCCCAATTTTTTCGGGGTGGTCGAGGATCTCGAAGCGGCCGCCGCCGCCATCCACGACATCGATGGGCTCTGCGTCGCCTGTTTCTCCGAGCCGCTGGCCTTCGGGCTGCTGAAAAGCCCGGGTGCCTGCGGGGCGGATATCGTCTGCGGCGAGGGGCAGAGCCTCGGCATCGCGCCCTCCTTCGGCGGGCCGGGGCTCGGCATGTTCGGCTGCCGGCAGCAGTTCGTGCGCAACATGCCCGGCCGCCTGGTCGGCGAGACCACCGATCTCGACGGAAAGCGCGGCTATGTGCTGACCCTGTCGACCAGGGAACAGCATATCAGGCGCGAGAAGGCGACCTCGAACATCTGCTCGAACCAGGGCATCTGCACGCTGACCGCTGCCATGTACATGGCGTCGCTGGGCGGTACCGGGCTCAGGAAACTGGCACGGCTGAACTACGACAAGGCCGAATACCTGAGGCAGGGGCTGCAGGATACCGGCGCCGCCTGCAGTTTCTCGGCACCCACCTTCAACGAATTCGTGGTGGAGTTCGGAGACGATTTCGGACCGGCCCGGAAACGGCTCCTTGAGCAGGGCATCGTCGCCGGGCTTGAGCTTCGCAAATTCTATCCCGGTTTCGAGAACCGCTACCTGTTCTGCGTGACCGAGACCGCATCGAAAGAAACCCTGGACCGGGTGATCAGGGAGGTGAAAAAATGAATATCGGACCTGGAAGAAGCGGACTGATCATGGACGAACCGCTGCTCTGGGAAAAGGGCAGGGCCGGTCGCAACGGCATGTCCATCCCTGAAAGCGACGTGCCTTCCGCCGCTATCGACGGGCGGCTGTGCGGCGCCGGACCCGATTTTCCCGATCTCAGTGAAATCGACGTGGTGCGCCACTATACCAGGCTGTCCCTGTGGAACTTCGGCGTCGACACCGGCATGTACCCCCTCGGCTCGTGCACCATGAAGTACAACCCGAAAATCAACGAGAAGCACGCCGGGGCCCCGGAGATCGCCGCCGCCCACCCGATGCTCGACGATGAATACTGCCAGGGGACCCTGAAAATCATTTACGACCTGCAGAACTATCTCGCCGAAATCACCGGCCTCGACGCGGTGTCCGTGCAGCCGGCGGCCGGCGCCCACGGGGAACTGGCCGGCATGCTGATATTCGAGGCATACCACCAGTCACGCGGCCGAAAGCGCACCAAGATTCTGATGCCCGACACCGCCCACGGCACCAACCCGGCCAGCGCTGCTCTATGCGGCTACACGCCGGTGCCGATCAAATCGGGCGCGCGGGGCATTCTCGAGGTCGGGCAGATCCGCGATCTGATGGACGAGGAGACGGCCGGCATCATGGTCACCAACCCCAACACCCTGGGGCTCTTCGAGGAGAACATCCGGGAGATCGCCGACATCGTCCACGCAAAGGGCGGCCTGGTCTACGGGGACGGCGCCAACATGAACGCGGTGATGGGCATCGCCGATATGAAGAAATGCGGGGTCGACGTGCTCCACCTCAATCTTCACAAGACCTTTTCGACGCCCCACGGTGGCGGGGGACCCGGGGCGGGACCGGTGTGCGTGACCGAGGAGCTGGCCCGGTTCCTGCCGTCCCCGCGGGTCGAGTTCGACGGTACCGCCTATCGGCTGGAGAAAGAGCGGCCCGAGTCGGTCGGGCGCATGCACTGCTTCCACGGCAATTTCGGGGTACTGGTCAAGGCGCTCTGCTATATCCTCACGATGGGTGCGGAAAACCTCAAGAAGGTGAGCCAGCGCGCGGTACTTAACGCCAGCTATATCAAACAGAGGCTCAAAGGCCACCTGCATCTCGCCTACGACCGCCCCTGCATGCACGAGGCGGTGTTTTCAGACCGGAAACAGCAGGAGTTCAAGGTCACTACCCTCGATATCGCCAAACGCCTGATGGACTGCGGCTATCATCCGCCGACCATCTATTTCCCGCTGGTGGTTCCGGGGGCGATCATGATTGAGCCCACCGAGTCCGAGTGCCTCGAGGACCTCGACACCTTCATCGACGTGGTGAAACAGATCGTCAGGGAGGCAGAGACTGAGCCCGAGCTGCTCAAGCGAGCCCCGACCCGCTTCAAGGTGAAACGGCTCGATGAGACGGCGGCGGCCCGCAGGCCCTGCCTGTGCGGGTAAGGGCGACGGAACGTGAGCGGCGTGGAGGGGGTGTGGAGCTACCTGATCAATCTGGGCAGGATGGAGTACCCCCACTCCCATCGCTTCCAGACCGAGTGTGTCGCCTGGCGGCTGGACGATGAGTCGCGCCCTGACCTCTTCCTTCTCACCGAGCATCCGCCGGTATTCACGCTGGGCAGCCGGGGCGGACTGGACAGCCTCACCGTCAGCCGGGAACATATCGAGCGGCAGGGACTGGCAATCGTGCAGACTGAGCGCGGAGGCGACATCACCTACCACGGACCTGGCCAGCTGGTGGTCTACCCCGTCATTCACCTGCGGCTGGCGAGGCTGTCGGTGACAGCCTATGTCGATCGACTTGAAGAGGCGATGATCGGCTGCTGCAGAGATTTCGGGATCAGTTCCGGCAGGGACCGGCGCAATCGTGGTGTCTGGGTGGGGGACAACAAGATCGGCTCGATCGGCATCCGGGTCCGGCACGGGGTCACCTTCCACGGGCTGGCGCTCAACGTTGATCCCAGTTTCCAGCATTTCGGCTGGATCAGGCCGTGCGGGCTGTCCCGGGTCGGGGTCACGTCGATCTGCCGTGAGGCGGGGCGGATCATTGATGGAGCAGCGGTCCGGGAACGTATGATCTATCACCTGGAGCAGATTTTCGGACGGACCCTGGTTCCGGTCGCACCTTCAGTAATCAGCGGGGAGGCAGCATGAAGCCAGTCGACGACGGCAAAAACCAAATCCGTGTCCGCAAGCCGAAATGGCTGAAGAAATCACTGCCCCACGGTCCGCAATACGGCAGGATGAAGAACCTCATCAGCAGCAGTCATCTCGCCACGGTCTGCCAGGAGGCCCAGTGCCCCAATCAGTTCGAGTGTTTTTCCAAGGGCACTGCGACATTCATGATCCTCGGCGAGCGCTGCACGAGGAACTGCGGATTCTGCGCGGTGTCGCACCAGCCGCTGTCCCTCCCCGATCCCGGCGAGCCGGCCCGGGTGGGCGAGGCGGTGGCGGCCTTGAAGCTGAAGTTCGCAGTGATCACCTCGGTGACCCGGGACGACCTCGACGACGGCGGTGCGTCGCATTTCGTAAAAACCATCGATGCAATCCGTGAACAGGCTCCCGCCACCCGGGTGGAAATCCTGATTCCCGACCTGCAGGGTAACTGGGACGCACTGGCAGCGATCCTGGCGGCCGGGCCGGACGTGCTCAATCACAACCTGGAGACGGTCGCCAGGCTGTACCCGAGAGTACGCCCGGATGCCAGGTACCGACGTTCGCTGGATCTTCTGCGCACCGCGAAGAGCATAAATCCGGCGATCCCGACCAAGAGCGGCCTGATGGTCGGGCTGGGAGAGACTGTCGCTGAGCTGCGGGTCGCTTTCGCCGATCTGCTCGAGCATGGCTGTGACATCCTCACGGTGGGCCAGTACCTGCAGCCGTCGCGCCGTCACCTCGAGGTCGAACGCTTTGTTCCGCCCGGCGAATTCGAGCAGCTGGAGGCAGAAGCCAGAGCCATGGGGTTCAAAGGCGTGGCCTGTGCCCCCACGGTGAGAAGCTCGTTCGAGGCCGGCAAGCTCTATGACACGGTGATGAGTGTGCTTAAGCAAAGCGTGGTATAAGATAGGCGGCAGACAACAATCAACCAGGGGAAAAAAACATCATGACCAGGAAATTCATCTTGACCGCATTCAGCCCCGATCGGCCGGGAATCGTTGCCGATATCTCCCAGGTCATCTTCGAGAACGGGTTCAACCTCGAGGATTCAACGATGACCTATCTGGGCGGGGAATTCGCGATGATGCTGCAGGTCTCGGCGCCGCCGAACGGAAACGAGCAGGAGGCCCTGGCGGCCCTTTCTTCGGAATGCCGGAGACTCGAGCGAGATAAGAAGATCATGGCCTTCGTGAGCCCGGCCTCGGGAGTCGCCCCGTCCTCCGCAAAAGATTTTACCGTGAAGACGATCACCGTCGAGGGGGAAGATCAGAGCGGCATTGTTTACAAGGTCAGCAGGTATCTGGCCGATCTCAACATCAACATCAGGACGCTCAGTTCTGAAATAAAGCGCTCGCCGCAGAGTGGAACTACACTCTACGCGATGGAAATCGTTGTCGAGATCCCCAAAAAACTCTCCATCGCAAAGATCGAGGACGGGCTCGGGGCGATCGGCGACAAACTCCACGTGGATGTGACTATCGCCTGATGAACACGGCGTCGAGTCGTGCCGCCTGTAAAGAAACCTGACAGGTTCTGGAAAGATTGTTTACTCGATTTCCCGCCACCCGGCATGGGTCCGACGGCCTCCCCCGCATCTGCGTGGCTCGGAGGCCGTCTCAGCGCGTGAGCCTCAGGCTCTTCAGCGGGTGTGAGTGGCGCCGCTTCTGATACTGAACACCGGTACCGGAGAGTGCCGGAACACTTTCTCGGCATGGGAGCCGAACATCGTTCCCGGAGTATTGGAGCGTCCCTTGCTGCCCTGGACGACGACATCGATCTTTTCGCGGTCGATGACCTCGAGAATGCTTCTGAACGGCACCCCGATCTCCACGAGCGAAGTGATTCTGTTGCTGTCAGGCGAGAAATGTTCACTGATCAGCGTCTGGATCCGGCTGAATCGATCGGCCTTGGTTTTTTCAATGAACCGGTCGATATTGATATGTTCAGGATAGTAGTTCGCCACCGTCCGTATCGCTTCGATTTCCCTTACGTTGATCACATTCAACACGATAATCTCGGCCATCAGGCCCCGGGCCATGACCACCGAGTACTCCATGGTCCGCTGCGAGTAATCGGACAGGTCCACACAGGCGAGAATTTTGTTTATCCGTACCATGGTTTCCTCCTTTGTTCTTGTTGTTGTTGCAACCCATGAAATGGCTGCCGGTCCAGGCGCCGGACCCGGCCATTGAGCTTTGTGTTAAAAAGAGCAATTCCCGTGCCGATGCGACGTAAATTCAAATCACACCAGCCGGGGGAAAAGACGGGGGCGTGGGGCTAGGAGTCCGAGGTGTGGTCGGAGCTGATCCGGTATTTTTCCATCTTCGCATGCAGCGTTGGTCTGGAGATGCCCAGGATTCTCGAGGCTTGAGAACGGTTGCCGTTGGACAGGCTGAGCGCTTCGGTGATCAGGTGTGAGGCAACCTGGTCAATGCAGTAATCGTAGGCCTTGTCGTGGGAGCCCGATGCCAAAACCTGACGAATCCATGATTGTATGGCCTCTTCCCGGCTGCCGGATTCCGGGCCGGGAGGCGCCATTATATCCGGGAATACGATGTCTTCGGGTTGAATGACCCCTCCCCGGTTGAAGATCAGAGTCTTCTTGAGGGTGTTCGAAAGTTCCCTGATGTTGCCGGGCCAGCCGTAGGACATGATCTTGTCGACGGCCGCATTACCGATGCCGGGATTGGGGATCGCCATGTCGGCGGTCAGCCGGGTCATCAGGTAGGTGATGAGCAGGGGAATGTCTTCCTTGCGGTCGCGCAGCGGCGGTATGGTAATGGTTACGACGCGGAGGCGGTAGTAGAGATCCTCCCTGAACGAACCCTCGCGCACGGCGGTCTCGAGATCCCGGTTGGTGGCGGCGATCACGCGCACGTTGACATCGACCGGTTCCCGGCTGCCGATTCTCTCGATGGCGTTCTCCTGCAGCAGCCGCAGGAGTTTTGCCTGGATTCCCAGCGGCATGTCGCCGATCTCATCGAGGAAGATGGTGCCGCCGCGCGCCTGCTCGATTTTGCCGACGCGGCTGTGGGTGGCTCCGGTGAACGATCCCTTTTCATACCCGAAGAGCTCGCTCTCCAGCAGGGTTTCGGGGATTGCCACGCAGTTGATGACCATGAAGGGCTTGTCGGTGCGGCTCGAATGGTTGTAGATGGCTCGGGACGCGAGTTCCTTGCCGGTTCCCGATTCGCCCCGGATCAGTACCGTCGCGTCGGTGGAGCTGACCCTGCCGATGGCTTTGTAGACGTCGAGCATCTGTTTGCTGTTGCCGACCAGGGCATCACGCCCGGAAAAGGTGTCGGCGTCGGGATTCATTTCCACCGGCGAGGTCATGCAGTGGCCGACGACAATGGCTTTTTCGACCAGTTCGAGCATTTCCGGTATGTCGAAGGGCTTGTAGATGAAATCAAACGCCCCTTTCTGAATCGCGTTGATTGCCGTTTCGGTATTGCCGAAGGCGGTGATTATGATCACCGGCATCTTCGGGAAGCGGCCGTGGATCGATTCGAACACGTCGAGACCGCTCATGTCCGGCAGGCGGATGTCGAGTATCACCAGGTCCGGCCTGAGCAGCCCGGTCTGCTCGATGCCGTCCCGCCCGCTGGCGGAAGTCGCCGTGCGGTATCCCTCCTGGGTCAGAATTTTCGAGAAGCTGAGGGACAGCTGCTTATCGTCGTCGATGATCAGAATCAGGCTCATGGAAGCTCCTTCAGACCGGCAGTTTGATTACGATTTCGCATCCGGCTTGCACCGGTGCGATGACGAGTTCTCCGCCGTGTTCCTGCACGATCCGGGCAACGCTCGACAGGCCGAGCCCGGAGCCCTTGTCCTTGGTGGTAAAGAACGGGTCCGTGACCTTGCCGATAATCGAATCGGGAATACCGGGGCCGTCGTCGTGGATGGACAGCACCGCGAGTTCCCCCAGCTGCGGATCGTGCTCGCGGGTTTCGGTGATGCGGATGGTTCCCCCCGATAGCATGGCTTCGCAACTGTTGGTCAGGAGGTTGAGCAGGGCCTCGCGGAGGCGGTCTCCATCGATCATGACCTTGGAAAGACCCGGTGTGAAGTCATATTCGATATCGACCTGGTATTTTTTCAGCCGGAATTTCATCAGCTCACATACCGAGCGGGTCAGTTCCTCGAGGCTGTGCTCCTCGAACCTGAGTTTCGGCGGCCTTGCGAACTCGATGAAATTGCTGACGATTTTGTCGATGCGCTCGATTTCTCCGGAAATCACCTGGAGGTCTTCATTCTGTTCCCGTTTCATGTTCAGGGATCTGGCCAGCGAGAATACCCGCATTTTCATGGAGGTGAGCGGATTTCTAATGGTGTGGGCAACTCCCGCTGCCAGTTCCCCGACCACCGCCATTCGTTCCGCCTGGATCAGGTTTCTCCTGCTTCTTTCCAGCTCCGAATGCGTCTCGTCGATATCTTTCATGATGCCTTTGAACGAGTTGCTCAGGGAGGCAACGTCGTTGAGTGGTTTGTCGGCGGTGCCGCCGGCCGTCTCCACGGCCAGATTACGGATCGGGGCGAGAAGCTGCCGATAGAGCACCAGGATGAAAAGCCCGCACAGGGCGATGAACGCAAGCAGCTGCCAGATGGCGGTTACAACCAGCTGGCGGGCGCTCTGAACCGCCCGTTCCCGGGCGTCGGCGATCAGCCCCCACTGGTGGGTGCTGAATGATCGGCAGGCGGCGAGCAGGTTGAAAAAGAGGTCCCGCTGCCGCTCGTGGGTGCCCGAAATGAAACGGGAGGCACCGGTTGACCGGTATTCCTCGATGGCCGTATCTTTGGCCAGCAGATACTCCTCATATTCGCTTTTTATTTTGTGGAGCGATCCTGCCTGCTGGGCATCGACGTCGAACGACAGGGCATGATCGAGGCTCTCCTGGAACTGGCGCTGATAGCTTGCCAGGGACTCGAGCCACAGTTCGTCGCCGTCGACGAAGTAGTAGGTGAGATATCCTTTCTGGTTGGCCAGGGCCAGCTCCATTTCCCTGGTAATCTCGTAGAGGGCCAGGTCTTTCTGCATGACGTCGGACAGCCTCGAGCTGACCTGGCGTGAGTTCCATACCATGCTGATGCTGCACACCAGCACAATCGAGAACATTGCCAGGAAAATGAAAAACAGCTTGCTTCTGAGGCTGATAGGAATGAGCATGCCGATCCGATCATCGAGACGTTGGTGTCAGTTCATGTAATACCAGTAATAACGGAATAATTACAGTTCTTTCGACAGCGCTTCAGGCTGACTCGGGCTGTTTGGATGGCGCTGCCTTGGATGCTCACGGAAAATCGCAGCAGGGATATCATCCCGCCTTTTCTTAAACGCATCACGGCCGAATCCAGGCAGCACCCCGCCGGTAAGAATGACCTTCGGAGCGCAGACCCCGACCGCAGGACCAGGTGGCACGTAATGTGCTATGAAAATTATGAGGCCGATCCACCGCGACCGGTTCGGGAGGCATGACGTGGATCGGCCTGGGGGCTGCCTCATAAATTCAGAGCGGTTTCTCTCATTATCAACAGAACAAGGAGGATAACATGGAGCCGATCAAATGGATTGTGGTACCGGTTGACTTCTCGGAAAACACTGACAAGCTCGTTGACTACGCCGCTTATATCGCCGCAGCGCTGTCCGCCCGGTTGAATTTTATCCACGTCGTAAACCTCGTCCAGGGCGATGCAATGCTCGGTATGCCATTGTCTGTGGAATTTCAGACCCGGTATGAAAAGGACATGAAGCAGCGCATGGACAATCTGCTCGAAGATGTGCGGGACCGGTGCCCCGATGCCAAGGGTTCCGTGGTGAGCGGAGAAGCGGTACGGGATATCGTCAACTACGCTGAAACCAGCGGGGCCGATCTGATCATTATCAGTACCCATGGATCCAAAGGGCTGGAAAGCATCCTGCTCGGCAGCGTTGCCCGGCGGGTGGTCAAACATGCCCAGTGCCCGGTACTGGTGATGAATCCGTACAAGAAGTTGCACCGGGACAGCTGATGCTGCTGCGGGCAATCGCCATCGATTATGACGGCACCATCGCCCAACACGGCACCCTCAGCCCGCAGGTACGCGAGGCTGTTGTCGAGGCGCGCTCGGCCGGATTGTATGTGGTGATCGTAACCGGAAGGATACTTCGTGAACTGCGCAGGGTTGCCGGCGACCTGAGCTTTGTCGACGGGGTCGTCGCCGAGAACGGTGCCGTAATCCTTCTGTCCAACGGTCACCGCCGGCTGCTTGGCCCGCCGCCGTTTCCAACGCTGCTCCGTGAACTCAGCAAGCACGGCATCGAGTTCGTGGTCGGGCGCTGCCTGGTCGACATGGATGCCGATCATGGTGAGACCGTGCTGTCGATTATCAGGCGCAACGAATTGCCGCTGATGATCGTCTACAACAAGAGCCGGTTGATGGTGCTGCCTCGGTCGATCAGCAAGTCAGGCGGTTTGCGGGACATGCTCGATATCCTCGGGACGACCATTCATAACACGATCGGCATCGGCAACGCCGAAAACGACTACGAATTACTCAAGGATTGCGAGTACGGGGTGGCTGTGAACTGGGCGCCTGAGTTTCTGAAGCTGCAGGCCGATTTCGTTATCCCGGGAGACGGTCCGGACAGCGTAGCGGACTATATCAGGGGCATTTCCAGCAACAGGAGACTTCCCGCCAGGGGAATGAGCCACCGCACCCTGGTGCTGGAATCGAAAGCGGGGCAGGCCTCGTTCGAGATTGCCAACCGGGGCAGAACCGTTCTCATAGCCGGCGATTCGAAAAGCGGAAAGTCGTGGCTGGCGGGTCTTTTGTGTGAACAGATGATCCAGCAGCGCTACACGGTCGTGGTGATCGATCCGGAAGGGGATTACAGCAGCCTTACTACCCTGCCGAATACCCTGCTGGTCGGGGCCGGCGGTCCGCTGCCAGGGTTTGCGGACATGATTCCGCTATTCAGGCAGGGCTTGAATCTGGTTTTCAATTTTTCCCATCTGAGTTTTGACGAGAAGGCCGAATACATCGGCAGACTGCTGCCGCTGGCGGCCAGATACCGCCGGGATCGAGGGCATCCCCATGCGGTTCTGATCGATGAATGTCATTACTTCCTGAAGGGAGAGATCGAAGGGGATATGCTCGACCCGGAACTCGGCTCATATATCCTCGTGAGCTACCGCCCCTCGCAGCTCAAGCCGGAGATTGTCGACAGCGCCGAGGTGCTGATGGCCACCAGGATTACCAGCAGCGCTGAAGTGGACGCGATCAGCCGCGGCAGGGATCCGGGATCTGGCGACGACTGGTATGAAATGCTTGCCGGCCTGGAGACCACAGAGGCGGTGCTGCTGCCGCCGACCGAGGAGGCGTGCGGAGCCGTGCGCCGGTTTACCGTGGCGCCCCGGCTGACCGTGCACGTCCGGCACCGCAGCAAATATCTCGAAAACCGTCTGCGTCCCGACCAGGCATTCGTCTACACCAGGCACGGCTGCGCCGTGGGAAAACCGGTCCTCACGCTGCTTGAATTGGCTCAAAGCGTCACCCAGACCGCCGGTGACGTGGTGAGCGGACACCTGGAAAGGCGCGATTTCTCGCACTGGATTATCAACGTTTTCAACGATCACGAACTGGCGATGGAGACCCAGACGCTGGAACGGCAATATGACGGTAATCGGGATCCGGAAGGATTTGCCGAAAAGCTTTCAGCGTTTATCGAGCAGCGCTATCGGCAATATGGTTGAGCAGCACGGAAGCGTCGGGCAGCCGGCTGCTCAGCCGACTGTCGGAGGTGCCGTCTGCCATCGATCGACAACCTGTCGGCAATACCGAATTCACCTAAGTCACGAAACCTGCTATAATGGGCGCAGTCGCAGAAACGGCTCGCGCCCGGTTGTCTTCGACCGGCCGGGTTGAAATGAACCGCGTCCATCGATACAGGAGGATATGATGAGAACCGTTTTGACCTTTCTGCTGCTGGTGATTCCAACCTCGCTCATGGCAGCGAACCCGCCCGCCATGAACCAGGGAAACATGCAGAATATGATGCAGGCGATGCAGCAGGTCCAGCAGTGTATGGAGAAAATCGATCAGTCCAAGCTGGAGGATCTTCAGGCTCAGTCGGACGCCTTCAAGAAGGAGGTAGATTCGCTGTGCACGGCGGGCAAACGCGACGAAGCCCAGAAACGGGCCATGAAATTCGCACAAGAAGCGGCGTCGAACCCGGTGATGAAGCAGATGCGTGAATGCGGAGAATTGGCCAAGGGCGTCATGCCGATGATGGAAGGGCTCGGCGCGGTCGACGAAACGCAATACGAAAACACCCACGTCTGCGATCAGTAAGTCCTGCCGGCAGCCGCGCTTCGCCGGATAGCGCTGTAGTTCAAAGCAAAGAGTTTGCCGTCTGGTGCGGAAGTTGCATCATTGGTTGCAAAGGGATAATCGTTCCGGAATGCCACACTTACGTGGTATAATGTTGCAGGTACGGCAGGCACCATGGATTTCGCGCAACATAAGTGTGGTGTAAATGACTGACACTTGCGGGGGCGGGCCATGTCTACGGCAGCGGAAGCAATCATTGATGCATCGAGAGATGCGCTGATCAGGCGCACCGGCATTCTCCATGCGATCAACCGGCTTGCCGGTGAAAACCTCTCCAACCAAAGCAGAAACGACCTGCTCACCGCCTGCGGCGAGATCATCCTCGAGTTCAGCGCATTCGAGGGGGTCTGGGTCGGGAGATTCGTTCCCGACACCGCCCTGGTCGCCCCCTTGACTTATCTGCATTCGCTGTGCGAGGGGGATGAGGAGCGCCGCATCGACGAACACCAGATCCTGCTCGACCCATCGTTCAGCGACCCGATCGATCAGGCGCTCGCGGTTCGCCGCTCGGTTATCAAGCGAGACATCGAACCGCCGATCAACATCTCGCCGCTGCCCCGACAGAGCCGCTATCGATCCTACGGGATCTGGCCGCTCGTCCATCACAACAACGTCTACGGCGTTGTGGTGATCTTCTCCGATTACAAGGACGGCTTCCCCGGGCGGGAAACGGAACTGCTCGACGCCACCATCACCGATCTCTCCCTACTGCTCTATACCCATGACGTTGCGGTTCAGCTTCAGTTCGAACGGGATTTCAACAAGGAGATCATCGATACCATCCAGGCGCTGATGGTCTCGATAACCCCGTGCGGCAAGATCGTCCACTTCAACTCGGAGGCGGAGCGGGTCACCGGCTACAAACGATGGGAGGTCCTTGACCGCTACTGGGTCGACGTGCTGCTCTCCCCCGATAACCGGCTGCACTACCAGAACGTTGTCAGCAGGCTGCTGAAAAGCGATGCCAAGCACCCCAGTTTCAGGGCTTCGCTGCAGACCAGGAATGGAGATACCCGGACCATTGACTGGCACAGTTCGATCAAGCAGGATATCGATCATGGAACCGTCGGCATGGTGCTGTTCGGGCTCGACATCACCGACCGGCTGGCTGCCGACCGGCGCTACGACAGCGCCGTGGCCAAATGGGAAAATATCTACGAGGCCATCCAGGACCCGGCCCTGATCGCCACCCGCGACGGCGTCATCATCGATGCCAACCATGCCACCTTCACCGCTGCGCGCAAGTCCCGCGCCGAAGTGATCGGCAAGAAGGTATGCGACATCCTGCACGGCGGCAAGGATGCGGAGAGCGCCTGTCCGCTCGAGGAACTGATCAAGTCCGGTAAAAGCAGAATACTGAACACCGAACTCGGCGGCCTGCACGGTGAGTACCTGCTCACCATCAGTCCGCTCAAACGTACCGCCGGCATGGATGAGGCAGTATTGCTGGTGGCCCGCGACATGACCGAGGAAGAGCGGCACAAGGCCGAGGCGATCAGGGCCGCCCAGCTGGCCTCGATCGGGGAGCTTGCGGCCGGTGTGGCCCACGAGATCAACAACCCGATAAACGGTATCCTCAACTATGCGCAGATGCTCGACGATCTGAACCTGGACAGCCGGGGCGAGGAGATCATCGGGCGCATTATCGCAGAGGGCAAGCGCATCGCCAAGATCGTACGGAATCTGCTGAATTTTTCCCGTCACAAGGTCGAAGAGCCGGTGCCGGTTGACAGCGGGGAACTGCTCAACGACTGTCTGGAGCTGGTGATGCATCAGCTCAACAACGACAACATCGTGCTGGAGCTGTTTCTGGAGGACGATCTGCCGCTGGTCTACTGCAACCCGTCGCAGATCCAGCAGGTTATGCTCAATGTCATATCGAATTCCCGGTATGCGCTGAACCAGCGGTACGCATCGGCTGATTCAAAAAAGAAACTGGTCTTCAACAGCTCGCTCGTTCATCACGGCACGGCTCCCTATATCAGGTACTCGATCACCGATTTCGGGACGGGTATCGAACACCAGCTGCTCGAACGCGTATTCGACCCGTTTTTCTCGACCAAGCCCAACGGCGAGGGCACCGGGCTGGGGCTCAGCATCAGCTACGGACTGGTCAGAGAGAACGGCGGCATTATGCGCATCAACAGCCTCTATAACAGCTACACGACCATCACCATCGATCTTCCGGCGGCCGGATTGAGGGAGGAAAACCGATGACCATCCAGCGAAATACCGTGGCCCTCTCCGTAATTCTGTTCATCTACACCGTGCTGATCGTCGCACCAGGCTACCTCGGCGGAACCTCGACCGGTGATGCAGGTGCACCATCCCTGGTGAATCCCCTGATCGGGATCGGCTGCCTCTTTATCGCCGCGCTGTTCATCATCGTGCGCATGCAGGATGGCCAGAGCCGCAGCCAGGTCGCCAGACTGCAGCAGCAGCTTGCCCAGATCAGAGACGCGAGTTCCACGTCGGAAGTGGAGCATGAAGAACTCGTGCAGAAAAAACTGTTCGAGATCTCGATCATAAATGCGTCGCTGCATCGGGAAATCGCTGAACGAATGCAGGCCGAGACAGAGAGCAGGGAGCTGCAGAAGCGCATGGAACTGATCCTCAATTCGGCGGGAGAGGGAATCTTCGGCCTCGACACCGACGGCAATGTGACCTTCGCCAATACCGCTGCAGCGGTGATGACCGGGTGGGATCTCGAAGAACTGGTCGGCAGACCGCATCATGAGCTGGTTCACCATACCTACCCGGACGGCGGTCCGCATCCCGTTGAGGAGTGTCTGATCAGCCAGGCATATATCGACGGCATCGTTCATTTCAGCTCCGACGATATCTTCTGGACTCGCGACGGGACAAGCTTTCCCGTCGAATATGTGAGTACCCCGATCGTCGACGACGGGATAATCTGCGGGGCGGTGGTGGTGTTCCGCGACCGGTCCGTTTTTGCCTGAGCGACGGCACCTGAAATATGGAGGAAACCATGCACGACACACCACCGAAAGAGGGCTCGATCCTGATCGTCGACGACGAATCAAGTCTCAGGGAAACCTTTCATTTTTTTCTGAGTCGTGCCGGCTACGATCCGGTTTTCACCGCCTCAGGGTTCTCGGAAGCGGTCAACATCCTCGAATCGGAACCGGTTGATGTGGTTATTTCCGACATCGTCCTGGAGAAGTCGACCGGCCTCGATATTTTGAAGCACGCCCGCAAGCTCGGTGTGGACTGCCCCTTCATCCTCATTACCGGTTACCCGGACATCGATACCGCCACCGAATCCCTGCGCTACGGTGCCTTCGACTATATCGTCAAACCGGTGGAAAAATCCTCGCTGCTGCGATCGGTGCACCTGGCGATGCAGCAGAGAAATCTCGAGATCCAGCGCCATCAGGCGGAACAGGAACGGGAGCGCTACCGCATCTTTCTCGATACCGTGTTCAAGAGTGCGGCGGACGCGATCGTCATTGTCGATGACGGGCTGCGCGTTATAAAACTCAACGGGGCGGCCCATACCTTGTTCGAGACGATTCTGCCGGATATGGCCGAGGGGGCGCAGCTCGGATCGGAGGTCAATGCCTCCGGGTTTTCACCGCTGCGGGCCGATTTGCTGCGGGTGCTGCGCACCGGCGAAGAGGTCAAAGAGCATCGTTTCGAGTGCCGGGGTCCGGACGGGGAACTCAAGATATTGAGCATCTGCGCGTCACCCCTGCAGCTGGCAGGAGACTCGATGGGGGGCGCGGTCATCGTGATCCGGGACATGACCACCCCTGCCGATGCCGGGTCTTCAAGAAGAACCGGCTTTCACCGCTTCATCGGCGGCAGTGACGCGATGCAGCGGATCTATACGCTGATCGAAAACGTCGGTCGGGTCGATACCACGGTCCTGATCACCGGGGAGTCGGGTACCGGCAAGGAGCTGTGCGCCGAGGCCCTGCATAAGGAATCGCCGCGCTGCAAAAACCGGATGATCAAGGTCGACTGTACCGCGATCCCCGAGAATCTGCTCGAGAGTGAGTTGTTCGGCCATCGCAAGGGCTCGTTCACGGGCGCTGAAAAGGACCGCAAAGGGCTGCTGCTGCAAGCAGACGGCGGTACCCTGTTCCTCGACGAGATCGGGGAGATCTCGGCAATGACGCAGCTGCGACTGCTGCGCTTTCTGCAGGAGCGTACGTTCTACCCGGTCGGTTCCGATATCCCGATCAGCGTCGACACCCGGGTCATTACCGCAACCAATGTCGACCTCGGTCAGAAGGTGCGCGAATCGAGGTTCAGGGAAGATCTGTATTTCAGGCTCAAGGTCATCGATATCAACCTGCCGCCGCTGCGGGACCGGAACGGCGACAAGGTGATGCTGGCCAAATATTTCGCCAAAAAATACGGGGACAGCCTCAACAAACCGATTCACGGCATATCCGACAACGCGCTGTGGGCCCTGAAGCGGTACGCATGGCCGGGCAACGTCCGGGAACTCGAACACCTCATCGAACGGGCCGTGGTGCTGTGCCGGGGGTCGACCATTACCACCAGGGACCTTCCCGTTGAACTCGTCGCATACCTGAATACCGACAAAGACGTCGGCGATGAAGGGTACGGAACGGTACTCTATACTCCGCTGACGCCTGGGCCCGAGGAACGGGGTGGCGCCTCCGCCAATGCGCCTCCGGGCCGGGAGGCGGCAGTGATCCTGGAAACCCTGGCGAAATGCGGCGGCAATAAAGCAAAAGCCGCTCGGCTCCTGGGTATCGACCGATCGACCCTGTATCGGAAGATCAAGGAGCTCGATATCGACCTGTCGATCATCGCCCTGGAGTAATCGGCGACATCCTACAGATCTGTTGCAACACTTGTGTGGCAGCACATCAGTTCTGTGGTGGGCTCAGTAATCGCTGAGGAGTCGATTGAATCGAACCGTATCGGTGTCTGCCCTTCCGCCTGGTTCCAGTTCTAGAATCAGTGCCTTACACCACCGTTTTTCACACACTCAAGTACTTGGTATCACATAGATATATTCTGCATTTCAAGCACCTGCCATGATCCTGTGCAGGGTTCTTCGCCAAACCTTGTGCTGTGCCGCATATCGGGCATCAAATGTGCATTTTCAAAACAAAAATCATCTCAACCATCCTGCAGTCCGGAGGGCCCGAATGTCTCGAAATGCAGCGTTGTCCTGCGATGATCATGAGATCGGGAATCTGATGAACGATGAACAGTGGTGTGTCGGTCATTTGTTCAACCTCAGGTGGCCGGACGGTTTCGTCTGCCCGTTCTGCGGTCACCGTGAGCGGACCGTGCAGCCCGTCAGAAAGATTACCTGCAGGCTCTGTGGAAGGCTCAGCACGGTTACCTCGGGTACCCTGCTGCACTCGAGCAAAAAACAGCTGAGCCTGTGGTTTAAAGCGGTCTGGTGGCTGATCCACAATGTTCCGGATCTGACCATCACACTGCTGCAGAAGGAGCTGGGGTTCGCCAGCTATCAGACGGCCTGGATCTGGATGGGAAAGCTGCGGCTGGCGCTGCAGATTTTCGTGAACGAAGTGAGCAGCGGCACGGTTATTGTCGGTGCCGGGAGCCTGCCGGGCAAGCGCGGCAGGCTGGAGCCGCATCATTTTCTGATGGCGGTGGAGTCGATCGCCTGCGGCCGAATGACTGGCAGGGTGCAGATGGCCCGTGTCGATTCGGTTGATGCACTGAGCGCCGCCGGATTTATAAAAAAACATGTGAGACCGGGCAGCACCGTTGTCTTACCTGAATGCCTTCCGTTCACATCGCTGACCGATATGGCAGGGAATCTCTACATCATCGATGAGTCCGAATGTGCGGGAACGGTGCTGGACGATCTGATACAGCAGTTTTCCCTGTGGTACGAGCGGAAAAAGTACCGGCCGGTGAATCTGCAGCTGACCCAGGGCCAGCTCAACGAGTTCTGCTTTATCCAGACTGCCCACCTCTACCCCGACAAATGCCGGCTGTTCGATCGCCTGCTAGCCGCCGCCATCAGCTATGGGCCGGTTTCAGCCGAGTGCTTGTCAGGCGCTGCCCAGCCGGAAAGAGGCCGATCATGAAACCGGACAGATTGACCATGCTGTACGCGTTGAGCATCTGCCTGCTGGCCGTTGTCGGATATCTGTTGTTCCAGGCTTCGGTTCAGCTGCCAGAACGCCCCTACAGCACCTTTCTGAACGAAGTGGAAAACGGTGATATTACCGAGGTGACGATCAGATCCGGAGAGATAACCGCCACCGGCCAGGGCCAATCTCGCTACACCACGTTTTCTCCGGACGTTCCAGAACTGATACCGCTGCTCAGAAAACATGACATCGTGATCACCACCAGGGCTTCACACGCGCTGGCGCCGTTCTTTCAGGACATGCTGATCATTCTGCTGCTGATGGGCGGCTGGATGGTTCTCAGCAGAAAGCGGAGCGGAGCCACCTCGATCGTCAGCTCCGGCAGAAACCGCCACAAACCGGCCAAGAACGGGAGGAAGGTGACTTTTGACGACGTCGCCGGCATTTCCGAAGCCCAGGAGGAGCTCAAGGAGCTCAGCGATTTTCTGAAAAATCCGGAGAAATACAGCAGGCTCGGCGGGCGAATTCCCAAAGGAGTGCTGCTGGAAGGTCCGCCCGGCACCGGCAAGACGCTGCTGGCGAAGGCCATCGCCGGGGAGGCCTCGGTGCCCTTTTTCTCGATGGGCGGCTCAGATTTTGTGGAGATGTTCGCCGGCCTCGGTGCGTCCCGGGTGCGAAAGCTGTTCGAAGACGCCAAGAGAGCGGCGCCGTGCATCATCTTTATCGATGAGATCGATGCGATTGGCGGTAAGCGCTCGTCATCGGACTTCCGGAACGGCTCGAATGATGAGCGGGAGCAGACGCTCAATGCGCTGCTGGTGGAAATGGACGGATTTGCGACCGGTGAGACCATCATTGTGGTGGCCGCCACCAACCGTTCGGATATCCTTGACGAGGCGCTGCTCAGACCGGGCAGGTTCGATCGCCGGATCACCTTGACGCTGCCCGACATCAAGGGGCGTACCAAGATCCTGCAGGTGCATTCGACAGGTACGTTTCTGAGCCCTGCCGTCGATTTGGCCGAGGTGGCACGAAGCACTCCCGGATTCAGTGGGGCGGAACTCGCCAATCTGGTCAACGAGGCGGCGCTGATGGCGGCCAAGAAGGGGAAGAACGCCATCGAGCAGGTCGATTTCGATGATGCCCGAGACAAGATCCTGATGGGGCTCGAACGCAAGAATGCGGTTATCAGCGAAAATGCTCGGCGACTCACGGCATACCACGAAGCCGGCCATGCGGTTGTTGCTAAGCTCCTGCCTGAGACAGATCCGCTGCACAAGATAACCATCATCCCCCGCGGCCATTCCCTCGGCCTGACCCAGCAGCTGCCCCTCGACGACTACATTACCTACACCGAGACGTACCTGATAAACCGCATAAAGATACTGCTCGGCGGCAGGATTGCCGAGGAACTCATCTTCGGCCGCATGACGACGGGGGCGAGCAACGATCTCCGCGGAGCGACCGATATCGCCCACCGGCTTATCTGCGAGTTCGGCATGGGGAGACAGTTGGGACCGGTGGTCTGCACTGACGGCCGTGCTTCCTCCAGGGACTTCGCGTCAACGGGCGGCTGGCGGCGGAGCGAACAGACGCTGCGCGAGATAGATATGGAAATCAGGAGGCTGATTCAGAAGGCCTATCGCGATACCAAGGAGCTTGTCGGAGACAACAGCGAATTCCTGCACATGATAGCCGAGTCGCTGCTGGCCCACGAGACCCTCGACGGCGAAGAAGTTGACATTGTCTACCGGTGCTTTCTCAACCGTCTGCTCGTCGAGGAAAAACAGATGGTCAGCGGTCAGTTCGATACGGAGGAAGAGCATGCAGCACAGTAATCTGCGCGGATACATCATCTTGTTGGGGGCAGCCGGTGTGCTTGGTTTTCCCGTCGTGTTTCAGTCGGCTGCAGCAGCGGTCCAGCCCCCCAAAGAAGTGCGTATCGATATTCTGGAGGACCGATACGGACCGGTGCTGTTCGATCACGAACTGCATGACGGTTATGCGTCCTGCGTCGAATGCCACCACCATGTGGCCGGCGCTCCGCCGTCAGATCCGGTTTGTCTGCCATGTCATAAGGAAGGCAGGGACCTGGCGGAGATCGGCTGCCGCAGGTGTCATGCAGTGGACCGGTACGCTGCAATCGACACGGACAAAGCCGGCCGGACCATGGTCTATCACGACGACACCCCGGGATTGATTGGAGCCTATCACCTGAACTGCATTTCCTGCCACCAGGTGATTGGAACCGGACCCACCGGCTGCGAAGCGTGTCATGAGAAGCACCGATGATCCGGCAGACGATGCCGGTGTGACGATGAAACCGATCGATGCAGGAGACAAGCGATGAAACTGAAGATGAATCGGCGCAGCGTTTTGAAGACGCTCGTTTCTTCCGCGGTATCGGCCGCCTTTCTGAGGCCGGGAGGCAACGCCTCCGCCCATGATTTCAGCGGCTACGAAACCAACAGGGGAGTGCTGGTCGATCTTTCCCGCTGTATCGGCTGCCGCAGCTGTGAGGCTGCCTGTAACCGGGAACAGGGGCTGCCGGCGCCGCACATCGCGTTTGATGATCAGTCCGTGTTCGAACAAGAACACAGCCGACGGCCGGACCAGAACGCCTATACAGTGGTCAACAAATACGATTCACTGCTCTGGGAGCATCCGCTGTTCCGCAAGATCCAGTGCAACCACTGTCTCGAGCCGGCCTGCCTGACCGCCTGTTTTGTCAATGCCTATACGAAGACGCCGGAGGGAGCCGTGGTCTACAATGCCGACGTCTGCGTCGGCTGCCGAACCTGCATGATCGCCTGCCCGTTCTCGATACCGGCTTTCAGATACGACAGCGCGTTTTCTCCACGGATCATGAAGTGCATCTTCTGCTACGATACCCGGCTCAGCAAGGGCAGGCCTCCTGCCTGTGTCGAGGCCTGCCCGATGGAGGCCCTGACCTTCGGCAATCGCCAGGAACTGCTGTCGATCGCCCGCAAAAGGATGCGGAGGGAGCCGCACCGTTACGTCGACTACATCTACGGCGAACATGAAGCCGGTGGTACCTCCTGGCTCTATATTTCGCCGGTGCCATTCGCAAAGGCCGGTTTCGACATGGAGGTGCCGAAGCAGCCGATCTTGAACTTCGTAAAGGATTTTCTGGCGATGGTGCCGATGGTGCTGACCATCTGGCCTGGCCTGTTCGCCGGAATTTTTCTGCTCTGCCGGCGCCGGGGCAGCGTCGCCGGAACAGGTGAGTCGCAGGAATCAAAAATCAGCGGGGAGATCATCGATGAAAGTCATGGAGAATAATTCAGAGATCCTGTCCGGATATGGGGGAGGGTATGAACCTGCGGATGAGGCCCGGATCAGTGAGAAACTCCTGCTCGGGCTGAGCGGCAGGCAGTACCTCGACCTGATCGTGAAAAATCCGGTCAACTGGGCGGTTGCGGCGATTCTGGTTATCGGGATCCCACTGCTGCTCCAGCGCTACCTGATGGGGCTCAGTTCGGTGACGCACGGATCCCAGGATTATCCCTGGGGTATCATCCTCGGCTTTGGACTGTTCGGCATGGTGCCGCTGTCGGCATCGGGATTCATGCTCGGCACCACCGTTGAAATCTTTCAACGCGCCGATTTCAAACCCATCGAACGGCTGGCGCTGCTCAACGGCTTACTCGGCTATTTCTTCGCCGTCGTGTTTCTCCTGGTCGATCTGGGTATGCCGTGGCGTCTGCACTATGCGATGTTCGTGTCGTTCGGACCGGCTGCGGTCCTCTTTCTGGTCGCCTGGCACGTCGCCACTTATCTGTCTGTGCAGATTGCAGAAATGCTGCCGGCCTTTGCCGAATGGGCGAACCTGCCGAGGCTGAAGCGGTTTGTCCGCTCCATCGTCCTCGGCCTGACCATCGCCGGCATCATTCTTTCCACCCTCCATCAGGGTGCGCTCGGTGCACTGTTTTGCTATGCACCGGGCAAGATTCACCCGTTGTGGATTTCTCCCGAGTTCCAGTGGCTGCATTATTTTGTTTCGTCGATATTTGGAGGGCTCTGCATGGTGATCGTCGTTTCCAGCCTGGTCAGACGCTATATGACCTGGCGGTGCGACACCAATTTTCTGGGCAACCTCGACGGTATTACCCTCGGTCTTGCCAAGGGAGCGGCGATGGCTTTTATCACCTACCTGATCATTAAGATCGTCGCCGTCGCTCATGACGAGGAGTGGCTTTATCTGGTCTCCGGGTGGGGGATTTACTACCTGGCCGAATTGTTCACCATGGCCGTTGTTCCGTTGTGTCTGTTTGCCGTGGGCGTCCGCCACAGAAGAGTTACCCTGGTGCGATGGGGGGCGTTGATCGCGGTGCTGGGCATTGTCTGGAACCGGCTCAATACGGTGCTGGTGAGCTACAACTGGACCTCGCATCAGGAAATTCCGACATGGCAGGAATGCTGGTTGGTGGCGACGATCCTCTGTTTTTACTTCATCGTCTACCGTTTTGTACTCTATCGTTTACCGGTACTTTTCACGCATAAATCGGCATAAGCCCGATCGGTACTTCGTTTCAGCCTGACCTCACAAACCTGGTCGGCGAGGTATTCGGGTCAAACGGATGAGCAGGACGCTGCGGCATGCAACCCGGCGTTCCCCGCTCGGCCGACACCCGTGCCAGGACCTCCCCGACCGGCTGGATCAGAATTCCCCTCTATCCACAAAAATAGCCAACAGTTTCGTAGTGTATTGAACGGTTTACCGCATATCCATTGCGACACAGTTGCGGTACGCCGTATTCGAGCGCCTATCGCATATTTTGCGCCTATTAAAAATATCTAATTATATCAGAATATTATAGGGATATTCCGGGCAGCTGTTTTTTCTGTTTCTGGCATCCTGCCTGCAATAGGGAGGGTAAGAGGGGAACAACCCCAAACTTCAGCCGAAAGGAGGATGGCATGAAAACAATAAACAAAACGGTCATCGGTACCAAAACCGACGTGGGGCATGATGTGTCGACGGTGGTCTTCAGCATCGTTGCGGTTTCCGCCGTGCTGATCGGTTTGTGGGCCGTCGCCTGTCTGATCGGCGGTGTCCTGGAGCACGGGGTGGGCGGGCTCATCCAGGGCTACATTACTGCAGTCACCGGCCGTTGACGGCGGCTCAAAACTGATTCTCAGGAGGAACCAATGAGAACGGCATTCAGAACGATCGTGTTGAGTTCAATCGTGGCGATGGGAGCGGCCGTCGGAGGGTGGGCGATGGTCACCCTGGTCGCCGGTCTGAAGCATGTCGACTGGCAGGTGTCCGAGCTGCTCAGGCAATACCTGATCGCGACCGGCATCGTCAAGCCCACCCACACGCTGGTTGATTTTTACAGCCATATCAAAGGAATTGAGTACCTGATCTGTGTCGCCTTTTTTGTCGTTTTCCCGATTTTCTACAAATATGTCAACGGAGAAGCCAAAAAAGTCGAGAACACCATGAAGCAGAGAGCACGGTCCGAGCGGTCCGTCCTTTAAAGGGGAGACCCGCTGCGGTTGACTCTGGGCGGATCAGCTCGTTTCGAAGGTGATCGATATCTCCTCGCCCGATTCGTCGGTGAACCAGTCGTTGATGATGTCGCCCTGGTCAATGTGGCGGATGAAGTCCTCGCTGATTTGGAAGCCCTCGACGAGCTGATAGATTTTCTTCAGATGGTCCGGTTCGATCGATAAGATCCTGATTCCCACGCTGTGTGCGGACTGATACACCGGAAAGCCCGAGAACACGATTCTACCGGTAGATCGGATCAGCAGCTCAACGCGGTACGCACCATCATCAAGGCGGAAGGAGGGGGAGGTGATGCGGATGCCGCCGGCGCTGATATTGATGATTTCGGCTTTGACGGTAAGGTGATTTCCCTGCACGAGCATGGCACCGCCGGCTGCGGGAACCCTGATATGCAATCGTGTATATTTCATCGTATTGGGTAAAATTATCTAATTATATGGGAGATATTTCATAATTACAAAATCTTATTGCTTTTCAATACAGGTAATTGAAATGTCCCGCGGTCGGTAATCCAGGAACAGCACCGCGGCTATGCCGAAATCGCTACAAAATTGGCCTGTGAGGCCGGCCGAGAGGAATAACCCAAAAATTTCATGGATAACCAACGTATAATTTAAAAAGGAACCGCAGAACCAGATGTTCCCTCGGAGAACTCAGGCCCTGTCGCTAAGACCGTTTGCCGTGCCCACGTCTCCTTGACTGGCAGGCCGTCTCAACTCGTCAAATATCCGCAATAAAAAAATCGCCGCTGAGAGCGCAGAGGGATCA
>JAJDNR010000147.1 GCA_022340565.1 Desulfofustis sp.
CGTTACAATGCACGATCAATCGCTGTGACACAAAGACTACCGAGCGCTCGTTCGGTTTTCTGTTTTCACTAGAAAATAATTGGGTATATTTGTCAAAGATTTTTTTTAGCACGTGAGGTGTTTATCGCATGGAACCTGTCCGAGCGAGATGGATCAATGACTGCTTTACCGATCGTCAGCGGGCAGCGGCTATTCCCTCATTCGGGGCAATGTTGTGAAAACCGCTTGATTCTGATTGGCCGCAGAGATCGTGAAAGGCGGTGAAACGGATTGTATTCCCGCAGAAGAAGGCGGAAGGCGATTCCGCAATCGGCAAAACTTTTAAAGGAGCTTATCGATGACCATGTCCGGCGTAAACAAGTCCATCCTCACCCCGGTAGATTTCCTGACCAGAAGCGTCACCGTATACCCCGACAAGACCGCCGTTGTCCACCGGGACCAGCGCTACAGCTACCGCGAGTTCGGGGAGCGCGTATACCGACTGGCCTCGGCCCTGAAAAACATCGGGGTCGGGAAAGGCGACAAGGTGGCGTTCATCTGCCCGAACATCCCGCCGATGCTCGAGGCCCATTACGCGGTGCCGATGCTCGGGGCGGCCCTGGTGAGCATCAATATCCGCTTGTCCGCCGGGGAGGTTTCATACATCATCGACCATTCCGATGCCAAGGTTGTGGTTGCCGACTCCGAATTCGCCTCGCTGGTCGAACCGGCCAATCTGCCCAAGGTCGAAAGCTATATCAACGTGTGCGATGCGAACGCTGAGCTGCCGCTCGGAAATCTCGAATACGAGCAGTTTCTGCTGACCGGGTCGGCTGAGCCGATCAACACGGACATCGATTCCGAGGACCAGCTTATCACCATCAATTACACGAGCGGCACCACCGGACGTCCGAAGGGTGTCATGTACCACCACCGCGGGGCCTATCTCAACGCCGTCGGCGAGGTCCTCGAATCGGGCCTGAATACGCGGTCCGCATATCTGTGGACCCTGCCGATGTTTCACTGCAACGGCTGGTGCTTCACCTGGGGCGTGACGGCGGTCGGGGCGACCCACGTGTGCCTGCGGTCGGTGATCGCGGAGGACATCTACCGGCTGATCGAAACCGAGAACATATCGCACCTGTGCGCCGCCCCCACCGTGCTGATCATGATGAGCACCTGGCCTGGGGCGAGGGATGTGAAGATCGGCCGCACCCTCAACATCATGACCGCCGGCGCCCCGCCGGCCCCGACGATCATCAGGAACATGGAGGAGATCGGCGCCGAGATCACCCACACCTACGGCCTTACCGAGGTGTTTGGACCCCACTCGGTGTGCGCGTGGCAGCCGGCCTGGGAGCAGCTCGACGAAGACCAGCGGGCGACGGTGAAATCCCGCCAGGGCGTGCCCTATATCGTGACCCATTTCATGGATGTGGTCGAACCGGAGACGATGACGCCGGTTCCCCGTGACGGAGTCACCATGGGCGAGGTGGTGATGCGCGGCAACAATGTGATGAGCGGCTATTACAAGGACCCCGAAGCGACCGGCTTGGCCTTTGCCGGCGGCTGGTTTCACAGCGGCGATCTGGCGGTCATGCATCCCGACGGATATATCCAGATCATGGACCGTAAAAAGGACATCATTATCAGCGGTGGTGAAAATATTTCGACGGTCGAGGTGGAGTCGGTGATCTACCGCCACCCCGACGTCCAGGAAGTGGCCGTCATCCCGGTGCCCGATGAGAAATGGGGCGAGGTCCCGAAGGCCTTCGTGGTCCCCAAACCCGGAAGTTCTCCGGTCGCCGAAGACATTATCAATTTCACGAAGCAGCACCTGGCCAGGTTCAAGTCCCCGAAGTATGTCGAATTCGGGGAACTGCCGAAGACTGCAACGGGCAAGATACAGAAATTCAAGCTCCGCGACCGGGAATGGCAGGGGCGCAGGCGCATCAACTGAACCCCCTGTTAACCGGTACGGCAAGACCGGCCATTGGACCGGTCTTGCCGTACCGAACTGCAGATGACTTGCCAAATCATGATGAACCGTATAGGGTGGAGTCGACACGGTGACTACCATTCTCTTTTACCTCTCATGTCTGCCATGATAACAAACAAAGGTGTTACGACCGCTCTTTCTGCCCTGTTTCTTGTAACGCTCGTATCGGCATCCGCCGCCGCCCAGATGCTGTGGGTCAAACCCAGCACTGAAATAACCATGCGACGCGGCCAGGGAACCGACTTCAAAATTGTTGCGGTGATCAAGGACGGGACGCCGGTGGAACTGCTCAACGAGCAGGACGAATGGGCTCAGATCCGGCTGGAGAACGGCAAGGATGGGTGGGTGCTGAGACGCTACCTGAGCGATCTGCCTCCTCTGGATCAGCAGCTGGAGGCGCTGCAACAGGAAAAGGACGCCCTGACCCAGGCGAACCTCGATCTGAAACAGCGCTACGACGACCTGAGTGATGAGAAAGAGCAGATTGAACAGGACCTGATTGCCCAGCGGACGCATATCGAGGAGCAGTTCAATGCCTGCATCGGTGACCGGGATACCATAAATAATCAGTATACGCAGCTGCAGGCCGATACCACCGATGTTATCAAGACCAAGGAGGAGCTCGGCGAAGCCCGGACCAGGATCGACTCCCTGGAGAAAGAGCTGTCCCGCTACAAGAAGGAAAATGAGCGATTGAACGACAATCAGACGCTCAAGTGGTTCCTGGCCGGCGGCGGAGTCCTGTTCCTGGGCTGGCTGATCGGGTTGATCAGCCGGAAGTCCAGGAAGAAACGTTCCTCTTTGCTGTAGATCTATCTCGTGATTGTTTCAATCACGGTAAACCAGCCAACCACAATAAAAATATTGACAAATCGTGGGCAGTAGGTAAACATCCATTAACGACCGAGCGCTTGGTCGGTTCAGTATTGTCCCATCATTATAATTAGATAGAAGAAACCTGACCAAGGTACTCAGGAAGCGGCCCAGTTCTGGAGGAAAGTATGAAACAGGCGGTGATTGTCAGTGCGGTGCGGACACCGCTGGGAAGCTTCGGCGGCTCCCTGTCGCAAATCGGCGCCACCGATCTCGGCGGCCATGTGATACGAGAGACGATGAAGCGAGCCGGAATCTCGGGGACCGATGTCAGCGAAGTCATCATGGGCATGGTCCTGCCCTGCGG
>JAJDNR010000157.1 GCA_022340565.1 Desulfofustis sp.
ATATACCCGCTCCCGCCCCACCTGGAACAGTGAACGGACGCACCGGGTGACGTGGGCGAAGCGCTCATCCACCGTTTGCCGGTCGACCTTGCTCGAGGCGGTAAATTCGGTGACCAGAATCGAGGCTCCGAGCAGGTCGATGGTGACATTGTACTGCGGCAGGTCGCGGTCATATACCCGATATGATTCGAGCCGGTATTTATCAGCCAGTGGTTTGATTTGTCTGAAATTTTTAATGATCCGGTTGGACAACTCGTCGCCGGTCTGCTGCTGTCCGATCTGCAGCGGCCGGTCCGCACGGTCCCGCCCGGCCGCTTTTTTCTTCGGAGTACCGCTTATCAAGCGACAGGGCAACGGCCCGTTGAATATTTTCAGGGTTTTGGGGGAGTCGATCCTGAACTGATCGCTGAAATCCGGTGCGGCGGTGAACATGGTTATCCGCCAGTCCGGAAACTCGCTTTGAAAATGTTGTCCCAGGCAGCGGTAGAGGTACTTCACCGAAGCTTTGTCGGACAGCCGCTCTCCATAGGGGGGATTGGATATCAGGTGTCCCGTCCTGCCGAATTGGTTTTCCAGCCGGCTCAATTCCCGGCAGCCGACGGTGATGCGCTCCTCGAGGCCGGCCCGGCCGATGTTTTTGCGGGCGGCTTCCACCGCCGTTTCGTCTCCATCGAAGCCGATCAGCTTCGGCCACCTCTTGTCCTGGGCGAGATCCTCCCGTTTGATGGCGTCATCGACCAGCGCGTCCCAGATGCCGCTATCGTGTCCTTGCCAGCCAAACATGCCGAAATAGGACCGCCCGAGACCCGGCGCCGAATCTCCGTACATCAGGGCCGCTTCGATCAGCAGCGTGCCGGACCCGCACATCGGATCCAGTAGGGTTGCACTGCCGTCCCAGCCGCTCATTGCGACAATCGCCGCCGCCAGACTCTCCTTCAGCGGCGTCGGCCCGGACACCGCCCGGTAGCCCCGCCGGTGAAGCGCAATGCCTGACAAATCGAGGCCGAGAATAACGGCGGCACCGCAGATGTGCACATACACCTGGACATCAGGCTGGTCTGTCTTCACCGAAGGCCGAAGCCCCGATGCGTTCCTGAACTGGTCTGCGATTCCGTCCTTGACCCGCAGCGCACCGAACATGGAGTTGGTGACCGGGCCTTCGCCGGACAGCACGCAGTCCACGGCGAAACTGGAGTGTGTCGTCAGATGCCCGCTCCAGTCGACGCTCCCGGTGCCTTCGTAGAGATCGGCGTCGCCGCCGATTTCAAAGCGTTTCAGCACCATGATGACCCGCGACGAGAAGCGGGACCACAGACAAGCCCGGTAGCCGTGCTCGAGGTCACCTGACCAGTGGACGGCACCGCGGCGGCGTTCGGCGACGGATCCCCCCCAGCAGATTATTTCATGATCAACGAGCGGTTCCAGACCGGCTGCACAGGTGTTAATAAAATCCATGTAATCATCGATGATTTTCAATCATACCAGCCGCTTTCCGAGACACAAGCGGCAGCGCTTCACCGCTCTGCGGGTACCCGCCGCCAAAATCACCAACCGCGACAAAAACCTTGACCTCTTTAGCAATCAGGCTAGAATAGGCGTAGTCGGTACATAGTCGATTTCCGGTGAATTTGCTCGGTTTTTGCAGATAGCCGGCCCTGAATCCACCCACCCACAGACTCAGAGCAAGAGGACACAAGATGAAAAAGGTCGTTACCAGGCTTCTTCTTATCGCAGCAATCATTACCGCCGTAGCCGCTTTCACCGGAGGCTGCGCCAAAAAGCCGGTAATTCCGCCCGAAGCGGAAAATCAGGCCGGCAGCGCCACGTCAGGCGGCCAGTCTCAGGGCACCGGCGGCGGCTATTCGGAAAACAATCTGGCCATCGAGGGTACGCTGGACGACAGCGCCTCACGCGGCGGTGCCGCCATGGATGAGCAAAGCGACGAGTACAAGCAGATGCACGGCCGCTCGTCCACTGGATTGTCACCGGTGTACTTCGACTTCGACCAGGCCATCATCAAACCTGACATGGTCGACCGGATGCTGCAGAACGCCGATTACCTGAAGCAGGTCTCCAGTACCGTCATTATCGAAGGCAATTGCGACGACCGCGGCACCAAGGAATACAACCTGGCCCTCGGCGAAAAACGGGCGATCAATGTTCGCGCCTATCTGATCGACCTCGGCATTGAACCGCAGCGTATCAGAACCGTCAGTTACGGCGAGGAGCGCCCGCTCTTCTACGAGCAGACCGAGTTCGCCTGGAGCCAGAACAGGCGGGCCGATTTCGTAATCGAATAACCCCCGGGAGGCTGTCGTCAGGTAGAGCAGTTGTGCCGCCGCTCTACCTGACGGTCCTCAGCCACTGATCTTCGCGACCACCAGCTCCAGCACCTGATCGGCGCTGAGGTCAGTGGTATCCACCAGGGTCGCGTCAGCCGCTTTTCGCAATGGCGCGATGGCCCGTTCGCTGTCCTGGCGGTCGCGCTTGATCGTCATTTCCAGCAGTTTTTCCTCATCCACCGCCTCACCCCGTTCCCGCAGCTGCCTGGCCCGTCGAGCCGCCCGTGCCGCCGGTGATGCATCGAGGAAGAACTTGTGGCGTGCAGCGGGAAACACCACCGTTCCGGTATCCCGTCCTTCGGCGACGATATTGCCACGCTCCCCGGCTTGCCGCTGCAACGCGGTCAATTTCTCCCGGACTGGAGCCAGCGCCGATACCGATGAGGCCAGCATCGATATGTCGGGGCTTCTGATCTCGCCGCTGATATCCTCTCCGTTGACCACCACTCCCACGTCGTCGTCTTCCCCTCCGGCCGGCAGAAGTTCGAGATCAATCCGGCCCAGCGCCGCTGCAATCGCCGATTCATCGCCGGTGTCGACGCCGTGTTTCCTGAGATACCACGCAACCGCACGGTACATCGCACCGGTATCGAGGTAGGTGAAGCCGAGCCGGGACGCGACCCGGCGGCTGATCGTCGATTTGCCGACCCCGGCCGGCCCGTCTATGGTGACGATCTCCCGGCGGCAATCAGACATATCCGCACTCCTGCAGCGCCTCGCCGAGGGCCCTGACAAACCTCCCGTTTTCTTCCGATGTGCCGATGTTTACCCGGATGAAGGTGTCGAACCCGTAAGCCTTCATGGACCTGATGATGACCCCCTTTTTCAGCATTGCTTCATAGAGGGCGGTGGCATCGCCCTTGACGTCGATCAGGAAAAAATTGGTTTGAGACGGATAGGAAATGCAGCCGAGTTTTTCAACCTCGCGGCTCAGGTACTCCTTGCCCTCGGCGGTCAGCCTCAGCGTTTTGGCATAGAAATCGCTATCCTTCAGCGCCGCCCGGGCCGCTTCCTGAGCGATGAGATTGACGTTGAAGGGCTGCCGGACCTTGTGCAGGCAGACGGCGATCTGCTCTTCCATCAAACCGTATCCGATTCGCAGTCCGGCCAACCCGTAGGCCTTGGAAAAGGTTCTCAGCAGCACCACCCCGCAGCGGCCGGCAACGTCATCGATCAGGGCCATGGTATCGTAACGGACCGATTCGTCGACGAAATCGATATAGGCTTCGTCCAGCACCACGATCACATGATCCGCCAGACCGTTGAGAAAGGATTCGAGCCGACCATACGGCAGGAAGGTTGCCGTCGGGTTGTTCGGGTTGTCGAGAAAAATCAACCTGGTCCGTTCCGACACCAGCCTGGTGATCGATTCCAGATCATGGATCATATCCCGCAGCTCGACGACGTGGTTGACCCCGCCGCGGACCTGCACGAATTTCTGATACATCAGAAACGACGGGTGGCTGGTGATCACCTCGTCTCCCTCACAGACGAACGCCTTGACCAGAAACTCGATGATCTCGTTGGAGCCGTTGCCAAGCACGATGCGCCCCGGTGCAATCGACAGATGATCGGCCAGCGCCTGGGTCAGGTAGTAGCCCGACCCGTCCGGGTAGCGGTGCAGACCGGCAAGGGTGGCTCGGATGGCCTCGACGGCGGCGGGTGACGGTCCGAACGGATTTTCGTTCGAGGCCAGTTTGATCGATCCGCTAATACCGTACTCCCGCTCGAGCTCCTCTATCGGCTTGCCCGGTGGATATGGGGTGATGGCACTGATGTTCTTGGGTACCTGCACGTTCATCTGCAACCTCTCTGGTAAGTACTTTCAACAATTCAAACAGCATTCATAAGGGGCGGGAGGAGCCGCTCGAGATTCACCCCCATTTCCAGGTTATATCCGCATCTGAGCAGCTCACCCTCGTGGAAATGAGGCGCCTGCAGCTGGATGCCGATGGGTAGCCCGCCGGTGCTGAAGCCTCCGGGTACCGACAATCCGGGCAGTCCCGCCAGGTTGGTTGAAAGGGTAAATATATCAGAGAGGTACATGGCCAGAGGATCATCGAGTTTTTCCCCTTTTTTCCAGGCCGGGGTCGGGGTGACCGGGGAAATGAGCACATCGCACTGTTCCCAGGCCTTCTTGAAATCGTTGAGAATCAGGGTCCTGACCTGGGAGGCCTTTTTATAGTAGGCATCGTAGTAGCCCGACGACAGAGCGTAGGTACCGATCAGGATCCTGCGTTTGACCTCCGGACCGAATCCCTGCGAGCGGGTTTCCTTATACATGTCCAACAAATCGGCGGCGTTTTTGTCGCGAAAACCATAGGCAACGCCGTCGTAACGGGCCAGGTTGGAGCTGGCTTCGGCCGGCGCGATCAGATAATACACCGCCACGCAATATTCGATATGGGGAATAGACACGTCCACCACCTGTGCCCCCGCCGATTTCAGCACCTCGACGCCGTTCATCACGGTCCGGCGAACCTCCGGGTCGAGCCCCGGACCAAAATATTCACGGGGCACCCCAATCCTGACCCCGTTCACTCCCTCGCTCAGAAACAAATGGTAATCCTCAACCGGACGATCGACCGAGGTTGAATCACGCTCGTCGTAACCGCAGATGGCCTGCATCATCACCGCTGCATCGGTTACATCCCGGGTCAGCGGCCCGATCTGGTCGAGCGACGAGGCGAAGGCCACGAGTCCGTAACGGGACACCCTGCCATAGGTGGGTTTCATGCCGACGATTCCGCACAGCGAGGCGGGCTGGCGGATCGATCCCCCGGTATCCGATCCCAGCGATCCCAGAACCTGCCCGGAGGCCACCGAGGCGGCCGACCCGCCGGATGAACCACCGGCCACGCAATCAGTAGCCCACGGGTTTGACGGCACTTTGAACGCGCAGGTTTCGGATGTGGACCCCATCGCAAACTCATCCATCGCAGCCTTACCGACGATGACTGCCCCTTCCGCGCTCAGCCTTTCCACCACCGTTGCGTCGTAAGGAGGAATAAAGTTTTCCAGGATCCTCGAGCCGCAGGTGGTCGGAATTCCTCTGGTGCACAGCAGGTCTTTCAGCGACAGCGGAACCCCCAGCAGCGAACCGCCCGCTCCTGCTGCCCGCTTCTTGTCGGCGTCAGCCGCAGCCCGCAGCGCCCGGTCCGGCTGCAGGGAAATAAACGATTTCATCACCGCTTCGGTCTGTTCGATGCGGTCGAGGCAACTTTTCGTCAACTCCGTTGAAGACAGCTTGCGGTCGGCCATCAGCGCGACAGCCTCGGTAATGGTCAGCTCATACGGCTCCATACATCCCCTCAACACTGGTCGGGTCCGTGGCGGCCCGTTTTATGGGTTTCGTCTGATCAGATAACGCGGGGAACAACGAAGGAATCCCGGGTATGATCGGGACCGTTGGCCAGGGCTTCTTGCTGCTCCAATGACGGTTTTACCGCATCTTCCCGAAACGCGTTGGTTATCGAAAACGCGTGGGTGGTCGGTTCAATCCCGGTGGTGTCGAGCTCATCGAGCTGCGCAACATAGGACAGGATCATGTCGAGCTGGCTGGTCATCTTTTCCAGCTCATCACCTTCCAGGTCCAGCCGGGCCAGGTGCGCCACATGCTCGACCTCTTCTCTTTTGATTCTCATGTGCGTGTTCAGTTAATTAGTTTGTGGTTGAAATCCGCCTGGTACGGCTGGCTCATCAGAAACTGATCGGCCCTGAACCGGTGGATGTTTTCGGTGAACGACTGCACGATCTCACCGTCGAACTGGCTCCCCGAACACCTGACCAGCTCCGAGACGGCTTCGTCGATATTCATGTTTCTCCGGTAGTTCCTGCTCGACGTCATCGCGTCATAGCTGTCCGCCACGGTGATGATTTTGGTCAGCTCATCGAGTTGGTCGCCCGCCAGGCCGTCCGGGTAACCGGTGCCGTCGATCCTCTCGTGGTGGTGCCTGATGATGAACTGCTCCCGTTCCATGAAGCCGAGCGGTTTGATAATGTTGGCTCCAACACCGGGATGTTCGTTTATCAGCTCCCGCTCCTCCGGGCTCAGCGGGCCGTTCTTCTGGATGCAGGAAAGATCGATCACCAGCTTGCCGATGTCATGAAACTGGGCGGCCCTTCTGAGAACAACGAGATCGTGGTTGTCCAGGCCCCGCACCGCACCCAGAATCACCGCATAGTTGGTGACCCGCATGGTGTGACCGGCGGTGTAATGGTCTTTTTCCTCCATCGCCCGCTGCAGACTGCTCATGAGCTGCACGGTGGCGTTTTCGAGGCTGTCGCTGTAGGCTCGCAGCAATTTATTCTGTTCCTCCAACTGCAGGGCTTTCTTCCTGATGTCTTCTTCGAGACCCTTCTTGTAGCGGCGCTCCTGCAGCACGAAATTGCGTTTTTCGACCGCCCGCTTGATCCGCACGTTGAAAATGTCGAGATCATCGATCGGCTTGCTCAAAAAGTCGTGGACGCCAAGGTTGATGGCTTTGACCGCGTCATCCATCGAATCAGACCCAGTCAGCAGCAGAACGGGAATTCCCAGTCCGCGGCCGTTGAGCTTTTCTATGGTTTCAAAGCCGTTCATGCCGGGCATGTTGATATCGATCAGGATTACGTCAAACGAGCTGTCGAGAGTATCCAGCAGTTCATTGCCGCCGGTGGTCGTGACCACCTGGTAGCCGAAGGTTTCGAGAATCTTGCGCACCGTGCTGCAGACCAGTGCATCGTCGTCGGCAACCAGTATCTTCGGCGTTTTTTCCTGTTTGACCTGCATGTCCCGTAAACCTAGAACTTCCAGAAACTCTGCGTTTTCTCCCGGGCATTGACGATCGCCGGATGGCTTCCATGGGCCTGTCTCAAATCCGCCTCCGAGTCATCGTCCAGATAAAATTCCCGACCGTCTTCATCGATCGGTTCCCCGAGCAGTTCCGACAGTACAGCCAGAGATCCGTCACGCTGCCCCTTGAGATTGTAGCCGCCCTCCAGGGTTACCAGCAGTCTGCCCCCGCAGACCTGTTCGGCGAGTTCGACCAGCAGCCTGGTCATATATGAAAAGCCGGCCAGTTTCACAGACATGGAGCCCAGCGGATCTCCGTGGTAGATATCGAAACCCGCCGATACCAGGATAAGATCCGGGTCATATATGCGGCCGACGGGTACCACGATATCGTTGAAGATGGCCGCATATTCAGCATCTCCCATCCCGCCCGGCAGCGGCACGTTTACCGTATATCCCGATCCGGCAGCCACTCCCGCCTCCTGCAAAGACCCGGTTCCCGGGTAAAACGGATACTGGTGAGTGGAGACGTAGAGCACCTTGTCGCTGTCATAAAACGAATGCTGGGTACCGTTGCCGTGGTGCAGATCCCAGTCAACGATCATGATTTTTTTCATGTTGTGGGCCGTCTGAGCATGGTGTGCGGCCACCGCGATATTATTGAACAGACAAAAGCCCATGGACCGGTCGCTTTCAGCATGGTGGCCGGGCGGCCTGACAAGAGCGAAGCCGTTGTCGATGTCTCCCGCCGCCAGCATATCCACCCCTTTGATTACCGACCCGGCCGCCAGCAGCGCCGCCTCGTATGATCTGGCCGAGGTGGCGGTGTCCTGGTCGAGGTAATCGTACATCTTTCCCGAGGTTTTCGAGATCCGGTCGATCAGGCGGCCGGTATGGTTCCTGCTCAGTTGAGCCAAATCGGCCGGTTCGAATTCCGGAAAAAGAAACTTGTTTCGATGCTCCGCCCGCTCGATGAAATCGTAGATAACCCTGAGACGGTCCACCCGTTCGGGATGATTGGGACCCGGATCGTGCAACAGAAACAGGTCATTCTTGAATATAGCCGTCTTTCTCATCATGCACCCCCGGGTCGCTTTTATGAGCCGCGAAAGGTTTTCTCGGATTGACAGGGCATCATCGGTAGCGGCGCTCTGTTCCCCCCCCCACATACCTCTTTTTGCCGGATTTTACGAGGACAACCTGCGGGGATTGAAGACGGGGGCGCCAGCTTCAGGCCATATTAAAAAAAAAGGCCGCATTCTCCAAAAGGAAAATGCGGCCTTTTCCACTCCCGCTCTGCACAAACCGTTTCTACATCGGCACGATCAGCTTGTTGGTCTCCTCGTTCCAGGTTACGACCAGGTACCAGATCAGCATGATAACCGCGATGATCAGCAGGGTCGGGCCATAGCCGAGAGCATCCGGCATGTAGACATATTTTCCGAGTACCCCGTCGGCCTCATACTCATAATCCTTGAACCAGGCAGTCATGATCGATGACGAGATCGCGAAAAACGGAACAACCATGATCAGCTTGACCTGCCCTTCCCCGACCCTCCACAGGGTTCCTGAGCCGCACCCCCCGGCAAACATGGCGCCAAGTCCGAAGATAAAACCGCCGACAATACCGGCCCAGCCGAAGGTGCCGCGGACATAGTAAATTGGAGCCAGAACGGCCTCTCCTTCCGCACGCATGGGCACCTCGTACTTGAGTACCGCGGCTCCGATGGCCACCACCAGAATGGAGAGCATGACCGACTTGGCCATCGTGCAGTCTCCGGTCATGTGGGGTTCGCGGAACCCCTGTACCATGCACCAGCGGCCGCGCTGCATCGCGTAGCCGAGGGCGGCGGCGATAAGGATCACACCACTCAGCGAAGCGATGTAGTCACTGTCATCGTTAGCCGCATACCCGTATGACTTGAATACCAGAAAAAGGATCGCCGCAATACCCAGCAGGTAGGTGACCGCGATGGGGAACTCGATGGTTTTTGCACCGCCGTCACCCCAAGAGATGTGCTCCATTTCGAGGTAGAGCAGCTTGAGGCCGAGAATGACCCCGAAGATGAGGCCGATCATCATGGTAAAGCCGTTGGCCCCGAGGTTGCCGATGGCATTGTAGAAACCGCCGACATTGCAGCCGCCGGCCAGGGTTGCCCCGATTCCCATCAGGATCCCGGCGATGACCGCTTTGACCATTTCCCGGTACGGCGGGATGCGCAGGGCGAATTCCTTGCCAAGGCAGGCGGAAATGAACGCGCCGAGAACAAAACCGATACCGATTACCGAACCAGAACTGATCAGGAGGGATCTCGGAGCCTCTTCATAGTAGCCGAAAAAACCGGCATCGGTTCCGAGAATGGAGGTGATGCCGTACATGATCCAGTCGCCCCAGTCTCTTAACGCACCGACCGCTCCCCAGGGGCGCCACCAGGCCATGATCAAGACAGAAAGAAGCCCGACGACAAGTCCGGTAACGGTCGCGTTCCATTCTGACTGGCACAGGGCTTTGTACAAGCCCTTCGCCTTTTCGGCAAAAACGCTCTGCTCACTCATTTGATCCTCCTCACGTTCAGTTGATAATCGGAAAAATCTGAATTGCTTTACCCTCGCTTTATAAATTTGTCAACAGTATGACAATGTGGTACGTCTTTGTTTTTTCGATCTTATTTTACTACTCCGTTTTGGTTTGACATAACAATTTATTATGCTAAAAACTAGATTAAATGTGGTATAGATACACTGTTCAACTTCTTCCGTCTTGTGTGGGGAGAGAAACGGACAAGATACCAGATTCTTTAGAATCATGAAACATTATCAGGAGGACAAACATGAGTGATGTAAAACAGGTTGCAGCCGATGTTACCGCCGACGTGGTTCTCGACGCAAAAGGATTGAGTTGCCCGATGCCGCTGCTGCGTACCAAGAAGGAAATCGGCAAACTGAGCAGCGGGCAGGTTCTGCAGGTGGATGGAACAGATCCCGGCTCAAGAAACGATATCCCCGGCTGGTGCGATCGTGCCGGTCATCAGTACCTGGGAGAGAAGGAAGGGAGCGGATTCTTCAGCTTTTTTATTAAAAAAGGCTGATTCTCATTTTACATCGGCAGAGAACAACCCCTGATGTTCAAACATCAGGGGTTCTCTTTACCCGGAGTTTCATTGGACACACGGACGAGGAGGTAAGCAATGGCAAAAAGTCTTGGTATTTTTGTTACCAATCCCGACAACTTCGCCCACGTCATGGGTATCACCAAGGCAGCTAAGGCAAAAGGGTCAAAAGTTAAGGTTTTCTTCACCTGGACAGCAACCCATAACGCAAAGGATCCGGCGTTCCCCGAGTTGTGCGAACTGGCCGACGACGTTTCCATCTGCGTCGACAGCTACAAGAAGCAAGGGTATGCCGTCGACGATGTTCCCAAGGGTCTGAGCCCGAAGGAAATGGCCACCCAGGCCCAGCACGGCATCATCATCGAAGATTATGACTGTTATATCAGTCTGTAGAGGGGGTTGCCATGGAATACAAAAAAGTTACGTTCATGTACAGGAACAAAGATTACGCCGTTGACGGCATCCGCTCTGCACTGGGGCTTGCCGTCGAGAACATGTACTCGTACGGCGTCGTTATGGACACCGAAATCGAGCAGCTCGACGAACACAATCAGGAAAGCATCGAAATGCTCCGGGACATGGAGGGTGAAATTTATTCCACGGTTCCGGCCAATGTAGATAAGAACGGCTTCGAAGCCATCACCATCGAAGAACTTGGCGAAAAGCTCAGGGACATGAGCATTATCATTCCCTATGGCTTGAAATAGAAAGGAGGGATCATGAAAATATTGAACGTTTATCGCTCCGAACCGGATGATACGGTAAAAAAACTGGTGGAAATCGTTACCCGGGACCGGGAAGTAGATTCTTTCAACCTGATGGATCCAAATCCCGATTACGACCTACTCGTTGACAAGATCTTCGACGCCGACCAGACAATCTGCTGGTGGTAGCAGCTCCCCCCGGAATTCATTAAGGATTCCGGGGGGCTTCCTGTAAGCAGGTGACGACCGTGTCGTGGAGATGCGGTCTCATTTTCCTAATTCCTTCCCGATTATCCCCTTTTATCACCCGGTTGGTAAGCAGACAGACGATAAGCCGGTTTATCACATCGATCCAGAAGGAAACGCCGGTAAATCCGAGGTGACCGATGCTGGCGGGTGAAAAAAAACGGCCGCTGCTCGATTCCGTCCGGGAAGGATGATTGAACCCGCAGGACCATTCGGAATCGTTGACCCGCACGCAGGCTTTCTTGAAGGTATCCGGGCTGATCGGCAGACGGCTGGGTCCGCCGTGATACAAGGCCATAAACTCCCTACAGAGCGCCACGACGCCGGCGCAGGACCCGAATAATCCGGCATGGCCTGAGATCCCCCCAAAGGCCCTGCTGTTATTATCGTGAACCACTCCAGTCAAGGCAGCTCCGGACCACCTGCAGGTACCGGTCGAAACATAACGCTCAGCAGAAGAGCGAATCGGAAACATCAAATCGTGCTCGAGTTCCAGCGGCTCTGCGACAATCATCCGCCAGTATTCATCGAGTCTTCGTTGCGACTGAATCTCGACGATAAATCCTAACAATAAATACCCTAAGTCACTGTAAACATGACGAGTTCCCGGTACATACTGCAAATCTTTCTTGACTATCTCCCCGATCAGCCACTCTCGTTTCCTCTTTTTTTCAATCGATTTCAACCGCTGCCAGTATTCTTGATGGGCGGCCAACCCGGAACTGTGAGCCAGCAGCTGATGAAGTCGTATCGATCTGAACGGCGGCGGCAGCTGCCGCTTAAGCAGCGACTCGAGAGTATCGTCCCAGCCTATTTTGCGGTTGTCGATGAGGTGTAGAATGGACGGCAGCGTCACCAGCGGTTTGGTCAATGATGCAAGATCAAAGACCGTTTTTTCATCGACTTCGAACTGCTCATAGGATCCATATCTGCCTGCACTTGCGAACCAGGTTTCAGAGCGACAATCCTCCTCTTCGCAAACACCTCCACTAGCCGCTGAAAAAACATCATTATTATAATAAGTTAAAAGACAATCTCCGATACATTCACGGAGTTTGTTCCGGCATCTTTCCTGCACGCTCTTCAAACCATTATTTTATTGAATTTTTTCGCTATTTCCACTACATTAAGGAGAAAATAAGAACACATTTATTTATTTGTTTTTACTATAAAAAAGTACTTCCCTGCGACAGGCTTTCCCGGCGGTATCAACAATTCGTCAACACCGGTTTGTTTAATGATTACTCATTACCTGTTGATAACGGTGTTGATAACCGCTTGTAAACAGAAAGCAGCTTTTATCAAAAACCTCTGTGTTAATAATTAAAAAAGAAATTTCAATAAGTTAATAGTCATTTCAACATATCAACCCGTTTAATAATAATAATAACTACCTAAATTTACAAAAAAAGGAAAACACCATGGGACTTTTATGCACCGTTCGCAGAAACGACCTGATCGAGGGATTAAGCAGTCTGCAGAATATCACGAGCAAACGGAGTACCCTGGCCATTCTTTCCAATATTCTGATCGAGTCCGTTAACAACGGGTTGGTTCTCACGGCAACGGATCTCGAAGTCGGATTACGCCTCTTCGTTCCGGCTGAGGTTGAAGCTATCGGGGCTCTGACGCTACCATCAAAAAAAGTTTTTGAAATTGTTCGGGAGTCGGGGTCCGAGGACATCCGCTTCGAGGAAACGGATAAAAGCTGGGTAAAAATAAAGGCCGGTGCGAGCGTCTATAATCTGGCCGGTATCGCAAGCGAGGAATTTCCCGCCTTTCCCGAGTTTGACGAAGATTCGTTCACACCCTTCGAAGCGTTTATTTTTCTTGATCTGATTGACAAGGTAATTTTTTCTGTCGCCGGCGAACAGGAGAATATCTATTCGCTGACCTCGGTACTGATGGAAAAGGAGAAACGGGGTGAAGCATCGTATCTGAAGATGATTTCATCGGATGGCCACCGCTTGTCGATCATGGAGAAGGAGGTGGCGGTAGATGTCGATAATTTTCCGCTCAACAACGTTACCCTGATTCCCAAAAAAGGCGTTCAGGAATTGCGAAAATTCTGTGAAAACAGGGACACCATCGATATTTCGTTTGAAAAGAGACAGATGGTCGTACGCGACGCCGACGCGGTCATGGTCGTGCGCTTGAAACAAGGCGAATTTCCCCAATATCAGGCGATTGTAAAATCGGTTCCACTCGATAACCGGATCAGGATACAGAGGGTGCCGTTTCTGGAATCGCTTAAACGGATCAACCTGTTTACCGAGGACATTTTTCATACCATCCAATTGAAAATTGAAGGAAATTCTATGATTTTGACATCCCAGAGCGCCGATCTCGGCAATGCCAAGGATGAGCAGAAGATCGATTATGGAGGAGCGCCGCTGACGCTCGGATTCAATTGCAGATACTTCATCGAGACCTTGCAGGTCATGGAGTGTGAAACGGTCGAGGCATACATAAATTCGGAAAACAGTCCCTGTCTGATGAAATCGGAAGAGGACAAGGGGTTCATAAGTATCGTGATGCCTATGCAGTTATAGGATCCGTTTCCTGGATGAATCTTAATTATTCAAAAGTATAAGGAAAAAAGAGTGATAGAAGAATTGCGTGGATATGATGCAGATCAGATAAAGGTCCTGGATGGGCTTGAAGCGGTGCGGAAGCGACCGGCCATGTATATCGGGAATACTTCGGTCGAAGGGCTGCACCATCTGATTTGGGAAGTAGTGGATAACAGTATCGACGAGGCACTGGCCGGGTACTGTAAACGTATCCGGGTGACGATACTGGAAGATAATTCAATCAAGGTGGAGGATGATGGCCGGGGGATACCGGTCGATATCCACCCGACGGAAAAAATACCGGCGCTCGAACTGGTCATGAGTACGCTTCATGCCGGCGGTAAATTCGACCATTCGACCTACAAGGTCTCCGGTGGTCTGCACGGGGTCGGCGTGTCAGTCGTCAATGCGCTGTCGATCGAGGCGATGGCCCAGGTTCGCCGGGGTGGAAAAATTTATCAGCAGACCTACCGGTATGGGCAAAAGGACAGCGAACTCGAGGTTATCGGTACCACAGAGAAGACCGGAACCACGATTGTCTTCAAGGCCGACCCCGAAATTTTCACCGAAACCACCGTCTATGATTATGAAACCATCAAGAACCGGTTGCGCGAACTGTCATTTTTGAACAAGGATGTAAGGATCTATCTGAAGGATGAACGCAGCGGCGAAGAGGACAAATTTCACGCCTCGGGTGGGGTCGTTTCCTATGTTGAATGGCTGAACCGGAATCGGACCCCGATCTTCAATGAACCTATTCATCTTATCGGTGAGCGCGATCAGGTCGAGGTTGAGATAGCGTTCCAGTATTTCGACGGCTACTCGGAGCGGCTGTTTTCGTTTGTCAACAACATCAACACCCGGGAAGGCGGTACGCATGTGGCCGGCTTCAGGGCCGCCCTGACCAAGTGCATAAACCGCTACGCCAGTGACGACATCATTCCGAAAAGTCTGCGGGAAAAGATGGGAGGGGAAGATGTTAGGGAGGGACTGACCTGTGTTATATCAACCCATGTTCCCGATCCGCAGTTCGAAGGTCAGACGAAAACCAAGTTGGGCAACTCCGAGGTGAAATCTATTGTCGAATCGATCTGCAATGAGAAACTGACCATTTTTCTCGAGCAGAATCCCCAGATAGCCAAGCGGGTTCTTACCAAAGTCGTGGAGGCGGCCAGAGCCCGGGAAGCGGCCAAAAAGGCTCGTGATCTGTCACGCAAGAAAGGATCGACAAGCCTGCTGATGGCCGGCAAACTTGCCGAATGTCAGGAAAAGGACCCTGCCAGGCGCGAGATATTCATCGTTGAGGGAGACTCTGCCGGTGGATCCGCCAAACAGGGGCGCGACCGCTCCATACAGGCGATTCTGCCGCTGCGCGGCAAGATTATGAACGTCGAGAAGGCGCGGTTCGACAAAATTCTCAGCAGTGAGGAAATCAAACAACTCATTGCCGCGCTCGGCTGTGGGATCGGCGACGACGAGTTCGATGTCGAAAGCCTCAGATATCATAAGATCATCATCATGACCGATGCCGACGTCGACGGCGCCCACATCAGAACCCTGTTGCTCACCTTTTTGTACCGGCAGATGCTGCCGCTGATCCAGGGGGGGTATGTGTATATAGGTCAGCCGCCGCTTTACCGCCTCGGTAAAGGAAAAAGCGAGACCTACTTCCTCGATGACGATGAGCTGAACAAGTATCTGTTTACCCAGGCCAGCCAGAAGATAAAAGTTATCGTCGATCAGAACGGCAAGGAACTGGCCGATCAGGAACTGGTTTCAGTGCTGCAGAACCTGTCGGTGTACCAGCGTATCGTGTCGTTCCTCGGCAGAATGAATATCTGGGAGAATCTACTCTATTTTCTGCTCGACAGGGAAATCCGCAAGGCCGACCAGTTCACCGAACGAGATTTTGTCGAATCACTTGTGAGCAGCCTTGCGGCCGACGACTCCATGATCATCGGGGCGGTTCGCCCCTGCAGATGGCGGGCCGACTGTTACGAGGTCGATGTCGCAATCAAGGACAAGGCACAGATCTCGACGACCATGGGCCCGCAGATTCCGCTGATCACCGAATATCGGACCGCGATCAGGCTGTTTCCCGAAATCAGGCAGTATCTGAAGGGAACTTTTACCATCATCGATGTCAGTCAGGCCGCCTCGGCAGATGTGCAGCCGCTGCATGCCGCCGGCTGGGAGGAAATGGTACAGACGGTCCGCAGCGAGTCGTTCAAGGGCAGTCATCTGCAGCGCTACAAGGGACTTGGCGAGATGAACCCCGATCAACTGTGGGAAACGACCATGAACCCGGAGAACCGGACCCTGCTCCAAGTTACGATCACCGATGCCGAGGCAGCGGATGAGATGTTCACCACGCTGATGGGAGACAAGGTTGAACCGCGGCGGGAATTTATTCAGAATCATGCTCTTGAAGTAACGGAGCTGGATATATAGGCTGAACTCAGATTATGACAACAACAGAAACAGAACTTGCCGAGGAGAGGACCCAGTCGGTCTCGGTTGAGAAAGAGCTCAAAAAGTCGTATCTCGATTATGCGATGTCGGTCATTGTCGGCCGGGCCCTGCCCGACGTGCGGGACGGGCTGAAACCGGTGCATCGCAGAGTTTTGTTCGCGATGCGGGAA
>JAJDNR010000167.1 GCA_022340565.1 Desulfofustis sp.
AATAGGTCTGGCAGATCCGGCAGCCGTTACAGGTCTCTTTGTCAATAGCGGGCATGATACTCTCTCGGTTACAGTTTTAACGATGCGGTACTCCAGATATCCAGGATTTAACAATAAACTTCAGCATTACAGGCGTCACCAGCGGGTCACCGAATACAGCGGCTCAAGCTCCTCGATCAGGTCCCTGGAGCGGTAAGGGTTGTAAATTCCACAGGCACAGGGCCTGGCCAAAAGCAGGCTGGCGTTCCAGCTGTCGATCTTGCCGGTCTTGACCTTGCGCAGCGCGTCCTTGACCAGCCCGGGAGCAATCATGGCATGTCCGCACATGGTGGTGAACTGGCGTATGTCGGCGGCAGGCAGCTTGCCGGTGGCACCGTGAACGCCGAGGGACAGATTTATCGTGTGCGGTTCGAGGCCTACCTCGGCGGCGATTTCCCTCACCCGATCGATAAGCCCGCTGACGACAATGGAAATGCCCTGATCAGCCTCCTTGAACCGGGCGAGAAGCTCACGGATTTTGTCTCGGCTGTTGAATACCGAAAAAACCCGGCAACCCTCCCTAATCGAATCGAGCACCGCTTCGGGCGTCACACCGCTGTAGAAATTACGGCGCAGCGTCGTGGCAATCATGTTCGCCGGCCCGACCTGGTAGACGATTTCCACCAGCCGCCGTACCCGGGGCTCACACCCTTTGTAGTTATAGCCCCGGGCCGGATAGATGAAAACAGCGTAATCCTTGTCAAGGGAGTCTATGGTTCCTTCACGGTGCAAACTGTGCGTCATCGCTCCATCCTATTCGGTTATGCGGCCGAGCCCCATGTTGATTTTGGCATTGGGTCGCCAGCTGAAACCTTGCGACTCGATACCGGCGAGAACCTCGGCGGGTATCGTCAGACCCGGTTCGAGCAGGGTGACGACATCGAGGGTGAACACCGAGTCGAGTTCAGGTATCACCTCCTTGATCACCCTGAGTATGTCCACCAGCCGCTCCCTGGTGATCTTCATTTCTATGATGGCGCTGAGAACCCGCTCATTCATCAGCTCCGGCTTGAGATCTCCGGTCTGCGGATCGAGGATCATCGAGTTGATCGGGTTATTGGGTTCAATCTCATGAACCCCGTTACGGGCCAGGGCTCTGGTTATTTTCTGGATGTCTTCCAGGCTCATGCCGAGGGTCGGCCGACCGATCTCGATGGCTATGCCGACCTCACCGGGGCCGCTGCGCAGCGTTACGTCGTTGGTCTTGGACTCCTCGGTGCCCCGCCCCTGGATGCCGGTTACGGCATGGGTGGAGGTGGGATCGCTGAAGTATTTTCGCAGCGCCCGCGGATATTCATAGACATTGGCCGGTTCCTGAATGGCGTCGACCGGACAGATCCCGACCCGCAGGCAGGTGCCGCATTCAAAACATTTGTCCTGGTCCACGGTCGACCGGTGATCGTCGAAAACAATGGCGCCAGCGGGGCAAAATGGCTGGCATGTGCCACAGCCGATGCAGGTATCCTTGTAGATTATCACGTATCAACCTCCTCCGGGTCCCAGCCAGGTGGCTTTTTTCCTGTATTTCCCGAGACTCAGCGATGCCGCTGTCATGGCCTTGCGGCGGGGTATGATGTATTCCTCCATTTCGGCCAGGCTTACCGCTCCGCCTGTCATCATGTGATGCAGCCTGCCCGCTGAAGATATATCCCCGATCAGCACGCCGCCGACAATCCGCCCGTCCCGGTGGAACAGTTCCCGGTAGATCGTGCTGCCGCTGTCGGCATGCACCGTCCTGTCGTACCCGCAGGCCGGTAATCCGAGAATTGCCAGAGACAGGCCGTTCAGATTCATGGCGTTGACCCGGGTGAGCCGGGGCAGGGAAAGCGGGGCCCCCGCGTACAGGTTGGCGGCAGCCAATTTGCCCTGAACGACGGCCTGAGGCCATGTCCAGGGGGTAAAGCGGTCCCCGTCCACGATGGTCGCCACGTCGCCGGCAGCAAAAATCGCGCTGTCGCCGGTCTGGAGTGAAGTGGTCACCTCCAGGCGTCCCTCTGTGACCAGTCCGGAACCGGCTAAAAAATCGAGATCGGGGAGCGAGCCGGCGGCGACGAACAGCGTCCGGCATGGTATCCAGCGGGCATCGACCCTGACGGCTTCAAGCAGTCCGCCAGAGATCTGGAGGTCATCCACCGTTGCTGCAAGAAAGAGTCTGACGCCTTTATCCTGGAGATGGGCTGCAACCACGCCGGCGGCCTCCGCGCTGAGGGCCTGGGGCAGCAGCTGGCGTTCCCGCTCTATCAGGGTGACCGGATAGTTGAATTCAGCAAGGTGGGCGGCCAGTTTGACCCCGACCAGCCCGCCGCCGAGGATGACTGTGTCGGGATTGGTCCGGAGCCAGGTGCGCGCCCGCCGAGCAACCGTGAGATTTCTCACCGGGAATATCCCCCTGACCGCCGGCGTCCGGCAGATGGGCGGCACAATCGGCTGTCCTCCGGAGGCGATGATAAGGCGCCGGTATGGCAATCGCTGGTTGTCTGACAGAAACAGCGTCCGGTTGGCACGGTCGACCGCGTCAACAGAAACACCCGCTCGCACATCCAGTTCTCGGTCCTGCTTCTGCTGCCAGAAAAACAGTCTGTCCTCGGTCAGAGCCCGGTTTATGAACTGAGGTATCAGGGTACGGTAATACCCGACCTCGGGTTCTGAGTCGACAACCGTCACCTGACTGTCCGGCCAGTTTTTCCGGCAGGCCAGAGCCGCCTGCATCCCCGCCGCGCCGGCACCGATAATTACGCAGCCCATGCAGCAGCCTCAGTGAACACATCTCTGCCTGGAAAGGGCTTTAGCGGTTTGCAAACCATGCCGTCAGTTCCTCTGTTTCAGCCGGGTGATCGAAGTGTACAAGTTCGCCGCCACTCACCCGCAGCTTTTCAGAGAGGCTGCGGCACACTTCCCGGCTGCCCAGAATCGGAATGGGAACGGCGATGCTCACCCGGCAGCCGAGAAAGGCAAGGCCGAGTGCTGTCGCAAATTCCCGGCAACGTTTCAGACCGGTATAGCAGATACCGTCCAGCCGATCGAATCCGCCGGCCTCAACCAGGTCCAGGACTGCAAGGAGCGGACCGGTAAGCGGGTCGAAGGCAACGAACGACGGATCCTGTTCATGGTTCATAATCCACCAGCATGCATCGCCCCAACCGCCGAGGATCATGCCGTCGTTGTTGAGAGCGGCAGAGAGTTCCTGAGATATCTTTCCCATGGTCATATGCGGCATATCCGATCCGCATATCAATCCGACCCTGCCTGATTGCTTCCGGCTGACCAGCCCGCTGGGGGATTTGCCGCTGGAGTGCACCGTAAAATCCCTGGCTGGCGGCACATCGGAGAACAGCTGCGGTCGGGATGACTGCTTGTGACGGCTGCAGGCGGTTTGCAGAATCTCCATTGCCGATGCTTCCGCCGTTCCGGTTACGGCCGGGATGTTCAGACGTCTGCAGAGCTGGAACAGGGCCGGGTCAGCATCCAGGCCGGCTACCACCAGGTTGACGGCACCGCTGCTGAGCAGCAGTTCAGAGGCGCCCGAGCTGCATGCCAGGGGCAGGTACCCGCCGTCGCCCGGAATCCATGCCCCAAGGGCGACTAGATGCGCCGTTTCTGTCTGAGCACCCACAGTTTGCCTGTGCAAAGCCCTGACCAGTTCAGGGGAGGGGGTGCCGCAGAAACCGATACAGGCAGAATCGCCGTTTATGACACCGTAGCCGGCGCTACAGGCCCCAAAGCCGGGATGTTCACCGCGCTGAGAAGAGCCGGCGAGAACCAGGTTCAACAATGACAGATGCAGCGCGCCAAGAAGCAGTTTCTCATGGTTCATCGGGCCCTGGGCAGTTCGCAATACCGTGTCGAGCAGGGAGCTGCCGGAAAGCGGCGGGAGTCCATGTGAGCCGAGAACCTGATTCGCCAGGTCCTTCACCTTTACCGGGCAGGTGTTTTCTAGATCCCTTGCGGCCGCGGGAACGATGTTAAGGGTTTCCAGCAGGCCCCGGTGGCAAAGGCGATACAGGGTGGCGGCAACCATCGAGTCCCGATCCAGACCGCAGATTCCCTTGTCGGCTCCCTGCCCGAACGGGTCGATCCGGCACGGTCCAAGCAGACAATCATAGGGACAACTGAGGCCAAGCCTTAAAAACCCGTCCTGGGGCTGCAGCTTCTCCGCGCGCTCCCAGATCAGTTCCACCCCGTTTAAGGCGGCACTTCGGAGCATCGCCTGGCTGAGCGGATCGGCCGATTTCAGATGTATGGTTTCCATGTAGTTCGGTTACTCCCTGGTATTTCGGAATTTCTCAGCATAGTGATATCCGGTTATTCGAGAATCAGCGCTCCCTGCCGATCGCCTGCCCTGCGAATCGTTTCCAAAACCGAGGCTCTCTTCGCCTGCAGCACAGTATCGTATTCGGCCAGATCGACCAGCTCCAGCGCCTGGGTCGGACAGACATCGACGCAGACCGGTATTTCCATGTATAGGCAGCGATCGCATTTGAGTGCGATTTTGCGTTCCGGCCACGGGTAAATAACCCCATAGGGACAGAACAGCGTACAGGTCCAGCAGCCGATGCACCGGTTCTCTTGAACGACGACGATCCCCGATTGGTCATCTCTCCTGAGTGCTCCGGTCAGACAGGAATCGAGACACGGCGCCTGCCGGCATTGTCGGCACTGGAGCGCCACCGACAGCTCGTTGGTGCCCTCGACCCGCACCCTGGGCATGGGGGACGGCTCCTCCCGGACTGCCTTCAGCAGAGATTTGGAGTTGCTGCCGCGTTCCGCGGCGCAATAGAGTTCACAGGTTTTGCAGCCGGTGCAGCGGTCAGGATAAACGGCGATCACTTTCACGGTTTACTCACTTTGTCTCAGGGTTATTCGGTCTCGGTAGGGATAGCTAATCCTCCGACTCCCCGGCCTCTGACAGGGCTGGCCCCTTCCCGTTGCCCCGGTTGTCCAGCCAGGATCTGATCAATGGCGAGCAGAGGCCAAGGACAGTGAGAATAATCAGGGCGACCGACCAGGGCCGGGTAAAGAAAATCAGCGGGTTGTTGTCGAAGACAATCAGCGAGCGCCGCAGCGAAATCTCGATCAACTCACCAAGCACCAGGCCGAGGACGATCGGAGCGGCGGTGAAGCCGTATTCCTTCATCTTGTAACCGACGAGGCCGCAGATCAGCATGATCCAGACATCTGCCATGTTGTTTTTAAGGGCATAGGTTCCAACCACGCAGAGCACCAGGATGATCGGGCTCAGCACGTAGTTGGGTACCCGCAGCACCTGGGAGAACAGCTTTGCGCCGCCCAAGCCGAGCCCCAGAAACAACAGATTGGCGACGAACATGCCGGCGAACACCCCATACACCTCTTGGGTGTGCTGGACGAACAGCAGCGGTCCAGGACGCATGCCGTGAACCATCAGGGCGCCGAGAATCACCGCGGTGGTGCCGCTGCCCGGAATTCCCAGGGCCATGGTCGGGACCATGGAGCCCCCGGTCGCCGCATTGTTGGCGCATTCAGGAGCGGCGATCCCCTCGATGATGCCGGTGCCGAATTTTTCCGGGGTCTTCGAGAATCGCTTGGCCTCGTTGTAGCCGATAAAGGAAGCGACGGTCCCCCCCTCGGCCGGAAGAATGCCGATGAACGTGCCGATCAGGGATGAGCGCAGCAGGGTCCCCTTTACCGACTTGATCTCCTTCCAGCTCGGCAGCCCCGAGATCTTGCGGTCGATAGCCACCTTGCGCATACCGATCTCCGCCTGACGAAACACCTCGGTTGCGGCAAAGAGGCCAATCATGACCGGTATGAAGCTGATCCCGTCCATCAGATGCGTGATGCCGAAGTCGTAGCGGCTGAAACCGCTGATCTCGTCCATGCCGACGCAGGCGATGAACACCCCGATGGTGCCGCCGAGCAGGTTCTTTACCGTCGATTTCGAGCCGACGCTGCTGAGCATGCTGAGGCCGAAGATAGCGAGGGCGAAATATTCCGCTGGGCCGAACTTGATGGCGATGTTGGCCAGCACGGGGGCCAGAAAAATCAGCACGATGACGCTGAAGAATCCGCCGATGAACGAGGAGATGCAGGCCATGCCGAGCGCTTTCCCTGCCTGACCTTTCTGGGCGAGCGGGTAACCGTCGAAGGTGGTGGCCGCAGCGGCCGGCGTTCCGGGGGCGTGCACCAGGATCGCGGCGATCGATCCGCCGTAGGTGGCGCCGCAGTAAAGACTGACCAGCATGGTAATGGCCGCCACCGGTTCCATCCCGTAGGTAAACGGGATCAGCAGGGCGCAGCCCATGGGCGCCGTCAATCCCGGCATTGCCCCGAGGATCATGCCGCCGACAACGCCCATCAGTACCGCCAGGAAATTGGTCGGCTCAGCGATGGTCATAAATCCGATCACGAGTTGTTCGAACATGGCAGCTCCTCTACAGCAGAATCCCTGCGGGCAGTTGCACCAACAGCACTTTCTTGAATATCAGGTAGACAACCACCGGCGTTATTAACGAATTAGCCGCGATGACCCGCCAGTTTCTGAAACCCCAAATAAGCATGATGCCGCCGATATAGAGGCCCATCGACACCAGGGTGCCCAGGAAGGAGACGCCGAACCCGAAGAGTATAGACCAGATCATTGACAGCACCACCCGCCTGGTGGCCGCCGCATCCTTGCTATGTTTCGCCGCCGCTTCCGCGCCCTTGCGCAGATTCTGCAGGATGATGATCAGGGTCAGGAACATAGCCACCGAGAGCACCACGCGAGGAAAAAAGGCGGCGGTCGTATGGGTGGTCAGGACCCCTGATTTCTGAAAGGTGAAACTCAGGCCGAACAGAACGATGAAGATGACCATCATCATGATCGCCATCCGCAGATCTTTGTTGCCCATGGCAGTGATCCCTATAAAATTTAATCCGATTAGGCCAAAGACTCTTTAACGAACGCAAAAGGCCGGCGCCCCAGGATTCTCGCGACGCCGGCCCGGCTGTTGTATTTATTTCACATAGCCAAGCTCTTTCATGATTTCTCCCCAGAGCGGCCATTCCGCATCCAGGAAGGCGTTCCAATCGGCCGCGTTCATCACGCTCACCGGCTCCATGGAATTGTCCGCCAGATATTTCTGATACCGCTCGCCCTGCATGACCTGCTGAATGGAGTCGGCGAGTTTTTTAACAACTGCATCAGGTGTTCCGGCCTTCACGCCGATCCCGCGCCAGGTGTTCATCTCGACGTCGTAGCCCAGTTCTTTGGCGGTTGGGGCATCCGGGAAACTCTTCAAGCGTTCCTGGACAAAGACCACCGCCGCCGTGAGGTTGCCGGCGTCCACCTGGCCCATGACCTCGCTCGGATTCAGGACTCCCATGTCGACGGTTCCCTGCAGCACCGCCACCACCATTTCTCCTCCGCCCGTAAAGGGGACATACTCAAACTGGACATCGGCCGCCTTGGCGAACAGGTAGGCGGCCACGTGGTCAACACTGGCGACATGGGTGATGCCCACTTTGATCTTGCCGGGGTTGGCTTTGGCCTCTTCGAGGATCTCTTGGATGTTTTTGTACGGTCCCTTGGTCGAGATCATGAATGCTTGGGGATCATAACAGCCGCGGGCGATGCCGATGATATCAGCGCGCTGGGCGGTGGTGTTCTTCCTGGCCATGGTCGCGAGGTTGGAGTTGGTCATGGAGAACACCGTGTATCCGTCGGCCGGCTGCTCCATCATGTAGTTGAGCATCCGCGCCCCTGAGCCGCCGCTCATGGAGCTGACGACGATCGGTACACCGAGAATGTCCTTGAGTTCCGCGGTAACCGTCCTGGTGAAAATGTCGGTCCCTCCACCCGCTGAAGAGTGGATGTACCAGTTGATCTGCTTGCTCGGATAGTTATCTTCGGCAACAACGGTCGAAACCGCTTGCGCCAAGAATCCTATTGCCATTACTGCCACTGACACGCCAAAAAATAGCTTCCTCATAACCGCCTCCTTGTGTGGGATAATGAATGACCGATCCAAATCTTGGCGGATCCGTCACTTGAGCGTGAGGGCGATAAACCATCTATGCGCCGCCACAATGTCTGCTGTCTAGGTTTACTCCTCTTCATGCAGGTTCATGTTGTAGATCTGTTCGAGCACGGTGTCAAAATCCGCTTCCAGCGCCAGGATTGCCTCGTGGGAATCGCGCTGTTGCAGGGCCCTGACGATCCTGTCGTGGATATCCAGCATCTGTTCGATCCGCTCCGGGTCTCTCTGGTAATACAGGCGCCTCATGTTCTGCCACAACGGCTGGCCGGAGATATCGAGCAGACGGTCGACAATCGAGATGATG
>JAJDNR010000112.1 GCA_022340565.1 Desulfofustis sp.
TTCCAACAACAAACGGTGCGTCAGGCATGCGCTCCTTTTGCACGATGATAAACTGATGACTGCATTGCTCATACCGAGTACTTACCGGTTGAGCGGAGCGTCTTACTGTATGTTGGCAGTTAAATTCGGAGATCCGTCCAGAGCTCGACATCCGGGTGGTCAATGAGTGCGATGCCGGCGGGAATGGTTTCGGGGGCGGTAAGCAGGGTGTTGATGATACCGCGCTTGGATTCCCCGGTAACCAGCAGGATGATCCGGTCGACGCGTTTCAGGAGGGCGGGGGTGACGCTTACGCCGCGCATGCCGTCGGGACGATCGGTGAAGAGCGTAAGCGCGCCCTCTTTCCGGCTGGCCTGCTCCGGGCTGAAGAAGCCGGCGGTATGGCCGTCGCTGCCCATCCCCAGGAAACCGAGATCGATGCGCGATACCGGTTTGAGATCAGTCTCGAAGCGGGCGGCCGCTTTCTCGATCGGCAGCGTGGTATCGACCCGTATGAAGCGGTCTGTGCATTGCAGCGCCCTTAGCATCGGCATCAGATTGCGGGCATTGTTTGCTTCGGAGTCGAAGGGGACCATGCGCTCATCGCTGAGGAACAGCAGGCGTGCGGGGTGCACGGGGCAGGGGGCGGCGGCGAGGCGGTGGTAGATGACGTAGGGGGTGGAACCGCCGCTGAGCATGAGATGGCCGGGGGTCGCAAGGGTTGACCGCAGGAGATCCATGGTTGCGGATATCAGCGCTTCTGCGGTGTCGAAACTGCTTGTTTGGATCATGCACACAAGATAGCGGCTCCCGATGGACATGACCACTTTTTTTCCACCCTGCAGATCCATGACGCAGCGGGCGGGTTTCCCATGCACCGGGCTTGGCTTCCCGCCCGGTACGAATTATTCTGATGGTCTTGCGGGTGGTTTTGAAAGGGGTTGGAAATGGATCTCGTAGGAGGTTTGGTCTTTGTCTGCGTGTTTTTGATCGGTCTTTGTGCCGTCGAACATTATGCCCGGCGGTCGCCCCTGCCGATTGTCTGCTGGGTGGTACTTTTCGGCGCGGCCTATGGCATGCTCAACAAGTTCGCCTTCCCGGGCTGGCCGGTGCTGCAGCCTACATCGGACGTGATTCTCTACCTGCTGCTGCCGGTGCTGATCTTCGATTCCTCGCGCAACCTGAATCTGAAGGTCTCGCAGAAAATGGCCATTCCCTCCGCGATGCTGGCCTCGCTGGGGATCCTGGTCAGCGCTTTCGTCATGGCCATTCCCCTGCGGCTGTTTTCCAGCCTGCCCTGGATGGATATCCTCCTGTTCAGTGCGATCATGTCGGCCACGGATCCCGTGGCCGTGTCCGCCGTATTCACGCAGTTCAAGGTGCCGCAAAAACTCAGGATGCTGATCGAAGGCGAATCGCTGCTCAACGACGGGACGACCGTCATTCTGTTTATGCTGCTGTTCGGGAAGGTGATCGAGGGCCATGAGCTCCTGTTCTATCGGGGCGTCGCCTTCTTCGTCCTGTCGGTGGCGGGTGCCATCGTCCTGGGCGTGGTGGCGGGATGGGTGGGCGTTGCGGTGCTGCGCAAGTGGAAGGCGCTGAAGGATCATTTCATCGGTCCGCTGTTTCCCCTGCTGATCGTCTATCTGGTCTTCTGCGCGGCCCAGGCGGGGCTGGATATTTCCGGCGTGCTCGCCGTGATGGCGGCCACGCTGACCATGAAGATCCTGATGAACCGTATGACGCCCGAAGAGAAACCATCCCGGAACCAGCTGGAGTTTTACCGCGACTTCTGGGAGTTCCTCGGCACGCTGGCCAACGCGATCCTGTTTTTCCTGCTCGGGGTCGAGATCGGTTCGCATACCGGAGAGGTGGCCTGGCGCCTGATGGGCGTGGCCGTAATCGCACTGGTGCTGTCCCGCAGCATCGTGGTGTATGGATTTTCATTGCTGTTCCGTCTGCTGGGCATCCGGTTGCCGATGTCCTGGCAGCACGTCCTGAATCTGGGCGGGCTGAAGGGGGCGCTGTCGGTGGCGCTCATCCTGATGATTCCGCGCGACTACATCTACCGGGATATCTTCCTGCTGGCCGCCCTCGTGATGAGCTTCTTCACGCTGTTCGTCAACACCCTCTCGCTCCGGGTCTATCTTAGGTATACCAAGCTGCCGGATACCCACGGATCCGCCCGCAGCAGCTAGGCGAGGGGCCGCGTCCGGTAAAGCCCTGTTTCGGCTTATTGGTACCCATTCTAAATTCAACCTTCTACAGGATCGGGATTGAAGAAGCCCGCGTTGCTGGTATGGTGTCTGTTTTGTTCGGGCCTCAAAGATGGAGAGGGTGGATAGATAATGATGAGTGAATTCCTCGTGATTACCGTGGGGGCGATTCTCGTAAACAACTTCGTGCTGTCGAAGTTCCTGGGAATCTGTCCGTTTCTGGGGGTGTCAAAGAAGCTGGATACCGCGCTGGGCATGTCGGGCGCCGTCATTTTCGTAATGACGCTGGCCTCGCTGGTCAGTTCACTGATCAATCAGTTTCTCCTGACGCGGCCGTTTGTCATCGGCGGTCGCGAAATGAATCTCGTCTTTCTGCAGACGCTGGTCTTCATCGTGGTGATCGCCTCCCTGGTGCAGCTGGTGGAAATCATGCTGCAGAAGCTCAGCGCCAAGCTGTATGAAAGCCTGGGGATCTTCCTGCCGCTCATCACGACCAACTGTGCGGTGCTGGGTTGCGTGGTCATCAATGCCAAAGCGACCAGCCCGCTGCAGTCCACCTGGTACGGCGCCACCATCTACGGTTTCTGTTCCGCGGTCGGGTTCGCGCTCGCCCTGGTGCTCTTTTCCAGCCTGCGGGAGAAGCTGGACCTTGCCCAGGTGCCGAAAGCATTTGAAGGAACAGCCATCTCGCTGGTAACGGCCGGCATCCTCGCCATGGCATTTCTCGGCTTTTCCGGATTGGTTTAAGGGGTAAGCGATGGATCTAAAATTTATCATCATTTCAATTATTTCCACCGGGATCATCGGCGTGCTGCTGGGTGTGATCATCGGCGTGGTGGCGAAGGTATTCGCGGTGGATGTCGATGAACGGATCGAGAAGGTGGAAGAGCTGCTGCCGGGGGCCAACTGCGGCGGATGCGGCTTCGCGGGCTGTGCCGCCTTTGCCAAGGCCGTCGTGGCGGAGGATGCCGCGCCTGGGCAGTGTCCGGTCTGTTCGTCCAGCGATGTTGAAAACATTGCCGAGTATCTCGGGATCGAAGCCGGCCAGGGTGAAAAGCGCGTGGCCCTGGTCCGCTGCAGCGGCGACATCCCCAACACGGTGCGCACGCTGTACAACGGGATTCGGGACTGCCGCTCCGCGGTGGTGGTGCAGGGCGGTGCCAAGGGATGCGAGTATGGCTGCCTTGGTTTCGGCAGCTGCGCCAACGCCTGCCCGTTCGGGGCCATTGAGATGCGCGACGGCCTGGCCGTGGTGCATCCCGATCTCTGCGTCGGCTGCGAAAACTGTGTCTCCACCTGCCCGAAAAACCTGATCATCATGGTGCCGGCCGCGGCGGATGTGCATGTCTACTGCAACTCGCCGGAAAAGGGTGCCGCCAAGCGCCTCGTCTGCAAGACGGCCTGCATCGCCTGCCGCAAGTGCGTCAAGGCCTCCGGGGAAGAGGACCACATGCTCGTCGACGGTTTCCTGGTGAAGACCAACTATGAGAATCCCCCGGCGCCGGAACTGGTTGAAGCCTCCGCCTGCCCGACGACTGCCCTCCGGCAGGCCAGCAAGCATGCCGCCAATGCGTATCAAGGAGTTTCAAAATGAGTGACAAGCCGCGCAAATTCAAGGGGGGTGTGCACCCGAACGACAGTAAGGCGCTTTCCGCTTCGAAGCC
>JAJDNR010000200.1 GCA_022340565.1 Desulfofustis sp.
CAACTTCCTTCACCCCCTCCAGAACCGGAATTATCGACAGGTTCTTGAACTGGCGTCGTTTTCCGCCGACACCTGGTTTGAAATAATCTGCGAATCAGGTTTCAACCCGATTGCCTCAACAAGCAAATTCTCCCGGCACCAGCCGGATTCTGCAACCACCCTGGTGGTCACTGCCAAGGCGGATTTTTGATTGGTGTGTTTTTGGCTTTTTTTGATGTCTTGACCTAGGTCAAAGAAACTTCATATCAGCTCGATTATCTTTCCCCCAACAATCAGCGCTGAGCACCGTCTCAGTAAACCGGAAAATACTACGCGAAGAGGTTTCTCCATGTTTTGCAATCAGTGCGAACAAACAGCCAAAGGAATCGGATGTACCACCGTCGGAGTCTGCGGCAAAAAAGAAGATGTTTCAGTCCTGCAGGATCTCCTAACCTATGCAGTCCAGGGCCTGTCAATCGCAGCGGTCGAAGCGAGAAAATACAACCTGGTGACCAACGAAATCAACCGCTTCACCTGTGAAGCCACCTTTGCCTGCCTGACCAACGTCGATTTCGATCCGCAGCGGTTCCAAACCTGGATCAAGCAGGCCGTTGCCTATCGCGATGAGTTGAAAGCCAGTGTCGCAGCTGCTGGCGGTTCCATAGCCAGCGCCGACGGATCAGTTACCTTTGTGCCAGCAACCGGCCTGGCCGGCCTCGAGGCCCAGGGCGCCGAACTCAACTTCATCGAAAATCTCGATGAAAACGAGGATCTCAGATCGTTGAAGCAGATCGCCTTGTACGGTGCCCGCGGCCTTGCCGCCTACGTCGATCACGCGGCGATTCTGGGCCGAGAGGACGATGCCGTATACACCTTTATTCATCAGCTGCTTGCAGATCTCAGCCGGAAAGATCTCGGGGTCGACGAGTTGGTCGCCGGCGCACTCAAATGCGGCGAGGTGAATATTCGCGCCATGCAGCTGCTCGATGAAGCAAACACCACCGCCTACGGTCACCCGGTCCCGACACCGGTACCGCTCGGTGCCAAGGCGGGCAAGGCAATTCTGATCTCAGGCCATGACCTCAAGGATCTGCACCTGCTGCTCGAGCAGACCAAAGGCACAGGCATCAACATCTATACCCATGGCGAGATGCTGCCCTGCCACGGCTATCCGGAACTGAAAAAATACGAACATTTCCACGGACACTACGGCACCGCCTGGCAGAACCAGCAGAAGGAGATGGACGCGTTCCCGGGGGCGATCCTGTTTACCACCAACTGCATCCAGAAACCGCGTGACTCTTATATTGACAACGTCTTCACCACCGGACTCGTCGGTTGGCCGGGCGTAGCCCATATCGGCGCCGACAAGGATTTCACTCCAGTGATCGAGCGCGCCCTGGCACTCCCCGGTTTTGCCGCCGATGAGGACAAGGGTGAGGTGCTCACCGGATTTGCCCGCAACACCGTGATGAGTGTAGCCGACAAGGTGATCGAAGGGGTCAAGGCCGGCGCCATCAAACATTTCTTCCTGGTCGGCGGCTGTGACGGTGCGAAACCAGGCCGCAACTATTACACCGACTTCGTCGAACAGGCCCCTGCCGACACCATCATCCTGACCCTGGCATGCGGCAAGTTCCGCTTCTTCGACAAGAAGATCGGCGATATCGGCGGCATTCCGAGACTGCTCGATGTCGGTCAGTGCAACGACGCGTATTCGGCGATCCAGATAGCAGCGGCTCTGGCAGAGGCCTTCGACTGTGGGCTCAACGACCTGCCGCTGTCGCTGATCCTGTCTTGGTACGAGCAGAAAGCCTGCGTCATTCTGCTCAGCCTGTTCAGCCTCGGCATCAAGGACATCCGCCTGGGACCGTCCCTGCCTGCATTCGTGACTCCAAACGTGCTCAACGTGCTGGTGGAAAATTTCGCGATCAAGCCAATTGCCGCAACTGCGCAGGAAGATCTGCAGACGATCCTCGCCTAGGGCCATCAAGGATCATGATGTATTGATCAGCATCCAGAAGCATGATCGGATTCTGCCCTCTCACCGGGGCAGAATCCGATTTTCTCAGGGACCATCCAGCTATCCTGAAAGCGTTTTAAAGCCGTTCAGGATGATGCATGGGGCGTTTCTTCCTTCTGAAAACCCTGGCCACCGGCACGACCCTTGATTGCCGCTCGGCAGCGAATAGTATTTTGATAAGCCCAAAAAAAATCGATTCTTGACCCAGGTCAAAGAGTTCTTCCTCCGCCATGGTAGGATGAAGTCAACACATCAACAAGGTCTGTCAATCGATACCCTCGGAGGATCATATGAAGCAGGTTAGAAAAATAATCCAGATAGACGAAGAACTCTGTGACGGCTGCGGCCTCTGCGTGCCCGACTGTGCTGAGGGTTCCCTGCAGGTAATCAACGGCAAAGCGAAGCTGGTTTCCGACAATCTCTGCGACGGTCTCGGCGCCTGTCTGGGATCATGCCCGACTGGAGCGCTGAAGATCATCGAACGTGAGGCGGATGATTTCGACGAGGAAGCCGTAGAAAAATTTCTGGCTGAAAAAAGCACGGCTCATCCAGCCCCGAAACCGGCCGCGATGTCCGGTTGCCCATCCGCACAGCTGAAGACATTGACTCCAGCCTCTCCCTGCGACGAAGTCAACAAACCGGCGCTGATGAAGATGGCCGCCCGGTCCGGTTCCCTGCTCAGCCACTGGCCTGTTCAGATCAGGTTGATCCCGCCTCACGCACCATTTCTAAAAGGAGCGGACGTGCTGGTTGCCGCCGATTGTACCGCCGTCGCAGCACCCGGCTTTCAGCAGACATACCTGGACGGAAAGGTAGTGATGATGGGCTGTCCGAAATTCGACGATGCGCAGCTCTATGTCGACCGCTTCGCCGACATCCTTGCCACCAGCGGTATCAAATCGCTGACCATACTGATCATGGAGGTTCCCTGCTGCTCAGCAATGAATGCAATCATCAAGCAGGCCATCCTGAAGGCACGGGTGTCGGTACCCGTCGAGCAGATTACGGTATCGCTCAAAGGCGAAGAACTGGAGCGGGTCAGTTGGTAATCGAACTCCGCCGCGTTCAGGGCGCCGCCCGGGCGGCCTGCGGCCGCTCCCGGTGGGCGCGTTCGATTCGCCTCATCATTCCGGCCAGGTGATGACCAGCCTGTCCCCGGACTCGCGCACCGACGCGCCGACCGATCTATACAACTGGAACAGCGGTCTACCGAAATAAAACAGTTCCTGCCTCAGCGTTAATCGGTGCTGTGCCGTGATCGCGGTCCGGTAGACGATTTCGCGATTGGCCAGTGACTCCAGATGCTCCGGGTCATCAGCTCTTCCAGATCTGAAAAGTATCTCCAGGTCTGGACAGGGGTACCGTGCTTCGTGTTCGATCACCGCCTGGTAGAGCGGGTCGCCAGCTTGGATCAGGTCCAGTCGACCCAGGGTGTCCTGCTCGATCAGCGCTTCAACCTCTCCACTATCCCAGCATTTGAGCAACCGGCATGCCTGGGGTCGGCGGTCGTAGATTCGGCATTCTTTCGCGCCGGCATCGTAATGCCTGCAGACCCAGCTCTTTCCCGTCCCGCTGATCTTGACCAGTTCCTGTCGGGCTGCCAGCAGCCTGGCTTCGATCGGATGATGCACGAGTTCTCCTTTTCTGATCGTGATGAGGCTATCCAAAGGGATAGAACCGTCCAGGACGAGTTGTTTATCGTCGCGGTGCAGCGCCGGCCCGCCGTTCATGCAGCAGTCTCCGCAGCGGTTACAAGAAATTTGCGTGGGGTCCATGGCGGAAAAGTACGCAGCTCAAAAGTCTATCACAAATGAATAGACGCCTTCCTGGATATGGCTGGTCACGTTAAGGCCCGAGTGGTTGAAAATCGCCTGCATGCGGTTATTGTTGCGCAGCACCTCGGCGGTAAAACCGGTAATGCCGTTGGCCTTGGCGATATTGACCAGATGCCTGAAAACAAAGGTCCCCAGTCCCCGGTTCTGCCACTCATCCCGGACCACGAACGCCACTTCGGCCCGGTTGGTTCGTTCATCCAGGTAATAGCGGCCGACTGCGATGATCTCGTCGCCGTGGGCTTCGGGAAGTACGCCGACCACGGCCACATCCTGGCGATGATCTATGTAGACGAAGTTCTGGATCTGCCGCTGGCCAAATCGCGCCTGATGGCTCATAAACCGGTAGTAGATAGTCTCCTGGGAGAGATCATAGAGCAGATCTCTAACCCTCGGTTCATCGGTGGGATGAATCGGCCTGAAATTGATTTCGGTGCCGTCCTTGAGCAGGTGCTTGGTCGTCATGTAGCTCTGCGACGCGACCACGAACTTGCCCTCCACGTCGGCAAACTCCTCACGGATGTACTTGGCGTTCACCGCGTCCTTGAGCAGTTGCGGCCGGTAGTGCGGATGAGCGATGGAGATCAGGGCCAGGGTCCGGTCCTGCACGGTTTTCCCATGCAGATAAGCGCTGCCGAACTCAGTTACCACGTAATGAACCGTTCCCCGGGTGATCACCACTCCAGCCCCGGGGTTCAGCCGGGCGACGATGCGCGATTCGCCGGTTGCGGTAACCGACGGCATAACGATGATCGGTCGGCCGCCGCTGGAGCGCGCCGCCCCTCTGTTGAAGTCGACCTGGCCGCCGATGCCCGAAAAGAAGCTGCCCTGCTCTGAATCTGAGCTTACCTGACCGGTAAGGTCGATCTCCAGAGCCATGTTGATGGTGACCATGTTGTTGTTCTTGCCGATCACGTTGGCATCGTTGACGTACTCGGTCGGCCTGAAAGAAAACACCGGGTTGTCATGGACGTAGTCGTAGAGCTTCCTGCTGCCCATGCAGAAGCTGCCGATCACCTTGCCGCGATCGACGGCCTTGTGCCTCCCGTTCACGACCCCCGCTTCGACCAGTTCCATGATCTCGTCCGAGATCAGTTCGGTATGGACACCGAGATCTTTCTTGTCCTTGAGATGCGCCGCGACTGCCAGCGGTATGCGCCCGTAACCCGGTACTTCGCCGAGTCCGATTTGAATGGTCGAACCGTCGGGAACGAGCGCCGCAGCCAGCCCGGCGATCTTCTTCGTGACATCCGGGGGTTCTGCGACGATGCGCTCGATGAGAGGGGTTTCCTCCGGAACCAGAATGTCGAGGTCATAGATATCGATCAGCGAATCACCCCGGGTCCAGGGCATGCTCGGATTCACCTGGGCAATCACCAGCGAGGCGTTCTCGGCCGCACTCTTGACGATGTCAACGGAAATGCCGAGACTCATCTTGCCCCGCCGATCCGGCGGCGTGACCTGGATCAGCGCGATATCGAGCGGCAGCTTTCCCGATTTGAGCAGGCTCGGAATATCGAACATCAGAATCGGGGTATAGTCGCCGCGCCCCTCCTGATACAACTCCCGGACGTTGTCACCGATAAAAAACGAGTTGACTTTGAAACTGTCACCGTATTTACGGTTCACATATGGTGCATCTCCTTTCGTAAAGAGCTGCACGATTTCCACGTCGGCGAGATGGTTTGCCTTCTTCACCAGCGCATTGACCAGCAGAACCGGCTCCCCGCACCCGGTGCCGAGAAAAATGCGATTGCCGGATTTCACCTCGGCCAAAGCCTTGTGCGGGGACATGATCATGTCCCGGTATTTTTCCTGCCAGTCTCTATCGTATTCTACCATCTGCGGGGCTGCTATCCGGTCTAAAGTTTAGCAAGCGTCATATGCACATCGGCTACTACCGGTTCGATGCCGACATCACCGACAATAAAGGGATTTATTTCCAGATCGGTGATCTGTGGAAAGTCAGTGGTGAGCTGGCTGATCCGCTGAAGTCCCTGGGCGATCGCGTTGATATCTATGGAATGCTTCCCCCTTCTGCCCTCGAGCATCGCATAGGAACGAGTCGATTTCAGCATCTGCACCGCCTCCGACGCAGTAATCGGGGCCAGGTTGAAGGCAACGTCCTTGAGCACCTCGACGAAAATACCGCCGAGACCGAACATCAACATCGGACCGAATTGGGGGTCTCGATTCATGCCGAGGATAACCTCCAAGCCCCGGGGAATCATTTCCTCCACATAGATGCCGTCGACCCGGGCGTCGGGAGCCCGCTTTCTGATCTTCAGCATCATCAATTCATAGGCGTCCTCAACCGCTTCGCTGTTGGAAAGATTCAGCTGGATTCCGCCAAGATCGCTTTTGTGGAGGATAGTGGGCGAAGCAATTTTCAGCGCCACCGGATAGCCGATCCGTTCCGCTATCTCGATCGCCTCCTCCTGATCGCCGGCCAGACTGCCGACGGGAATTCTGAAGCCGTATGCACTGAGTATGTCCTTGCCCTTGATTTCGCCAACCGTATAGCGGCCGGTGCGCAGCCGCCTGGTTATGATGCGCTCGACACGCCGCCGGTTGACCCTGAAATGGGTGATCTGTCGCGGCGGTCGATGCTTCCACAGCCCGTATTCATGCATCGCTCTAAGCGCGGCAACGGCCCGTTCCGGCGAGTCGAAATCTGGCAATCCGGCGGCGCACAGTTCGCTTCTCCCGGGAAGCACGTCTTTACCGCCCATGAACGAGGCCAGCACCGGTTTGCTGCCGTCCACCGCTTCGGCCACGGCCATTGCCGTCTCCGCTGGACGGGACATGGTCTGAGGTGTCATGATCAACAGCACCGCATCGACTGAAGGATCTCCCTGGGCTGACTTGATTGCCTCTGCGTAGCGCTCCGGATCGGCGTCCCCGAGCACATCGATGGGATTGTTTACCGCAGACTCCCGCGGCAGCCTTTCCCGCAGCAGGGTGATGGTCCGGTTTTCCAGGATCGCCACGTTCAGCCCGGCCTTTTCCACCGCATCGGCCGCCATCGTACCGGGACCTCCTGCGTTGGTTATGATCAGGACCCGGTCACCTCTGGGCAGGGGCTGCAGAGCCAGCGCCGCGGAATAATCGATCAATGCCTCAAAATTCTCCGCCTGGACCACTCCCGATCTTCTGAAGGCGGCGCCGTAAGCGCTGTCGACCGGAGCCAGCACTCCGGTGTGCGATGCGGCCGCCTTGAGCCCGGTCGGCGTGGTTCCCGATTTGAGAATGATCACGGGTTTGGCGTCGGCGGCCTCTTCAGCGGCCTTGACGAAGGTTTCACCGGCACTGATGTCCTCGAGATAACCGACAATGACGCTCGTCTCTTCGTCCTTGGCCAGCCAGGACAGCAGGTCGATCTCGTTGATGTCGGCCTTGTTGCCGATCGAGACCATTTTCGAAATACCCAAGTGCCTGGTAGCGCAGAGATCGAGCATCGCCGCACAGACGGCACCAGACTGAGAAAAAATCGATATCCCGCCTCTCTGGGGATAGCGCCCGGCAAAAGACGCGTTCAGATCGTGATGGGTATTGATGATGCCAAGGCAGTTCGGGCCAAGCATCCGAACCGCTCGCCGACGGCAGATATCGACCATCTGCTTTTCGATCTCAAACCCCTCTGCACCGAGTTCCCGAAAGCCGGCTGATATCACCACAATGCCCTGAGCGCCGGAGTCGATGCTTTCGGTGATCGCATCGAGTACCTTGTCACGGGGAACGACGATAACTGCGAGATCGACTGCTTTACCGGAGGACGCCAGGTCGGGAAAACAGGGAAGATCGAGAATCGAATCAGTGCCGGGATTGACGACGACGATTTCACCTGCGAAGCCGGAGGAGATCAGATCCGCAAGGACATCGTGGCCTACTTTGCCTGGCGTCCGGGACGCACCGATCACGGCAATGGATCGGGGCCTAAAAAAGACATCGAGACTCATCGGGCAGTAAATTCCGGGAGGGTACGGGGCCAGCCGGCAGGGGCTGTCCACATTGACGGATTATGGCTTCAGAAGGGTAAAACCGCTGTCCTGCAGATGCTTGTAAACGCTTCCGACCTTGAAAGAGCTGACCCGCATGTAGATGCGGTCGAAACCGTTGCGCTGACCGATCTTGATCAAACGGGTGCATTGAACGTCATTTTCTTCGAGCAGCGACGCTATCCTGCTGAGACTGTTATGATTTTTTGTTTCATCGAGCACCGCGATCAGTGATGAACCAATCTCGTAGGCACCGAATAATTTCTTATAGGCAGCGGTCAGATCGCGCATGGAAAAAATTCCGATCACCACGTCGTCCTCGGTGACGACCGGCAAGGCACCCACTTTATCGCGATCGAATACGAGCAGCGCATCGTCCAGCGTCGCCTCGATGCTGACGCAGGAGCAGTTGGTTGACATTATGGTTTCAACGGGGGTTCGCTCCACCAGTGCCAGGACCTCCCTGCGGCGCTTCTCATCGAGGAGGCTTGACGGATACGCGGACCTCAGATCCCTGTCGGTTACGACGCCGATCAGCCGCACCTGCTTATCCACGACAGGCAGATGCCTGAAGTGGTTGTCATCGAGCAGCCGCCGTGCCTCTGGAATGAGGGTGTCTGCTGTAATGGTCAGCGGGTTTGCGGTCATGTAATCAGCGATAAACATAAATGCACCACCTGGTATTCAGTCAATCCGATTCAGATCATGAATCCTCATTTAATCACACTACACAAAACATTTCATGTTTTTAATAGGGGCGATCAAAAATGTAAACATCTAACCTTATTATTAAACATCTTTAGCTATGGCTCAGGCTGAGGAGCTCGAGCAGGCCTGCGACTCCAGTTGCGCGACTCCCGGTTCTTGCTTCGTGGCACCCTCAGCGGACACGTCACAAAGAAGTATTGCAACCCGGCATGGTTTCAAGGTATTTTGAGCGCCCGGCAGTGAATCGGGTTGTGCACCGGAGACTCACTAAAAACCGCCCCAGTCGACATCGCCGGGATGCCGGGCTCGTCTTGAAGCAATCACATGCATCCATGAACATAACGTTTTATCATTCCGGATTATGCCCCCGTTGCGCTCGTGCACGAACGCACCTGGCATCCCTGCTGGGCGATGCTTACCTTCGCTGTGTCTGCGAAGTGGATATCGTTGTCCACCCGCTCAGGGCTTTTAAAGACAGAATACGGATGATTCCGGCCCTTACCTGCGGCACATCCCGGCTGAGCGGATTGACACTCAGCCGGGAACAGATCGAACACTTCCTTGTCAGCAACAG
>JAJDNR010000201.1 GCA_022340565.1 Desulfofustis sp.
GGGACCGATTTCAGGGCGGTCATGCCCACCAACCTCTACGGACCGGAAGACAATTATCATCTCGAACATTCCCACGTGATTCCGGCGATCATCAGAAAATGCCACCTGGCCAGGCTGGCGGAACAGGGGAACCGGGCAGGGATTCGCCGCGATGAGGCACGCTTCGGTGCCATTCCAGACGATGTCAAAGCCGGTCTCTTCGAAGCGGGCGGGACGGCATTGAAGGATCGGCCCTACGTGCAGCTGTGGGGAAGCGGCACGGGCAGGCGCGAGTTTCTGCATGTCGACGATATGGCCGCGGGCTGTTTTACTGTGATGAACATGGGCCGTGATGCATATGCCAGCTGTCTTGACGGTGACCGGATAGACGAGATGCAGACCCGGGCCGGGTTTCTCAACATCGGCACCGGCAAGGACTGTGCGATCAAGGAAGTTGCCGCACTGATCAGGGAGATCGTTGGTTTCGGCGGTGAAATCAGATATGATTCCGATCAGCCCGACGGCACTCCGCAGAAGCTGCTGGATGTAACGAGGATAACTCGCAGCGGCTGGCGCCCGCGATTTTCGCTTCGGGATGGGCTGATCGACGCCTATCACTGGTACCGAGGTCAGATCGACGAACCATAACGTTGCGCCGAGATTAGAAAACGAGAATCCAGCCGGCCGGATTCTCAAAGCGATACATCCTGTGCACCATGAGAACAGAAGACTATTCCGAATCGCTGGTGGTTCATTTCAGACGGGCAGAAGTTCTGAAAAAACAGGCGCTCGACCTGGTTTCGATCGATCTCGACGAACGTCAGCTGTTCGACCTGGAACTGATACTCAATCGGGGCTTCTACCCGCTGACCGGATTTCTGGGAAAAAACGATTACCAATCGGTGGTTCACCACCTCAGTTTGGCCGACGGCAGCGTCTGGCCGATTCCGGTCTGTCTCGATGTGCATGAAGCGATGGCCAAAACCCTCCGCCCCGGCCAATCCATCGCCTTGAACGATCAGGAGGGATTCCTGCTGGCGATCATGACGGTGTCGGACATCTGGCAACCCGATAAACGGGAGGAGGCGCTGCAGGTATACGGAACCGACGACGCCTCGACTCACCCCGGTGTCCGGCAGCTGTTCGATGCGACTCGTTCATGGTATATCGGCGGCAGCGTCGAAGGGGTCACCCTGCCGATTCACTACGACTTTCTCCAGTTGAGACTGACGCCGTCGGAAACTGTCAGACGCTTCATGATGAACGGCTGGCGGCGGGTCCTCGGCTTTCATACCGAACAGTATCTGCACTGCGCACACCGGGAAATGATTATCGATACGGCGGCGAAGATCGGCTCTTCGGTGTTCCTGCAGCCGGTGGTGGGGCTCGATCATCCCGGCGACGTCGATTTTTACACCCACATCTGCTGTTACCAGGTTTTCACCAGGAAATTCCCTCCGAACATGATCATGCTCGGTTTGTCCCCGTATGCAGCCCGAATGGCCGGGCCGCGGGAGGCGCTGCTTCAAGCGGTTATGCGCAGGAATTTCGGCTGCAGCCACTTCATGGTCTCCACCGATCATGCCGATCCATTTGCCAAAGCCAACGGGACGCCGCCTTTTTACGAGGAGGGCGCGGCGCAGCAGCTGGTCAGAGACTATGCTGACCGGACCGGAATTGAAATGGTGGAGCAGCTTGATTACGGCTACGACACGGCGAAGGCCAGGTATTTTCCGCTGCTCAAAGCACCGGAGGGAATCGAGAAGGTGACGTCCGTCGAGCTGCAGCGGCGGATGATCCAGGGAGAGGCGGTTCCCGAATGGTTTGTCTGGCCGGATATGGTGGAGGAACTGCAGCACGCCTTCCCGCCGAAATCGAAGCAGGGGTTCACGGTTTTTTTCACCGGCCTGTCCGGCTCGGGGAAATCGACCATCGCCAAGGTGCTGCTCGTCAAATTCATGGAGTTGAGGGAGCGTCCGGTGACGCTGCTCGACGGCGATATCGTGCGCAAAAATCTCTCCTCGGAACTCAATTATTCCCGTGAGCATCGCGACCTGAACGTGACCAGAATCGGCTTTGTAGCCAGCGAGATAACCAAGAACGGCGGCATCGCGATCTGCGCGCCGATTGCTCCGTACGAGGAGCCGAGACGAGCGAATCGAGCATTGATCAGCCGCTACGGCGGTTATGTGGAGGTGCATGTATCGACCCCGCTGGAGGTCTGTGAGCAGCGCGACCGCAAGGGGCTCTATGCCAAGGCGCGCAGCGGTAAGATCAAAGGAGTAACCGGTATCTCAGACCCTTACATCGAACCGGTCAATCCCGATCTTACGATCGATACCAGCTCCATTACCCCCCTCGAGGCGGTTCAGGAGATACTGCGTTATCTGCAGAGCCAGGGGTACCTCGGCTGATTACCAGCTCCAACCCGGCGGGCCAGCGAGCTCAATGCAGGTGTTTTTTCACCACGTAATACATTACCGGCACTGCCATTCGGCTCACCAGCAGTGAGGCGATCTCTCCGAACATCAGCGAAATAGCCAGACCCTGGAAAATCGGATCGGCGAGGATCACCGAGGCGCCGACGACAACCGCCAGGGCGGTGAGCAGCATCGGCCGGAACCGCACCGCGCCTGCCTCTACCACCGCCTCGGCCAGCGGCAGCCCATGGCTGATGCGGAGCTCGATGAAATCCACCAGGATGATGGAATTTCTGACGACAATGCCCGCCCCGGCCATAAAGCCGATCATAGAGGTGGCGGTGAAGAACGCATTCATCGCCCAGTGGGCCGGCAGGATACCTATCAGTGAAAAGGGTATAGCGGCCATCACCACCAGCGGCGTGACATAATTCTTGAACCAGCCGACCATCAGCATGTAGATGAGGACCAGCACCACGCAGAATGCCAGTCCCAGATCCCTGAACACCTCGAGAGTTATATGCCACTCGCCGTCCCATTTCATCGACGGCTCGCTTTCCACGAACGGCTGGAAAAGATTATAGATCCTGATGTCGCCGCCGTTTCCCCCGAACTCCGCACTGTCGAGCTCTTTGATCCTGGTGTTCATATCAAGGATCGCGTACACCGGGCTTTCCACCACATCAGCCACGTCTCCCGTCACGTAGACGACCGGTTTGAGGTTTTTCCGGTAGATCGGCTGCTGCACGTCGATCTCTGAAACCTGCACCAGTTCGCGGAGCGCCACCAGCGGCGCTTGAGGGCGGCGTTCGGAGCGCAGCGAGATGTTGAGCAGTTCATCGATGCGGGCGCGCTGGGACCGGGGCAGTTCGACGACCACATTGATGGGCTCCTTGTCGGCGGGCTGATGGAACAGGTCGATCGACATACCGTCTATAGCCATCTTGATGGTGCGGTTGATCTGCAGTTCGTTGATTCCATTGAGCGCCGCTTTTTCCTTATCCACCGTTATCAGCGTGCGGGTACGGTCAGCCTCCCGATACCAGTCAACATCGACCACCCCTTCGGTCTCCTGCATGATCTGTTTGACCCGGGTGGCAAGACCGACGCGATCTGCTTCGCTCGGACCGTAGATCTCGGCAACGAGCGTCTGCAGCACCGGTGGTCCCGGCGGCACCTCGGCAACCACCAGAGCGGCGCCATAGGTTTCAGCGATTGCCGCCAACTCCGGGCGGACCCGCTTGGCGATGTCATGGCTGTTCAGACTGCGTTCATGTTTGGGCAGCAGGTTGACCTGGATATCGGCAACGGTCGGTCCGTTTCGCAAGAAGTAGTGGCGCACCAGGCCGTTGAAGTTGTAGGGCGAGGCGGTGCCCACATAGATCTGGTAGTTGACCACCGCGGGATCCTTCCTGATCACCGCGGCCATCTCCAGCGCCACCCGGGAGGTATGCTCGAGCGTCGTTCCCTCCGGCATGTCGATGATGACCTGGAACTCGCTCTTGTTGTCGAACGGCAGCATCTTGACTTTCACATGCCCGGTGCCGACCATCGCCATCGCCCCGAGCAGCATGGCGGTAATTAACACGAAAAAGATCACCCGCCAGATTGCGCGGCCGAGCAACGGGTCCATGATCTTGTGATAGAGCCGGGTGAAGAAATCGTCGGGGGTTTCGTCATGCCCCGGGTGTTTTCCGTGCACCCGTGATTTGAGGAAGCGGGCGGCAGCCCAGGGGGTGACCGTGAAGGCGATGATCAGCGAAAAGAGCATCGCCGCCGAGGCCCCCACCGGAATGGGGCGCATGTACGGACCCATCAGTCCGCCCACGAAGGCCATGGGCAGGATTGCCGCGATCACCGCCCAGGTGGCGAGGATGGTCGGGTTACCGACCTCGCTGACCGCCTCGACGGCGACCGGAAGCAGGGAGCGCCCCTTGTTGGCCGGCAGATGCTGGTGCCGCACGATGTTTTCGACAACGACGATGGCGTCATCGACGAGGATTCCGATCGAGAAGATCAGCGCAAACAGTGTGATGCGGTTGAGGGTGTAGCCGTAGAGGTAGAAGATCAGCAGGGTGAGCGCCAGGGTGGACGGGATGGCGAGCATGACCACGATCGACTCGCGCCAGCCGAGAAACAGAAGGATCAGCAGGGCCACGCCGAAAACGGCAATGCCCATATGGAGGAGCAGCTCGTTGGATTTCTCGGAGGCGGTTTCGCCATAGTTGCGGGTTACGCTGATTTCGATGTCGGACGGGATCACCGTGCCTTTGAGGGTCTCGACCTTCTTCAGCACATCCTCGACCACCGCTACGGCGTTCGCTCCCGGCCGCTTGGCGATCGACAGTGTCACCGCATTCTCCAGGTCGTGGCGGTCGGCGGCTCCATGAAGAACGTATTGAGAGGGTTCTTCGGCGCCGTCGGTGATCTCTGCGACTTCTTCGAGGTAGACCGGCTTGCTGCCATATACTCCCACGACGATCCTGCCGATTTCCTCGGCTGAAGTCAGAAAGGTGCCGGTCTGCAGCAGCACTTCATGGTTGGCGCTGATCAAGGTGCCGGAATAGCTCTGCCGGTTGGCCTGCTGGATTACCGGGATGATTTCGCTTATGGACAGGTTCCGCGACGCCAGCAGCAGCGGATCGAGGCGGATCCTCACTTCCCTCCTGGTACCGCCGATCAGCTTGGTTTCGGCAACCGAAGAGATGTTTTTGACCTCGTCGTCGAGCTGGGCTGCTACTCTGCGAAGCATATACTGATCATAGCTTTTCGAATGCAGCGTCAAGGCCAGAATCGGTACGTCGTCAATGGTATGCGGTTTGATCAGCGGCATTGAAACGGAGTGCGGGATACGGTCGAAATTGGTGGCCAGCTTCTGGTTGAGCCTGACGATGGCGGTCTCGAGATCGGCGCCGACGTAGAATCTGACAATCAGCATGGACTGGCCGGCCATCGACGTGGAATAGATATATTCGACGTTGGGCAGCTCGTAGAGCAGTTTTTCCATCGGGATGGTCACCTGCTCCTCGACTTCCGTGGGGGTGGCCCCTTCCATGGAAACCATCACGTCAATCATCGGTACCTTGATCTGGGGTTCCTCCTCGCGGGGCAGCATAACCACGGCGAGAATCCCGAGTAGCAGCGAACCGATGATGGCCAGCGGGGTCAGCTTGGAATCAATGAAGAGTCCGGCCAGTTTGCCGGCAAACCCCGTGTGTTCTATATCTTTCGTATCCATGACGATGCCGTTGGCTATTGATATGACAGCCCAGTGGCGTCCAATCTTATCAGTTGACCGTAACCTTCCGTCCGTCGCTGAGTTCTCTGGTATCAGATATAACGACGCTGTCCCCGCCGTTTACACCGGAGAGAATCTCGATACTTTCGCCATGTTTCAGTCCGGTTTTAACGAGCTGCAGCCGGACCGTGCCGTCTTTGACGATAAATACCCGATCCAGCTGCCCGAACGGCCGGATCGATGCCGCCGGCACCATCACCGCACTGCCGCTGGTAGACGGTAGGCTGACCCGGGCGAACTGACCGGACCGGAGTTTCGGTGACGGTTCGATGTCGAGCTTGATCGGGGCGGTACGGGAACGGGGATCGGCGGTGGGTGCGATTTCCGTTATGGTGCCCTGGATATCGAGACCGGCCGCGTTGATTCTGACCGGCAGCCGGTCACCGATCGACAGTCCGAGGACCAGGGCTTCTGGAACATCTGCGATAATCTGAAGGCTCGATCCGTTTTCGATGGTGAGCAGGATCTTGCCCGGAACGGCGAGATCACCAACGTTGGCCGGCTTGCTGGTGATGACGCCGTCAAAGGGTGCGGTGATGGTCGTGTAATCGAGCATCGTGCGGGCTTCCCGGTAGGCGGCTTCGGCGATCTTCCTGCTTTCCTCGAGGGTCTTGACCGATTCTTGGGTAGCCGCGTTTTTCTCCAGCAGGCTCTGCTCCCGCTTCAGATTGCGTTCGGCCTGCTCGAGCTGAGCGAGAGCCTGGTTGACTTGCGCCCTTATCTCTCCAGCGCTGATGACCACCAGCATGTCGCCGGCTTTCACGCGGTCGCCGAGTCTGACCGGAAGTTCAGTGATGTTGCCGCTGACCCGTGCGGCGACGGAGGCGCTCTGTTCAGCCTCGACGGTTGCCATAACCTCGATCTGACGCAGCGGCGTGCGCTCTTCGGCGGCAGCCACCGTCACCTTGACCGGCGGTAGATCGGCGATGGCGGGGTGAGCCGCGTGCTGTTCGGTCCTGCAGCCGGCAAAAAGCAGCAGCCCGAACACGGATACGATTGATACAATAACCCATGGAGGTACAGGATTTGAGATCATTGCTGGTTCTCCAATAATGCTTCTGTGGTCGGTTGAAACTGCTGGTAACCCAGCGCCCGGCGGAGGTTCGCCACCGATGTACGGTAATTGGCCCGGGCGGCTGACTGGCGCACGAGGGTATCGGTGAGACGCACTTCGGTATCAAGCAGATCGGAAGACAGGATAACCCCTTGCTTGAATCGTTCCCTGCTGAGCTGGGCACTTTCCCTGGCCACTTCGACCATTTTGTCGGTTACTCCCCGACGTTCGACCGCCTGGTCGTAATTGAGTCGTGCCTCCTGGATATCGAGGTTGATGGCCAGGTTGAGTTTCTGCAGCTGTTCCTCGAGTTCCCGGATCTCCGCCTCTTTTGCAGTGATGTCGCTTGCCCCCTGACCGCCGTCCCAGAGATTGTAGTTGAGCTTTACACCCGCCATCCAAGAATCGCCCGAACCGTCGGTTTCCCATCCATAATCGAACTGGTAGGAGCCGAACCCGTCGAGCGTAGGCCGCTTGACGCCTTTGGTGCGGATCAGATCGGCACGGGCGGAGTCCAGCATGGCCGTCATCTTTTCGAGTTCCGGCCGGCTCGCCTGCACCTCTGGTATCGTCTGGTCATTGTCTGAATCCGGACTGACGGTGGCGGGCCCGTGCTCGAGCCCGAGCAGGTTCAGGAAAATCTTCTCAGCGAGCTCCTTGCGGTGCTGTGCGATAATCAGATTTTCGCTGGTGCGGGCCTTCTGGACTTCGAAGTTGAGGACCTCGGTTCTGAGCAGGTCACCGGCTTCGAATCTGGCCCGCGCGACCTGCAGTGATGAGTCGATCGCTTCCAGTTCGGCCCGCCGGGCTTCGAGCTGATCAGTTGCCTGGACGATGTTCTGGTATGCCTGGATGATCTCAAAACCGAGCTGATGCCGAATTTCTTTCAGGCCGGCCTGGCTTGCCTGATAATGTGATTCTGCGGATTTCACCCCGGCCTGGTCGCGGCCGCCGTTATAGAGGCGGTAGATCAGTTCAGCCTTGAGGTTGAGATTGTCGGTACGGCCGGGATCATTAAAATCGATGGAGTTGGAAAACGCGCCCTGGTTGAGAATGTTGCCGAAAGAGTACATCGGATTGTCGGTTTGCGCATAGGCAGCGCTCACATCGATCCGGGGTTGCGTGAGTACGGCCTCGGCCCGGTTCCAGGCGGCCTGGGCCGCTTCAATTCGCTGCAAGGCGATCCTGCTGTCGGGACTGTTCTGCAGTCCAAATATCACCGCTCGCTCCGGTGTCCAGGCCTCGGGTACTGCCGGTTCTGCGGCTGATGAATCAGGGGCGGGAGCGCAGCTGATCGCCAGTGCGCAGACTGCGCTGAGCAGGTGGGAAAACGACCGAAGCGTTAACACGGATTTCAATGACATGGATATCCCCATTTGCTTTCAGTTGCCGGCATCGGCAAACTAATTAATAAAAAACTTAAATAGATATAAGGAAGAACAAACCCAATGTCAAAACAAAATAACATAAAGACTATAAAAATTCATGGAGTTAGCAGATTTATTCAATTCATGCGGTGAACAGGCCGTTCCCTGCTGTTTCTGCGGCACCACGGAAAGCTGTTGTGCCGTGGTGCGCGCATGGTAAGGTAGTGCTGCGTCAGTCTTGACAGGGATTCTAGCTTTCTCGATGATGAGGATGAATATTTCGACCCATCTGCAGCGGATAAACAAGGCGTTTGGCAGCGGCACCCCTCGCGGCTACTGGCGCCTGTACATCAGCTACGCCTGCAACTACTGCTTCAATCGCCCGCTGCTGGTGGGACTGACCCGTAAGCAGCGTTATCGAACGGAAAAAAAACTGCTCTACACGGCGATAACGGCGGGATATGATTCGCTGAACGAAATACCTCAGCCGCTTCCGAACTGGGATTTCATATGCTATACCGACAATCCTTCCCTGAGCAGCGATACCTGGCAGATCCGACTCTTGAAGAACGAGCTCGATCTCGATCCCGTGCGCCTGTCGCGCCAGGTCAAGATCAATAACCATCTTGTTGATGGCGGCTATGACATCAGCGTCTATATAGATGCAAACTTCCGGATTCGCGGGGACCTCGACACCTTCGTCGCGCATGTGCTGCCTCCCGGCGAGCGGTTCGTCATGCTGCTGCATCCGTTTCACAGTTCGCTGCGCGAGGAAGTCGAGCTCTGCGTGCGGGTCGGGAAGGATGAGGAATCCCTGCTGCGCAGCCAGTACCGCCACTACGTCGAGGAGCAGGGGTTTGATGACCCCTACCCGCATGTCGCCGGGAGCATGATCCTGCGCAGGGCCGGACATGACGATATCCGCAGATTGATGCAAACCTGGTTCGACCAACTGCTCCGCTGGTCCCGGCGTGACCAGATGGCGTTCAATTACGCCCTGTCCAGGCAGCGGGTATTTCCGCACTATGCTCCGTACTGGATGCTGAGGCGATATTTCAAGAAAATGGATCATGGGCGGGGATGATCAGGATCGCCTAGCGCATGATGGTTGAACAGGCAGGTAGTGGCGACGGTCGACAGAGCGGTCAGGGCCGACCCAAACAAGATCAGGGAAACGGATAGGGTGGTTCTGCCGGCGATCAGGCCGATGAGCGGCCCTCCGATCGAAAACGACAGACGGATGATCAGGCTCCTTATTGACAGCACGGTCGCCCGCACCGACGAATCGCAGCCGCGGTTGATCAGATCACGCAGCATCGGCGTGGTGTACCCGCGGACCAGGTAAAAAACGAACAGGCAGATCAGCGCCGGTACCAGCGGCAGTTTCGCAGAGATTGCCCAGCGCCGTTATCCTCCCTTCATATCTGAGGTAATACCCCTGCTTCCGTCGTGCCGCGAGACTGTCATAGAGCAGGGCGGAGTCGGCGCCGGAGACCAGGCTGCCGCCGAGTCCGAGGATGATTTCCGCAGTGAAAAAACCTCCAAAGGTGTGCGACAGTGACAGCACCGCAAAACCGAGGGTGCCGAGGATCGCTCCCCAGATGAGGGTGGATCTGCGTCCGACGATATCGGCCAGGTATCCCGAAGGGATTTCGAACAGCGCGACGCAAAGCGAATAGGCAGCCTGAAGCAGATACAGGTGATAGATATCGAGGCCATTGTCCGTGTAAAACAACACGACGATCGGCATGATCAGCATCAGCCATTTGGAGAGCTTGATCAGGTAGAGATAATAGATATTTGCTGACAGGGAGCGCACTTCGGGCGAGGTCAGGATGAGGAGGGAGACGGAAGCAGACCGAGTGCCGCAAGCACAACCTTCAGGCGAGCGTCAATGTGAGGCTCGGAAAAATGTTCGTCGTAGATCTTTCGTGCCTGATGCTGACACTCAACAAACGAACCCGCCTCGCAGAGCAACCCTTCGATGCAGCAGGCCAGCGCCATCGCATCCGCCGGAGGGACAAAGTGGAGGCCGGCTCTGTCATCCACGAGCCCTGCCGGATAGGCGGTGGAGTGCCGGGTGACCACCGGACGTCCGCAGGCCAGCGCCTGGAATACCTTGTTGGGGATGACCCGGCCGGCCTTTTCCGAGTCGCCGAAAATTCCCAGCACGATATCGGCCTTGCCGATCCGCTCCGGAAGCGACTCATAGTCGATCCAGTCTTCAAACTGCAGGTTTACAAGCCCTTTACCTCGCAGTTCACAGTCGGACCGCAGCGGGCCGTTACCAAGCAAGGTCCAACGGGCCTGCGGAACGAGCCGGGCGGCATCGACGATCACCTCAACCCCCTGCAGGCTGATGAAGCTGCCGAAAAACAGGATCTCAGCCGGGCGGGACAGCGGGTGCGGGGGCTGGAAGCTGAACAGCGGTTCCTCGGCGCCCACCGGGATCACATAGGTCGTATCAGCGGGGCTGCCCAGCAGGTCCCGGTAGAAACGACGATGCGCTTCCGTGTCTGCAACGACGATATCGGCACTGCGGTAGAGCGAGCGCTCCCAGTTCAGCAGTCGTTTTGCGGTGCGATGTCCGGCAGGATATTTGCCTCGTTCGAAAACGACCTTGTCCCAGCTGGAGATGAGCGGGTCGAACACCAGTTTGAGCCGTTTCCTATCGGCGTATCTGCGCGCCGAGCGAAGGTCCCGGTGCCTGAAGCAGGGAACCCAGATGCAGTCCGCCGGCCCGGGATCGAACAGGGCTGCCTCGACAGATCCGAAAAGCGACGACCGGGGTCTGAAATCACGAATGGTGATTCCGTTTTTGCTCAGCAGGTTTCTGAGAATCCGGTTGCGGGAGTAGTTCGGGTCGAAGCGGCCCCACCACAAAATCACCGGGTTCATAGGGGGTCACCGTTGGAATGCTGTATGGGAAAGGGCTCCGGTGATTCCGTTGAGCCTGACGTTCCGATGCCTTGCTCCTGCTCTTCTGCAAAGGAATCGAGCTTCACCAGCTCTGCATAGCGACCGTTTCTGGAGAGAAGGTGCTGGTGGTTTCCCTGTTCGACGATCCTCCCCGATTCCATTACAATGATGCGGTCCGCCCGTTTGACGGTGGAAAGCCGGTGGGCGATGATGATCGAGGTCCGGTCGGTAATGGTCTCGATCGCCCGTTCGAGCATTGATTCAGTTTCCGAATCGATAGAGGCGGTCGCCTCGTCCAGTATCAAAATTGCCGGATTTCTGCACATCGCCCGCGCAAAGGCGAGCAGCTGTTTTTCGCCGGAAGAGAGCTCCCGGCCGCCGTCGCCGATGCGTGTGTCGAGTCCCTGTTCGAGGCGGTCGACAAACGGCCGCATGCCTCCCTTCTCGAGTATGTCCTCGACTCGCGCCCGGCTGCAGCCGCTATTCATCACGATATTTGCAAGCAGCGTGTCATCGAGAATCAGTACATCCTGGAGTATGACCCCGACGATGGTGCGCAAGGTTTCCAGGTCCAGATCGCGGATGTCGTGACCATCGATGGTGATCGTTCCCTTCTGGGGTTCATAGAATCTTTGGAGCAGGCTGATCAGGGTCGATTTTCCCGATCCAGTCGGACCGACAATGGCAACCGTCTGTCCGGCGTCAATCGTCAGGTCGAGATCGTCGATGACCGCGATGTCCTTTTCATAGGCAAAGGATACCGATTTGTAGGTTATGGCGCCGTTGATCCGTTCGATCGGCAGGGCCGACGGCGGCGATTTGATCTTTCGTTCGGTGTCGAGCATCGAAAAAATCCGCTCGGCGGAGGCAAGGGCGGACTGCACGATCGAATATTTCTGGGCGAGTTCGCGCAAGGGTTGAAAAAAGAGCCGCATATAGGCAATGAAGGCAATCAGTTCACCGATGGTCAGACGCTTGTCGATGACCTGAAAGCCACCGTAAAGCAGGATCATCGAAATGGCGACCCAGCTCATTAATTCGGTCAGCGGCATAAAGGCTGCAAACAGTCTGATCTGTTTCAGGGTCCGCTCCAGATATTCGCGGCTGAGCCCGTCGAATTGCGAGAACAGCCAGCTTTGCCTGTTGAAGAGTTGAATCACCGACATGCCCGATACCGACTCCTGAACGAAGCTGTTTATCCTGGACAGCTGGCTTCTGATCGCCCTGAATTTTTCCCGGGCAAGGCTCGCGAAGGTCACGATCAGCACCATCGCCAGCGGCAGAAACAGTGACATCAGTGCAGCCAGTTTGGCGTTCATGAAAATCAGTACGACGAGGATGCCGGCAAGACGGAGCAGATCGTTGAACAGCGTGACAATCACCGAGGTGAACATCTCGTACATATTTTGCACGTCGTTAGTCAATCGGGTAACCAGTCTACCGGTCGGCTGTTTGGTGAGAAACGCCAGGTCGAGCGACAGGATGTGGCTGAACAGCTGCTGGCGGATGCGGTGCATGACCGACTGGCCGACCCATTCGAGAAGCACCACCTGCAGAAAGGTCAGAACGAACCCGCAGAGGATAAGCGCTGCGCTGATGCCCCCGATGCGGACAAGACCGGAAAATCGTTGTTCCGGACTCAGGTCGACGGCCGTGATGTAAGTGTCGATCCCGGTCTTGACCAGATAGGGGAGGCTCAGGGCGGCAACCGTTACCCCCACAGCCAGGACGACGGCGACTCCCATAGCCCGCTTGAAACCGCGGGTGCACTTCAGGATGCGCAGCCACAGTTTGAGGTCGTAAAACGGAGTGGACTGGCCTTTTTCCATGTAACCGCCGTAGTTACGCATTGGTGCCGGCCTCCTGCATCTGCTTACGATGGATGGACTGATAGAACGAATTGGTGCGCAGCAGTGTTTCGTGGGGGGCGTCGGCCATCAGCCTGCCGGTTTCCAGTATCAGGATCCGGTCGGTCATCGACAGCAGCTTGATCCGGTTGGAAACGATGAACACGGTTTTGTTCTCGAACCGTTTGCGCAGCGCCTCGATGATGCGATTCTCGGTCGATGTGTCGACGGCGGACAGACCGTCGTCGATCACCAGGATCGGCCGTTCGGCGACCAGCGCCCGGGCGAGTGCAATACGCTGGCGCTGGCCTCCGGACAGCGTAATGCCGCGTTCCCCGATAACCGTGTCGTACCCGTTGTTGAAATCGAGGATCTCCTGGTGGATGTCGGCGTCTTCGGCAGCTGCCTTGATCGTCTCGAGAGACACGTCATCGGCACCGAAACCGATATTGGCCGAGACGGTGTCGGAGAATAATACCGGTTCCTGAGATACATATGATATCTGCGACCGGATCTGGTCTACGGACAATCGATTCACATCGAGGTCGCCGAAGAAAAGGCTACCGTCATCAACCGGATAGAGCCTCAGCAGCAGTTTGCAGAGGGTGGTCTTGCCGCTGCCGGTCGCACCGGTTATGCCGATGATGCCGGAGTCTACCGCAAAGCTCACGTGGTCAAGTTGTTTGATCGTCGATCCGGGGTAGGAGAAGGTGAGATTCTCGGCCCTGAATTTACCGGTACCGGGGAGCAGGAGCGGATTTGCCGGTGCATCGACAAGGATCGGTTCAGCGGTGATCAGATCGTCAATTCTGCGCAGGGCGGTAATGCCGCGCTGGGTCAAGTTGGCTACCCAGCCGACCGCCATCATAGGCCAGATCAGCATTTGCAGGTAGGTGGTGAAGGCCGCGAAATCACCGAGGGTGATGGCTCCGTCGATTACCAGTCTGCCGCCGAACACCAGAATGATAAGCAGCCCGCAGTTGCCGATCAGGCTCGATACGGGGAACAGCAGGCCGTTTATCATGGCGACGCGGATATTTGCATGAATATAGGTTTCACCCATCCGGTCGAAGCGGTCGATCTGGTGCTGTTCGAAGGTATAGGCCTTGATCAGTTTCACCGAAACCACTGCCGATCTGGCAAACTCGGTAAGCAGCGAGAACTGTTCCTGGACATGATTGAATCTGTGATGCAGCCGTGCCGACAGTATCCGCGTAGCCACCGCGAGAAGCGGCAGAGGAAGCAGCGCATAGAGGGTCAGGGTGGGGTGGATATGGATCATGAAGCCGACAGCGGCCAGCGACAGCACGATTGCATCGACGGCGGCAACCATGCCCATGCCGCATGCCATCTGCACCGCAGCGAGGTCGTTGGAGCCGTGGGCCATGATATCTCCGGTGGTTCTCCGGGAAAAGAAATACTGATCCATCGCAAGGATGTGGGAGAAAATCTGGTTTCTCAGCGATCGCTCGAGATAGCGGGAAAATCCGATCAGCAGCCGTCTCCAGACGTAGCGGAGTACGACCACTGTACCGGCGATACCGACAATCATTGCGGAAATGTGCAGCAGATGGACCATGGTTCCGGTGCCGGCTGTCAGCGAATCGATGGCCTGTTTTACGATCAAGGGGATGAAAAGCTGCAGAAAGTCGACGCTGATCAGCGCCACAAAACCGAAGAGCAGTCTGGTCCGATGCTGCTTGAACTGCTCGGACAGGAGCCTGAGCCACAGGGTCCGCAGGCGCACTCCGCCGGCGCTCGCCCGTTCCTCGCCGGTGCTGTTCTGCGGATCTCTGCTGTTCAACGGCCTGCTACCTTTCGTCTTCATTATGTGATAGAATCAAACCTGACCAGCATATTGCAATTGCAGGGTAAATCAAGGATGAAAACGTATAAAGCCATGAATCGTAAACCCCAAAGACCAAGCGGCGGGCTGTACTCGGTGAAGATCCTGCTGGCTGCAGCGGCACTGGTTCTGCTCGTTTCCTGCTCATCCGACGAAGCGGCCGATGATAAACAGTCTGCCATAGACCAGGCGGTTCAGAAAACCGCCGACACAGCGGTCAGATACATCAAGGATCCGATCGAGAAAGCGGAAGCGGTGAAAACCGTCGAGGAAGACCGCACCAGAAAGCTTGAAGAGCAGGTCAAGTAAGCCGCATAGCCGTCGCCTGGGGGCTTACAACCGTTCCGACACGATCGCCCTGAGGGCCTGGTCGTCCAGCCGGATCGGGTTGTTCTTGTTCGATGATCCGGCCACGATCTCATCGAGGTGTTCTACGCTAACCCCGAATCGGGACAGGCGCGGCATGGCAAGCTTGCCGGCCAGATCGTCGAGATATTCGACGAACCGCATTCCGGGATGATCATCTCCGGCTGAGTGTGCACAAAACAGCCGGTCAAGGCGCGCGTATTTCTGAAGAACCGATTCCCAGGCAGCAGGGTTTTCGTCGGCAGCGCCATGCAGCCGCTCGAGCGTCGCCCGGTTGGCGCTGGCCATCAGAGTGCCGCAGACAACCCCGTGGGATATGGAAAACAGCGATCCAAGAGGGGGCGCCAGGCCGTGAACGACGCCAAGGCCGGCATTGGCCAGGGTAATGCCTGAGCACAGGGAGGCAAATGCCATATCGGTCCGGGCGTCGATGTCATCGCCGTCGATAAAGACGGCGAGCAGTGAGCGCTGCACGTTTTTTAACCCTTCCCAGGCGAGGGTGTCGGTGATCTGCGAGCTGTTTGAGGAAAGGTAGCCCTCGACCAGCTGGGTGAATGCATCCATCGCGCATGAGGCGGTCAGTTCCGGGGGGCAGGTTCTCATCAGATCAGGGTCGACAACGGCATGGTCGGGGACATAGCGGTCGTGGCGCAGGGATTTTTTAAAGCCATCAGCGCCCGGCCTGGTGACAACGGCGTTAGCGGTCGCCTCACTGCCGGTGCCTGCAGTGGTAGGCATGGCAATGAAAGGGAGTTTTTTCCCGGTCGGTTTTCTGCTGCCAACCCCTTCCAGATACCAGGCAACCGGCTCTCCATCAGGCAACATCGCCGAAACCGCTTTGCCTCCGTCCACCACGCTGCCGCCGCCTATGGCGATCACCACCTCGATCTGCCGCGGCCGGAAGGCGTCGACGATACCATCGATGATGTCAGGAGTCGGTTCGCCGCTGATGGAGGCATAAAAAAGGTTACAGCCAGCCTCCAGCAGGTGTTTCTCGACTGGGGGCCACTGATGGGCGCGTTTCAGGAATCCCGACCCGGTTATGATCAGACACCGGGTACCGTGCGAGGCTGCGATCTCGGGCAGGGTAGCGATGCTGCCGGCCCCGAATCGTATCGAAGGAAGCGGCTTGAGGAGGAACTGATCGGGCATCACCATACAGGATCCATGATTTCAGGCTGATTCGGAAAGATCCAACCAGGTCCCTTCGGTCAGACAAGCGAGTTGGTCCGGTTCGAGCTCGAACAGCGCATGGGACGTACCGGCAGCGGCCCAGATCGTGGGATACTGCTTCAGATCCTGGTCCAGAATGGTGGCGAGCCGTCGGCAGTGTCCAGCGGGCGGAACTCCGCCGATCGGGAATCCGGTTTCCTGCTTGACGAACGTGGCGTCACCTTTGCTCAGAATCATCCCCGTCTGCTGTTTGATCTTTTCAAGGTCCACCCGGTTCCCGCCGGATGCGATGACCAGTACCGGCAAATTGTCGGTGCGGCTTCTGAAAACCAGAGATTTGGCAATACGCTCTATCGCGATCCCGAGAGCGGCGGCGGCATCCTGAGCTGTCCGGGTGGAGACGGACAGTTCCCGTACCGTCCATGAGTAGCCGCGACTGGTGATGAATTCTTGAACCTTGCGGGCACTGGGATGCAGACTCTTGGTATTGTTCATGGCCTGGCTCGGGGAGCTGTTTTCGACATCAGGTCGTCGTTTACTGCAATCGCAGTCTAGATCATTCACCCGGTGAACGCAAGAATTCCAGCTACTGCTGGCCAGTTGTGAATCCGTCATTATAGTAACCGCTATGCAGCATCATCCATGCTGCGAACCGATATTCAGGCTGTCCGACAGAGGAGTGCCATATGAACAAGATCATGACTCTGCTGATTGTTGCCGTTCTGGTCAGCGCCGTACATGGGGTCGGCGCCGATGTGCAGACCATCGGCAAGGATGAGTTGAAGCAGCGGCTCGGAACCGCCGAGCTGGTTATTCTTGACGTAAGGAGGGAAAGTGACTGGGAATCCAGCGAACTGAAAATCAAGGGCGCGGTGCGAGCCGATCCGTCCGATGTGCAGACGTGGTCACAAAATCTTTCCCGAGATAAACTCTATGTACTCTATTGCGCTTGACCCAGCGAGTTCACCAGTGCCCGTGTGGCACGGCAGCTCAGTTCACTGGGATTCGCGCGGGTGTTGGTGTTGAAAGGCGGCTGGAAGGAATGGTTCGACAACCGCTATCCGACCGAGGACAAGAGCTGACGGCCGTTCGCCGATCTCGTCAAAGGTCGGCAAGCCGTATCTGCTCGTCTTTTGTCTTTTGCCCGTTCCGGCGATAGATCAGAAGGGTCTTGCCGATCAGCTGTACCAGGTGGCAACCGGTCTTAAGCGGCACCTGTTCGGCTGCTTCCTGTTTGGAGATACGGTCCGTGCT
>JAJDNR010000123.1 GCA_022340565.1 Desulfofustis sp.
GTGATGCGGTTCATTCTTCCCGTCTGGGCCAGGAACACATCGATCGAATGAGCTTTGGCGAGTATGCGTTCTTTGCCGTAATCGGCGATATTGGTTCCGTGCCGTGGCACCGCGTCACCGGCGACATTTACGCCGCCTGCGGCCTCCACGCAGAACATCGAGATCGAATCTGGAGAGAAGGTTCTCATGCGTGCATGGATGGACTCGAAGTAGACACGGGGTCGAGCCGATACCGGCAGGTCCCGGGGGCGCTGAGCGATGGCCCTGAGTTGCGTCTGGAAGGAAGTTATCATACCTTCAGCCGAGGCTTCGGAGCCGCTGATCCTGCCGAGGGTGCGCCAGTATTGGTAGAGTTCGTCAACTGAAGTCGGCTGCAGTGATACCACCGGGATTCCGTAGGCGCGGAGCTTGTCGATGAGTTCCGGCTTCGCTCGTGAGATCATCGGCCTGATCAGGATGCAGTCGGGGGCAGCGGCGATCAATTTTTCCAGCGAGTCGTGCTGGGAGAAACGGGGCTTGGCACGTATCGACTCCGGATAGGAGTCCGAGGTCGAGATCCCCAGCAGCGAGCCTTCAGCCCCGAGCGCGGCAAGATTTTCGCTATGGGCCGGATAGAGTGAAATAATCCTGGTCGCCGGGCCGCTGAAATGATGGCCGACCCCGTCATCGTCGACGATTTCGAAACCGCGCGCCGGTACCGACGCGATCAGCAGCAGCGTGGCGATGCAGATCATCGCAAGTACTCGCAGACGATGGGATAAGGTTTTGGTGTTCATGTCACTGGTGATAGCGGTAGACGAGCTGCCGGGTTCCGTCCTCCGATCTCAGCATGTCGGTGGATACCTGGTAGATATCGGCCACCAATCCCGTATCGACGACCTCAGCGGCGGATCCGCTGCGATGAACCCTGCCTTCCTTCAACACGATAACCCGGTCGCAGAAGGCCAGTGCCATGTTCAGGTCGTGAAGGGCGGCGATGACGGTCCTTCCCCTGCTGCTGAGAGCCTTGAGGGTCCGCATGATGGAGATCGCGTGATTGATGTCCAGATTGGCAGTGACCTCGTCGAGAAGCAGGTAGTCGGTCTGCTGGGCCAGTGCTCTGGCCACCGTGACGCGCTGTTTTTCTCCGCCTGAAAGCTGTCTGATGGAGCGGCCGGCGAGGCGGTCCACCTCGAGGGTCTCGAGGGCGGCGCGAACCGCCTGATGATCGCCTACCCCGGGATGAGCAAACCTGCCGAGGTGGGGATGACGCCCCATCATCACCGTTTCATACACGCTGAAATCGAAATTGAAGGAGAATGACTGGGGCACCAGGGTGAGCAGCCGGGCCAGATCCGTTCGTCGGTAGCCTGCGATCGGCCGGCCATTGATGTTTATCGATCCGCGTTCAGGTTCGAGATATCCAGACATCAGGTCGAGCAGGGTGGATTTACCGCTGCCGTTTGGCCCGATCAATCCGTGGAAATATCCGCTTTCCAGCCTGAGATCGATACACTCCAGGCAACTCAGACGGCCGTAGGAAAACCCCACCTGATGCAGTTCGATCCCGTTCATGCTACCGCCATTTCTGCAGCTGATTTTTTCTGAAAATGTAGCAGAACACCGGGCCGCCGATCAGCGCGGTCAGCACCCCGATGGGTATCTCGGTGGGCAGGAAGACCCTGGTAACCGTATCGGCGCTCAGCAGCAGGATGCAGCCGCACAGGAAGCTGCAGGGGATGAGCAGGCGGTTGGAGGGGCCGAGCATCATTCTGACAAAGTGAGGACTGATCAGGCCGACAAATCCGATGATGCCGGAAACGGCGACGCACGCTGATGTCGACAACGATGCGATAATCAGAATCAGCTTTCTGGTCCGCTCGGTTTCGACACCGAGCGCATCGGACACCCGGTCTCCGAAGGTCATGATGTCGAGCTCCCGCGCAAAGAGCAGCAGGACCGTCGAACAGGGAATCACCAGCAGGATCAGCAGCAGCACGTCGACCCAGTCTTTACCGATGAAGCTGCCCATCAGCCAGAAGATGATGGCGTTGACCTGCTCGTCGGCGAGAAACTTGATCAGGCTGATGCCGGCTGACAGTATCGCCGAAACGATGATGCCGGACAGAATCAGACTGTTGGATGAGAAGCGGCTGGCAGGGCCGACCAGGGAAAAAACCGCGATCAGGGTCAGCACCGCTCCGGCAAAGGCGAAGCCGGGTATGATCAGCGGTGCCGGGAGGGAGACGCCGCCGATCAGCAGCAGGATCGCTGTTGATGCCCCGAAGGCGGCGCCCGACGAGATGCCGAGCGTATAGGGGTCGGCCAGCGGGTTCTGCAGGAGCGATTGAAACACGCAGCCGGCCACCGCCAGTCCGCCGCCGACGAGGACAGCGGTGAGAATGCGCGGCAGCCTGACCTCCATAATCACGAACGGGTGGCTTGCGTCTATGGAATCGGGAAGCGGCGCCCCGAACCGGGAGGCAACGATGCGCATGATCTCGGCGGGAGATATCGAGATGAAACCGAGCCCCGCCGACACGATCACAGACAGTACCAGCAATGCAGCGAGGCCGGCGAGTACCCAGAAAATCCCGGTTCGTCGAGACACATTCGAAAGGTTCTGGCCTGCGGTGGGAGGAGGGTGCACAGTCATGGATCTCGTCAGCTTGGCTCCTTTGACACGCCAACCGGAGGTCGGGGAAGGAGATCAGGCCGGAAATAAAAAATCCCCGGATCACCTGCTGATCCGGGGATGCCCTTTTTTCCTCGTATCTCTTCGGGCGGTTCTCGTTGCCGTTGACAACCACCGACAGCAGGCAGGTCTTCTGACTCCCGGTTCAACCTAATAACTGCGCCTTCCCGGCTATCACGCCAGTGACATAGTGCAGTGTTCGTCCCGGTTACAGCGGCGGGCCCGTCTCCGAATCGCACGGAGTTCCCTTTTAAGCCGTTTCAGGCGGCACCTGATGTATCCCGAACTACTACCGTTAACCGCCGATTTTGTCAACTCATTGCGAGGGTGAAATAGATCAGGGCTGCTAGAATCAGACTGAGGATGCGGAACGACTGGCTGTAGATGATCAGTTCCATGGCCAGTCTGGGCTTGAAGATTCCTGCGTAGTATGGCAGCTGATGCCTGACGGCGCGCAGCGGCGATGAGAGGATATTGCCGATCAGAAGGGCGATTATCACCTCTTGGTTGTTGAGGATTCCATCCTGAAGCAGCGCCCCGGCCGCAGCCAGACCGGCGGTCAGTTCTGCGGCCAGATGCAGCGCGATTATCCCCATGGCCTGGGGGGAGAGCCATGGTATGAAGCTGAGGTACCCGGCCAGTACAGATTCGAGCCAGGAGAAGAACTCGAGCCGGTTCATCACGAAAATGCCACTATAGATCGGTACGGTAAAGATCAGGATCTTGCGCATTCGTCCCTTGACGCGCTTCCAGGTCCGGTTCAAAATTGCTGCCCAGTCGCGGCGTGCAGCATCCGGTTCCGCCAGGATCACCGGTTCCTCGGGCTCAGGCAGAACCATCCTGCTGACAACGACTATGAACAGGGTGCGCAGAAGTGCCGCGGAAAAAGTGATTCCAACGTAGATGAAGGCAGCGCTCTTGATCAGCGGCGCAGTGATCACGATGACCGTGGGAAGGTGCAGGAAATAGGTGGGCAGGGCGTTGAACAGATTCGCCAGCACCAGTTCTTTTCTAGTGATCTGCCCTTTGTCGAAGGCCTCGGACAACATGGTGTTGGCTGCGACCCCCGATACGATGGCGACCGAGAAGGCGGCCCCTGCCTGCTCGGACAGATGGCCGAATCTCACCAGCGGTCGGGCCAGGGCGGCGACGCGTCTGGTCCAGTTCAGCGATTCGAGAATATTGGCGGCGATCAGGCCGATCGAGATGAAAAGCAGCAGTCTGATCAGCGGCCAGATCAGTTTCTGCCAGAGATAGAGCAGCGCTTCCGGGGACAGGTCCATACACGGTTGTTGCGAGGTCGAGCAGGAGGATGGATGTCACCGTGCATCCTCCGGACAGTGACGGTTTCCGTTAACGGGCGGCGGCTGGAAGCCCTTCCCGATCGACCATCAGTTTGATGATGCTCTGCCGTGCCAGTTCGCCCTGTTCTTCCAGGTAGCTGCGCTGTTCGGCGGTCCGCTCGGCGGCGAGTTTACCGAAGAATTCGGACTGTTGTTCGAGAATCCGTTCCCACCGCTCGTAATGGGTCATAAACAGTTCAGTCACCACCCCGCCGGCGATCTGCTCAGCGAGCACCCGGTTGATATCCGCCAGGCGGCCGCTCAGCGGCGAATTCTTGGCAATCGCAAGGTGGAAGTTTTCGGTTCCTATGGAGGGCTCGAGGATCGTCACCGCCTGTTCTCCCTGGAGCAGGTAGGTGTAGATCAGGGCGGTGTAATAGTCGATGATCAGGTAATCCGCCTTGCCCAGTGCCAGCTCTTGTACCGCCCGTTCGAGGGTGAAGAAGGAGACGTCGAGATTATCTTTGAGAAAGGCGTCGAACTCCTGGCCGAAACTCTCGCCGGATCCGGCAACGCCCTTTTTGCCCTTGAGCGCGCTCCATTTTGAAAACTCGAATTCCGTTCCCTTCCTGACGAGCACCACAGAGGGCTCAGGCAGATAGGGGATTGAAAAATTCAGGTATCCCTCTCGCTGCTTGTTGCGAAATGCGGAAACGATCAGATCTATCGTGCCGGCCTCGGCTTCCTGTTGAACCTTCGACCAGTCGTCAATGACACGCACTTCGTAGGGGATGGACAATTCATCGAAAATCTTCGAGACCAGATCGGGGCCCACTCCGGAGAGGCGACTCTGCTCAGCCCAGACCACGGGCGGGGCGTGTGAATTGCCGGAGATGATATAGGTTTTTTCAGCACAGGCGATGCTGCTGCTGAAAACGAGCCAGAAGACGATCGCGAGTAGCGCCTTGTAATAGTTCATCTGTCACTCCCTTGAATACCCTAAAAATAACCGATCATGCAATGGGCATACATACCGTTTGGGTCGGGGAAAAGCAAGAATCTTTGGACCGCCGATGTCAGCGGCCGTGCAGCGCTGAGCACGGGGGCAAGCCAGGTGTAGCGGTCGGCGAGCGCAGACACTGCCGCATGCAGTCGGCTCAGCAGCAGCGAACGGAATGATACCTCCTGCTTGAGGTGAGTAACTCCGTAATCGCTGAGCCCGGCCCGGGCGGCTGCTGCAGCAATCGTCTGGTCGAGGGCGCCGATCTCGTCGATCAGGCCGAGCTCTTTGGCCCTGGCTCCCGCATAGACTCTGCCGCGGGCCAGTTCTTCAACTTTTTTTCGATCCATGTTGCGTCCGTCGGCAACGATGGAAATAAACCGATCGTAGCCGTTCTCGAGTACCATCTGAATGGCATCGCCCAGTTCATCCGACAGCGGACGGGTGAGATCGAGTCCCGCGGCCAGATTGGTGGTTCCCACTCCGTCCCGGTGAATCCCGCCGCTTTCCAGCAGTTTCTCGAAGGTCGGCACGGCCATGAAGATGCCGATGGAACCGGTCAGGGTGTTTGCGGATGCCCAGATCTCATCGGCGTTGGCCGAAATCCAGTAGCCTCCCGACGCCGCATAGGCGCCCATCGATACCAGCACCGGTTTACCGTCGTTTTTCAAGGCGATGATTTCCTGACGGATAAGTTCCGATGCGAATGCAGACCCGCCGCCGCTGTCGATGCGCAGCACCACTGCCTTGATGCGGTCGTCGCTCCCCGCCTGACGGAGCAGAGACATGACGGTTTCCGCGCCGATGGTTCCGGGCTGACTGGAGCCGTCGATGATAGTTCCCTCGGCGATGATCAGGCCGATCTGATCGGACTGCCTGCCATCGGTATCATAGGGAGCGGGAACCTGGCTGTGATAATCGAAAAAGGAGACGATGGATACCTCGTCTTCGCTCTTGGCGTCGACGATTTCCATCAGGTAGGAGCGGATTTCTCTGCGGTTTTTTATCCCGTCCACAAGTCCGCTTTTCATCGCCAGGCCGGCGAGATCCCCGTTGACTTCCCTGAGATTATCGGGAACCGCGTTGATGTAGCGGTTGATGTTATCCGGCTTCAGGCCGCGCTGAGCTGACACATCGGTGATATAGTTCTGCCACAGCGCCGACAGCCACTCCCTCGACTGACTCCTGTCCTCAGCCGACATCGAGTTCCTGGTCAACGGTTCTATGGCGGATTTATGGTCGCCGACCCGGAATACATGAAAATCGATTTTCAGTTTCTCAAGGGCTTCCTTGAAATAAAACCGGTACATCCCGAAGCCGTTCAGGTTGACGCCGCCCATCGGGTTGATGAAAATCTTGCTGCCGTGGGCGGCCAGATAGTACTGGTCCTGTGAGTAGCTGTCCTCGATGCTGATGACCGGCTTGCCGGTCTTCTTGAAGGATGCAAGTGATGCTCCGATTGCTTCGAGTTGATTGAGTCCGGCGCCTTGCAAGTATTTCAGGTCGAGAAGAATCGCCTCGATTCGGGGATCGCTTTCAGCGTAGCCAATCGTGTCGAGGACTTCCTGCAGCACGGTTTCTCTGGGTTTTTCCGGGAGCCCCATCAGCAGCTCAGCATAGTTTATATAGGGGTCTTCGAGGGTGCGCTGCTCGACGATGGTTCCGGAAAGGGTCAATTTCAGAATCGAGTTGTCGGCAACCGTAACATCCTCGGAATAGAAGATCGACAGCGCGAAGACGGTGATCATAGCGATAAACAACAGACTGAAAAACAAGGAGCCGATGAAGACGACCGAGCGGTATATTCCCTTGCAAATCCCTGAAACGATCCTTAGCAGCACAGACATATCATTACCTGGTGATCATGGATAGGAGACGTGGCGGTGATTATCGGCACAGACAATAGCACCGATCACCTTTACTGTAAACAGGGGGAATTGATAACCGTGAAATTCAGGCAGCCTGCAAGCTGCGATCACGGGTAGGGGAGCGCCATCTGGGTGGGGCGGCAGCCGGCGGGATCGTGAAAGTTGGAGACCGAGATTCCCACCAGCCGGACCGGGGTGGAACCGGCCCTGGTTCTGCGAACGAGCCCCGGCAGCAGCCTGATGATCTCCTCCGCCCCATCAGGCGGTTTGGTCAGCGACACTGACCTGGTGATGGTCGTGAAGTCTCCGTAGCGAATTTTCAGGGTAATCGTTTTCGGCTGCAGACTCTTGTTCTCAAGGGTTGTGCAGACTTTCCGGGTGAGGGAGACGAGGAGCTCATGGATCTGGGCCAGGTCGGAGGTGTCCTCACTGAGGGTCCGCTCGGCGCCGACCGATTTGCGCTGCCGGGAGGTCATGACTGGCCGCGGATCGATGCCTCGCACGATATCATAAAAAAAGCGGCCGTTTTTGCCGAAATAGGCAGTCAGCTCTTCCTCACTGCAGGCTTTGAGATCGGCACCGGTTCGTATGTTGAGCTGCAGCATCTTTGTTTCGGTTACCGTGCCGATACCGTGAAATTTGCCGATGGGCAGTCCGGCCAGAAAGGTTTCGATCTGATCGGGTTTTATCACACTGATGCCGTTGGGTTTGTGGAGGCCGGAGGCGATTTTGGCGACGAACTTGTTGCAGGACACACCGGCAGAGGCGGTCAGCCCTGTCTGGTCATGGATTTCGCTGCAGATCTGCCGAGCCAGCAGGGTGGCGGAGGGTTGCTCCTGCTTGTTGATGGTGACGTCGAGGTAGGCTTCGTCGAGCGACAACGGTTCGATTATGTCGGTGTAGCGGGTGAATATCTCCATGATCTGAGCGGACAGTTCCCGGTAGCGATTCAGGCGCGGCCTGATGAAGACCGCCTGCGGGCACAGCCGGTACGCATGAGCGCACGGCATGGCGGATTTGACCCCGAATTTGCGGGCTTCGTACGAGCAGGCGGCAACCACCCCGCGTGAATCAGGGCGGCCTCCCACGATCACCGGCTTGCCGACA
>JAJDNR010000127.1 GCA_022340565.1 Desulfofustis sp.
CCAGTCGCTGGCGATGGAAAACGTCGAACTGCTGCAGGGGTGCGGAGCCGCCAAAATCGTTACCACCTGCCCGCACTGCTACAACACGCTGGCCAAGGATTACCGCGATTTCGGCCTGACCATGGCGGTGGAAAGCTACACTGTGTTCCTGGAATCCTTGATCGCATCCGGAACACTCAGGATCAAACCGGAATCGTTTTCCTGCACCTATCACGATTCCTGTTACCTCGGACGCCACAACGATATTTACGAGCCGCCGCGCAGCCTGATCAGGTCGGCGGGCGGCACCGTCGTCGAAATGGAAAAATCCAGGGCGGAGGCCTTCTGCTGCAGTGCCGGAGGCGGGCGTATCCTCGCCGATGAGAACCTTGGCGAGCGGATCAGCATCAAGCGGGTGCGGATGGCGGCCGATACCGGTGCCGGTCAGCTGGTGTCAAACTGCCCGTTCTGCATGACCATGTTTGAGGACGGCGTGAAAGGGGCGGGCTTGGACGAAGCGCTCAGGCCGGTTGATGTAGCCGAACTGCTCGCCGAGCGTGTGGATCAGTAACGATCAGGAAATGAGAGGGAGAGGTGATTGAGACGATTTTTGCTTCGCTGCCCGGTTCGTATGTGACCGGGGTGATAGACCGGGATAGCGTCTATTATTTTTCGATGGGAACAGTCAAGAAGACCGTCCGTCTTACAAGAGACGGTTGTGTGGTGGAAAACGGGCGAACCGTGGATAACGCCGACTGCGTGTGCAAAACCGATGAATCGTTTTTCTTGTCCATCTGGGAGGACGGTTACCGGCCCGGCATGGGTGATTTCATGTCGGGAAAGATCAAATCGAACAATCCAGCGGCGCTGCAGCTGTTTCTGCGGGCGTTCGGCAAGTGAGGTTTTTGGGGGACAGGATCGTAGCGCATGGAAACGGCAACTGAAATCGTCGTACGCGGCTACCACGTCGACATGTATGGGCATGTCAACAACGCCAGGTACCTGGAGTTTCTGGAGGAGGGACGCTGGGCCAGCTTCGAGGCGCGGATCGATCTCGCCCGGTTGACGGCGTTGGGCCTGGGGTTCATGGTCGTCAATATCAATGTGAACTACCGCAAGGCGGTCGGTCCCGGCGAGCGGCTGCTGGTGTCGACGCTTCTGGAGAAAATCGGCACCCGTTCGGCGACGCTGAAACAGGAAATACGTCTGAAAAACAGCGGCAAGCTCGTGGTCGACGCGCTGGTCACCTTCGTGATCGCCGACCGGAGCGGCAAACTGGTGAGAATAGACGAGGATATCGCCTCCGAGCTGAGCAAGCTGGAGCAGCCGGCGGCGTAGCCCGGCGATTCGCTAAAGGCCCCGCAGGTACTCGGGACGAAGGTCGATTTCTCCGGCCAGTGCCCGGTCGATCAGCGCCAGCGTCGCTGCCTTGTCCTTCGGGAGACGGGCCTTGATCGGCAGGTAGTTCGATGCATGATTGGCATGGAACAACCCCCGGGTCAGGTCGGTGTGACGGATCATGATCTGCAGTTCGGAGAGCATCTCCCGGGGGCCGGGCAGCACAAAGCGTCCCTGCTCCCAGCGGCGGTAGAGTTCGGTCTCGGGCACCAGCATCAGGCTCAGGGCGCCGACATATTCGGGATCGATTTCGGTAAGCGCGCGGCCGCTTTGTTCGGCGTGGCGATGGGAACCCTCAATACCTGCAATTCCGAGGATGACGGTGATGGACAATTTGATTCCGGCGGCCCGGAGTTTCTTTGCCATTTCGATAATCCGAGCCGATTCGCTGCCCTTGTTGATCGATGTGAGGACCTCGTCGTCTCCCGACTCGAGGCCCATATAGGCGATTTTCAGTCCCAGATCGCGCAGCTGCTCGAGCTCGCCGACGGTCTTGAGAGCGATGCTTCTGGCGTTTGCGTAGGTGCCGACCCGGGTGACCCAGGGAAGCTTGCCGCGGATCGCCTCGAGGATCGGTAGCAGCCGTTTCTGCGGCAGGATCAGGGCGTCGCCGTCGCACAGGAAGAGCCGGTGCTGACGGCGGCAGTGGTGTGCGGCGAATTCGATATCGGCCATGATGGTGGCATCGTCCTTGATGGTGAATCGGCTCTGTTTATACATGCCGCAGAACGTGCACGTATTATGCGAGCAGCCGGTCGTTACCTGCAGCAGGATCGAGTTCGCCTCGCTCGGCGGCCGGAAGATGTTGCCTTGGTAATGCATCGTGATGCCTGGTCTGAAGAATTGTTTGATAACGGTTGACATTAACCGTTCATAATCAAAATGCAAGACCCTCGCATCCGCATCCGGGCTTATCGCATGTAACCCAGAGCTCACCGATGACCAGCAGAAATCAGCGAAGACCAGACCAATACCAGTCAGCCATGCCACAGCCACATCCCATATACCCCCTGCTGTTCGAGCCGCTCGACCTGGGATTCACCCGCCTGCAGAACCGGGTGCTGATGGGGTCGATGCACACCGGGCTCGAAGAAGAGCGCAACGGATTTGAGAAGATCGCCCGTTACTACGGGGAACGGGCGGACGGAGAAGTCGGCCTGATCGTCACCGGCGGCGTCGCCCCGAACCGCGCCGGCTGGGTATTTCCGTTTTCGATCAGACTGGCCCGCAGCTCCCAGGTCGGCAAGCACCGGATCATCACCGACCGGGTGCACCGCACCGACACCAAAATCTGCCTGCAGATCCTCCATGCGGGGAGATACGGCTATCATCCGTTCTGTGTCGCGCCGTCAGCGATCCGCGCGCCGATAAACCGTTTCCGTCCCAGGGCGCTGTCAACGCGCGGGGTGCGCACGACCATCGCTGATTTTGCGCGGTGCGCCACCCTTGCCCGCGAGGCAGGGTATGACGGGGTGGAGATCATGGGCTCGGAAGGCTACCTGATCAACCAGTTCATCGTCCGCAAGACCAACAAGCGTGAAGACGAGTGGGGGGGCACGTTCGAGAACCGGATCCGATTCCCGGTTGAGATCGTGCGGGCGATCAGGAAGCGGGTGGGCGACGATTTCATCATCATTTTCCGGCTGTCGATGCTCGACCTGGTAAGAGACGGCAGCACCTGGCAGGAGGTGGTCACGCTCGCCAGGGCCCTCGAGCAGGCGGGCGTCTCGATCATCAATACCGGAATCGGCTGGCACGAGGCTCGAATCCCGACCATTGCGACGATGGTTCCGCGGGCCTGTTTCACCTGGGTTACGAAAAAACTCAGACAGGAGGTGTCGGTGCCGCTGGTCGCGACCAACCGCATCAACATGCCTGAGGTGGCGGAATCTATTCTGGCCGAGGACTGCAGCGATATGGTGAGCATGGCCAGGCCTTTTCTCGCCGACCCGCAGTGGGTCAAAAAGGCACGCCAGAACCGGGAGATGGAAATCAATACCTGTATCGGCTGCAACCAGGCCTGCCTTGACCACATCTTCGAGAAAAAAACGGCAAGCTGCCTGGTCAATCCCCGCGCCTGCCGCGAGGCCGAGTCTCCCCTGGTGGCAGCCGCCACGGCCAAAACCGTGGCCGTGGTGGGAGCCGGCCCGGCCGGCCTGGCCTGTGCCTGCACGGCCGCCCAGCGGGGACACCGGGTGACGCTGTTCGACAAGGCGGACCGGATCGGCGGACAGTTTCTGCTCGCGTCGAGGATTCCCGGTAAGGGGGAATTTACTGAAACTTTGCGGTATTTCAGACACCAGCTGGAACTGCACGGGGTCATGATCAGGCTGGGGACCGCACCGACGGTCGATGAGCTGAGGGCCTACGATGAAATCGTCATCGCCACCGGAGTCAAACCGCGCACCCTTGAGATCGACGGCATCGATAACCCTATCGTGATGTCCTACGAGGAGCTGATATCGGGGCGACGCAACGCAGGTGAGCGGGTCGCGGTGATCGGTGCGGGCGGAATCGGTTTCGACGCGGCCGCCTACCTGCTTCACGATCCGGCTCAGGAGCAGGACCGCGACCGCTTCATGGCCGAGTGGGGAGTGGACGTCTCTTACCGGCAAAGCGGCGGCCTGTGCGAACCGGTGGATGTGAAGCCGCTGCGTACCGTTTACCTGCTGCAGCGGAAGTCTACCAAACCGGGCATCGGGCTCGGCAAGACCACCGGCTGGATTCACCGGTCGGAGTTGAAGCGTAATATGGTCCGGTTCCTGGTTGGGGTTCGCTATCGGGCCATTGAAGATGACGGCCTGGTTATCGATCATGAAGGAGAAACGAAAAAAATCGAGGTCGATTCGGTGGTCATCTGCGCCGGTCAGACGTCGCAGGTCGGCCCGGCTGATGATCTCGCTGCCGCCGGCATCGGTTATCACCTGATCGGCGGAGCCGATCAGGCCCGCGAGCTGGATGCCCAGCGGGCAATTTCCCAGGCGGTGAAGGTGGCCGATGCACTGTAGGTGTGCTGCGGGCCGTGACAGGTGCCGGAGCCCCGATCGCACCCTCCGATTTCTGGGCAATCGCTCGGGGATCCGATTACAATCCGGTTTCCATCCGACTGCCTGGGAGTTCAGCCTCCGCTGGGATCTCCAACGGGTGCCTCAGACGCTGCAATGGGCGCTTATCCTAACTATTAAATTAATTATTTACGCAGCCCCCTGCACTCGGCGCTGACGGGTTCTTCGATATGATGGGGTGAACGAGCCTGAGCTCGCTGCTGCCAGTCAAATTGATGGTTTCCATAACCAAAAAAAATATATCGATAAGCACCTGATTGGTTCTGTTTTTTTACCAGAAAAAACCTTCAATACAAGTCAGTTACCATGTGTGGGTGGCTGGTCAGTCCAGAAAGGGCGTGGCCCCTGGTGGACGGATGGGGACTAAGTTAAAGAATTCTTTTTAAAAAATCTTCTTTTTTGAGTACAGTGAACGGGCTTAAACCCTGGCGCATGAGCAATGCTGTCAAACCGGAACGGAGCTCGAATGAGTAGGCCTACCGTCACATTTTTGCCGTACAACAGATCCATTCAGGTATCTGAAGGGGAGAGCCTTATCCGCGCGGCGCTGCAGGCCGGTGTTCATATCAACGCATCGTGCGGCGGCGAGGGAGTGTGCGCGAAGTGCCGGGTCCGGGTGGAACAGGGGCAGATCGACGGCGGCCAGTCTGAACGGCTCAGTACCGAGGACCAGGAAGCCGGTTACCGGCTCGCCTGCCAGACCCGGGTCTCAGGAGACGTTACCATCCGGGTGCCGGTCGAATCGGCCATGGACCGCTCGGTCTTCGACCACAAGGTTACGCCGAGACGCACCGCCAGAATCCAGCAGATGGATTTCGACAGCCTCAAAGAGAGAGGGCTGTTCATCCCGCCGGTGGAAAAGGTCCATCTGAAGCTGACGCCGCCCGACGCGCAGAACAACATGCCGGATCTGACCCGGCTCATCGAATATCTGAAACTGCAGGGAGAGCACAAGCTGGAGCTGACCATTCCAGTGATCAGGAAACTTCCGAGGGTTCTCAGGGAGCAGGATTTTGAAGTGACGGTGACCCTGGTGCGGCCAGTCCGGGACGACGGCAAGACCCTGCTGACCAATATCCAGAGCGGCGATACCACCCTGCAGAATTATGCGATCGCGCTCGACATCGGAACCACGACCATCTACGGTCAGCTGATCGATCTGCGCAGCGGCAGGTGCCTCGCAGAGGACGGTGATTTCAACGGCCAGATCAGCTACGGCGACGATGTCATCAGCCGGATGATGTACGCCGAGAAGGGCGATGGCCTGCAGACGCTGCAGCGGACGGTGGTGGCGACGATCAACAAGGTTCTGGGCAGGATCATCGCCGGGGCCGGGGTCGACCGCGACGATATTTCCACGATTACGATGGCGGGCAACACCACCATGACCCAATTGCTGCTGGCCATAGACCCGAGTCACCTGCGGCGCTCGCCGTACGTTCCCGCCGCTACCATGTACCCGCCTTTCCAGGCTGCGACCATCGGTCTGGAGATGGCGGAGCACGCGATTGCGTTGATGTATCCTGCGATTTCAAGTTACGTCGGTGGCGACATCGTTGCCGGCATCATGGGAACCGGACTGTATCGCGAAGAGGAATTGACCCTCTTTCTCGATATCGGCACCAACGCCGAGATCGTCATCGGCAACAAGGACTGGCTGGCCTGCACCGCCTGTTCGGCAGGTCCCGCTTTCGAGGGCGGCGGCATTGAATTCGGCATGCGGGCGGCCACGGGAGCCATCGAAGATTTCTCTCTGGATCCGGTGACCTACGAGCCGATGCTGCTGACCATCGGCGATGTCCGCCCGAAGGGGATATGCGGCTCGGGACTGATCACCATGGTTGCCGTGATGTTCGAGATGGGGGTCATTAACAACCGCGGAAAGTTCAACCGGGATCTGGGGACCGAGCGGATTCGCGAAAACAACGGGATCTGGGAATTCGTGCTGGCGTTCAAGGAGCAGAACCAGATTGGACGGGACATCACCCTTTCGGAAATCGACATCGACAATCTGATCCGGGCGAAAGGGGCAGTCTACAGCGGCTGCATGACTCTGCTCGAAGAAGTCGGATTCAGCATGAACATGATCGAGCGCATCATCCTGGCCGGCGGATTCGGATCGTATATCGACCTGGAGCGGGCGATGACCATCGGCCTGCTTCCCGAGATCGATCCCGAGCGGGTCATATTTATCGGCAACGGCTCCCTGATGGGCGCGCGGATGAGTTCGCTGACCAACCGCATCCGCAAGGACGTGGTGGAAGTGACCAAGAAAATGACCAATTTCGAACTGTCGGAAACGCCGTCCTACATGGATCACTATGTCGCCGCCATGTTCATACCGCATACCGAGATCGAGAAATTTCCGCTGGTCAGGTCGCGGATGGAGATGTGGAGGAAGCTTTCGGGGAAGAATTGAGGTCCGTCGAGCAGAGTGTTTGAAATATTGCTCCGGATCATTTAAATATTGGGTGCTGAAGATTTGAAATTTCGTTTGTATCGGTGTTTTTCAAAGCGGTTTTGTATTCTTGCAAGGAACATAAGGTCATCAGGCGGCTGTCGGTCAGGTGCGGTTCGACCTGCCTGCGGTGCCGCCCGCTGACCGAAGACTAATCTTTTTTAACCTGAAGGAGGCTACAGTGGCATTTCAAATCATGAAAGAGTCCTATACCGGTGGAATCAGGGATATCTCCATTGGTAAAGGGAGCTCAGCCCTGATTGTCGGTGGAGAGACATGTTATCCCTTCTACACGTTTGAAGGTGACATGCCGAACAAGCCTGTCATTGCAATGGAAATCTGGGACATGGAGCCCGAGGACTGGCCGGAGGCGGCGGTGGCGCCGTTCAAGGATGTCATTTCCGATCCGGCTGCATGGGCCAAGAAGTGCGTTGATGAATACGGCGCTCAGGCCATCGTGCTCCAGTTGAAGTCGGTCGATCCCAATGACAAGGACGCCAGTCCCGAGTCAGCGGCTGAAACCGCGAAAAAAGTCCTGGCCGCCATCGATGTGCCTCTGATCATATGGGGATGCGCCAATCCCGACAAGGACGAGAAGGTGCTGAAGGCGATCTGCGAAGCATGCCAGAATGAAAACCTGCTTCTCGGACCGGTCGAGGAAAAGAACTACAAAGGCATCGCCGCCGCTGCGATGGGCTACAAGCACTCACTGATCTCCTCATCGCCGATCGACGTGAACCTGGCCAAGCAGATCAACATCCTGCTGGAGAACTTCGGTATGCCGATGGAGCGGGTCATCGTCGATCCAACCACCGGCGGCATCGGCTACGGCCTCGAATACTCCTACTCGGTCATGGAGCGCCTGGGTATGGCGGCGATGACCCAGGGAGACAACAAACTTCAGTACCCGATGATCAACAACCTCGGCAACGAGGTCTGGAAGTGCAAGGAAGCCAAACAGACCGCCGAGCAGGCCCCGCTGCTGGGTGACCCTGAGCGGCGCGGCATCCTGATGGAAGCGGTCGGTGCCGTAGCGTATCTGCTTGGCGGGTCCAACATTTTGATCATGCGGCACCCGGAATCGATCCGGCTGGTCAAGGAGTTTCTGAACTGTCTGGCCGACGGCGGAAGCCTCGCAGACTCGGCGCCGATCTCCAAGAAAACCGGAGCGGTAACGATCGATTTTGCGGCGCTGGCCCCGGCCCCGGATCTGACCATCGCCGAGGAGAAGAAGGCTGCTCCGGCCAAGAAAGCGGCACCCGCCGCCCCGGCCGCCCCGGCTGCCCCGGCCAAGAAGCAAGCCGCTCCGGCCACGAAGGAGGCTGCCCCGGCCGCGCCGAAACCAGAGAAGGTGGAGGCGAAGAAAGAGGCCCCGCCGGTCGATCCGGAAGCAGAGGCCAAAGCCAAGGCCGAGGCTGAAGCCAAAGCCAAGGCGGATGCCGAGGCCAGGGCCAAGGCGGAGGCCGAAGCTAAGGCCAAGGCCGAGGCTGACGCCAAGGCCAAGGCGGAGGCCGAAGCCAAGGCCAAGCAGGAGGCTGAAAAGCAGGCCGCGGCGGACGCGCGTGCCGCCCGCGAGGCCGAGGAAAAAGAGCTGCGCCAGAAGCGTGCCGCGGAGAGGGAAAGGATGGCTGCTGCGCGTGGCAAGGACCGGAAAGAGGAGGTTTCGATGACGGCGGCGGCAATTCAGAGAACACCTCAGGAGAAAATACTTGATATGCTCAACAGACTCCATAAACGAGGATGATCGACAAGGATCTGTTCGGTAATTTACTATTTGCGGACAAACACTGAATTTTAGTTGTGGAGGAAACAACCATGGCAGAAGCTACAAAAAAACCAGTCGAGAAGGATCCTAAACTTGCAAACGTGAGAGAGTCTTCCATCGATCCGGCAACCCGGGAAATGCTTGCCCGTGCCCAGCAGTTGCAGATCGATACGGTTTTCGACCGGGCGGTGACCATGAAGCCGTGTGCAATCGGTATTCAGGGCATCTGCTGCAAGAACTGCGCAATGGGACCGTGCCGCCTGCCGCTGCCCAAAGGCGGAATCGACGGCGAGGACACCAGGAAAGGACTCTGCGGAGCAACGGCAAACACGATCTGCGCGCGCAACTTTATCAGGATGATCGCAGGAGGTGCCGCTGCCCATTCGGACCACGGTCGATCGGTGGCCGAGGTGTTCCTGTCGGTGGCCCGGAAAGAGACTGAGGATTATAAGATCAAGGATCCGCTCAAGCTCATTGCGATTGCGCCTCATTTTGGCGTTGCCACCACCGTTGAAGTTGACGGGGAAGTCAAAGACAGGGATCTCGATGAGATCGCCCTCGAGGTTGCCGAACTCGCCTATGCCGAGTGGGGTAAGCCTGAAGGCTCGATCAAATACATCGAGCGTGCCCCGAAACCGCTCCAGGAAAAATGGAAAAAGCAAGGAGTCATTCCCCGCAATGTCGATCGCGAGATAGTCGAGATCATGCACCGGACCCATATGGGGGTTGATCAGGATTATAAAAACCTAATGCGGCAGGGAACACGAGCGGCGCTTGCTGACGGGTGGGGAGGTTCGATGATCGCCACCGACCTGCAGGATGTTCTCTTTGGAACCCCGTCGCCGCTGCAGTCTGAAGCAAATCTCGGCGTCATGAAGGAAGATCATGTCAATATTATCGTCCACGGGCACGAGCCGGTGCTTTCGGAGATGATCGTCGCCGCCGCGCAGACCCAGGAGATGCTCGCCTATGCAAAGGAAAAAGGGGCCAGGGGGATACAGCTCTCCGGTATCTGCTGTACCGCCAACGAAGTGCTGCAGCGCCACGGCGTGCCGCCGGCCGGTACCTTCCTGCAGCAGGAACTGGCGATCATCACCGGCGCCTGTGATGCGATGGTGGTCGACGTGCAGTGTATCTTCCAGAACCTGGCAAACGTTGCCAAATGCTTCCACACCAAGCTGATCACCACCCACCCGATCGCCAAGATGGAGCAGGACAACGTCATCCATATCGAGTTCGACGAGCACCATGCGATGGAGGATGCCAAGCGCATCGTCAAGATGGCCATCGAGAACTTCCAGAACCGCGGGGCCGATGTCATCATCCCGCCGTACAAGTCGGCCCAGATCGCCGGTTTCGGAGTCGAATCGATCCGCTACCATCTGGGCGGCTCGTTCCGGGGCGATTACTACACCCTCAACGATAACATCATCAACGGCCGCATCCGCGGCATCGGCGGCGTGGTCGGCTGCAACAACGCCCGCACCAAGCACAACGAAGAGCATATCGTTATCATCAAGGAACTGATCAAGAACGACGTCATCGTTCTGACCACCGGCTGCTCGGCCATCGCCGCCGGCATGCACGGGTTGATGACGCCTGAGTCCGCCGCCGTGCACTGCGGCCCGGGACTGGCCGAGGTCTGCGAGACGGTCGGTATCCCGCCGGTACTGCATCTTGGTTCATGCGTTGACAACAGCCGCATCCTGCTGGCGGCGACCGAGGTGGTCAAGGCCGGTGGTCTGGGCAACGATATAACTGATCTGCCGGCGGCGGGGAGCGCTCCTGAGTGGATGAGCGAGAAAGCCATCTCCATCGGCCAGTATTTCGTCGCTTCTGGTGTGTACACGGTCTTCGGTTACCATATGCCGCTCGATGGTGCGCCGGTATTCAAGGACTACCTCTACAAGGAAATGGAGAAAATGTACGGCGGTATGTGGGATTGCGAGCCCGATCCTGTCAAGCATGCCCACAAGATGATCGCCCATATCGACAAGAAGCGCAAGGAACTCGGCATCGACAAGGCGCGCGAGCGTGTGCTGATGGATATGGCCGACCGCCAGGCGCTGAGCATGGAATAAGATGTGATCAATTCGCATAACGATACTAATCCTCAAGAAAGGAGGAACACATGTCACGATTAGTAGCATTTGCAGCGATTCAGGGCGGTTATAAGGTCGTTTCTCAGGTAGAGGGCGAGCTTGAGCGAGCCCTGAAGTCCTACGATGCGTCCACCAAGATCGGGTTTGGAAACACCGCCTACTACCTGCCGGTGATCTATTCGCTCACCGGCATGAAGTGCGAGACCCTGGAAGATCTGAAAAAGCCGCTGGAATTCGCCCGCGGCCTGCTGCCTCCGCATATCAAGGGGCACAACCATCTTCCCTACCTCGGGCCGCTTCTCGATGCCGGCATGGCGGGCCTGTTCGCGTACGAGATTCAGGAAGCGCTCCGCATCCTGCGCGAACCCGACTTTTACACCTTTACTGAAGACCCGGATATCGACGCCGGCAAGATCTGGGTCGGTCCCGCCGATGATACGATTCTCAGAAAGCGAGGCGTCGAGTTCGTCGACGGTTCGGCGCCGGGTTTTGCCGCTGTTGTCGGCGCGGCCCCGAATGCCGAGATCGCCAAGATGATCGTCGAGGATTATCAGAAGAAGTCGCTCTATATCTTCTGCGCGGCCCATCACAACCGCAAGACGGTCATTGAACAATGCCTCGAGGCCGGCATGCAGATCGGCTGGAATACCCGGATCGTGCCGTTCGGACCGGATATTTCATCGGCGATCTTTGCCCTTGGCTTTGCCAACCGGGCGGCCATGGCGTTCGGCGGTATCCATCCGGGCGACTACCGCAGGATGCTGATGTACAACAAGAACCGAATCTTCGCCTTTGTCAACGCCTTGGGAGACGTCGGAACCGAATGGGCTGTCGCTGCCGCCGGCTGCGTCAACTGGGGGTTCCCGACCCTGGCCGACACCGATATCCCGGAGATTCTGCCGACCGGTATCTGCACCTACGAGCATGTAGTAGCCAACGTGCCGCATAACGAGATCTGCCAGAAATCGGTTGAGGTCCGCGGCCTCAAGATCAACATCACCGAGATCGACATCCCGCTGGCCTTCGGCCCGGCCTTCGAGGGCGAGCGCGTGCGCGGCGCCGATCTTTTCTGCCAGACCGGCGGCGGCAAGACCCAGTGCACCGAACTGGTCAAGATGGCCGATATGGGCGCCATCGAAGACGGCAAGGTCAAGGTGGTCGGTCCCGACATCGCCGATATCAAGGAGGGCGGCACCTTCCCGCTCGGCATCTATGTGGAGATCGCCGGGCGCGAGTTCCAGGAGGACTTCGAGCCGATCATGGAACGCCAGATCCATCATTTGATCAACTATATCCAGGGCATCATGCACATCGGACAGCGTGACATCTCCTGGGTGCGCATCTCCAAGGCGGCGATCGAGAAGGGATTCACCTTGAAGGATATCGGCGTGGTTCTGCACGCCAAGTTCCATCAGGAGTTCCAGAAGATCGTCGACAAGGTCCAGGTGACCCTGTACACCAAGAAGGCCGATGTCGACAAATTGACCAAGCGGGCCCGTGCCGAGTATAAGCGCCGCGACGAGCGCGTCGACACGATGACCGACGAGGATGTGGACACCTTCTACTCCTGCACGCTGTGCCAATCGTTCGCCCCCAGCCACGTCTGCACCGTCAGTCCGGAACGTACCGGTCTCTGCGGCGCGTACAACTGGATGGACTGCAAGGCCTCGTTCGAGATCAACCCGACCGGCCCCAACCAGCCGATCAAGAAAGGCAAGGTGCTCGATCCCAAGTTCGGGCGCTTCCAGGGAGTCGACGAGTTCATCAAGGGTGCCTCCAAGGGCGCCATCGAGACCTACAACTTCTACTCGATGGTCAACGCCCCGATGACCACCTGCGGCTGCTGCGAGTGTATCGCGGCGATGCTGCCGTCGTGCAACGGTATCATGACGGTTGGTCGTGACTACGCGGGAGATACGCCCTGCGGCATGAAATTCACGACCCTGGCGGGCGTCATGGGCGGTGGCCAGTCCTCGCCCGGTTTCGTCGGTCATTCCAAGTTCAACATCACCCAGAAGAAGTTCATCCTCGGTGACGGCGGACTGCTGCGTATGGTATGGATGCCGAAGATTCTCAAGGATGAGATCTACGACCGGCTCAATGCCCGCGGCAAGGAGATGGGCGTCGAGAACTTCGCCGATATGATCGCCGATGAGACCGTCGGTCTCACCGAAGATGAAATCCTGCCGTTCCTGCAGGAGAAGGGTCATCCGGCATTGAGCATGGATCCACTGATCGCCTAATAACAGACGGGCCCCGGCCGGCTGCGACGGCTTACCTGCCGACGCAGCCGGCCCTGTTTGCACGACCCGAAAAACAGAAGAGGAGAGTATAACAATGGCATTAACAGGAATGCAGATATTCAAACTCCTGCCGAAGACCAACTGCAAGGAGTGCGGGGTGCCGACGTGTCTTGCCTTTGCGATGAACCTTGCGTCGGGCAAGGCGGAGCTTGACTCCTGCCCGTACGTGTCGGACGAGGCCCGGGCTCAGCTCGAAGAGGCATCGGCACCGCCGATTCGCCAGGTGGAAGTCGGCAAGGGTGTGCGGGCAGCGAAGACGGGTGGTGAAACCGTGCTCTATCGGCACGAAAAGACCTTTTACAACCCCACCTTGTTCGCCGGTCTGATCACCTCCGACACTCCGGCGGCTGATGTCGAGGCCAAGCTGAAGTGCTGGAACGCGCTGCAGTACGAACGCGTCGGGCTGAACCTGAGACCGGAACTGGCCGCCGTCAAGGACGTCGGCGGCAACAAAGACGCCTTTGCGGCGATCGCCAAGCTGGTGGCGGAAACGTCGGAATTCAACGTCATCCTGATGAGCGAGGACGCCGATGTAATGGCGGCGGGAATCGACGCCTGCAAGTTCAAACACCCCGTCATCTACAGCGCCACCGAAGCCAATGTCGACGCGTTCGGCAAACTGGCGCTGGACAGCGGGCTGCCGCTGGCGGTTAAAAGCGATTCCATCGACGGCCTTATTGCCCTGTCGGATAAACTGACCGGCATGGGACTCAAGGATCTGATCCTCGATCCCGGTTCCCGGGAGGTCAAACCGGCACTGCATGACATGGTCGCCCTGAGAAGGGCGGCACTGAAGGCCGGCAACCGTTCGGTCGGGTTCCCGACCATCGCCTTCCCCTGCGAGATGACCTCGAACAAGGACATGGAGGCGCTGATCGCCGGCATGTACGTGGCGAAGTATGGCGGCATCATCGTGCTGTCGGACCTCGAGACCGAGGTGATGTTCCCGCTGATGCTGGAACGTCTCAACATCTTCACCGACCCGCAGCGACCGATGACGGTAACCGAAGGCATCTACGAGATCGGCAACCCGGACGAGAACTCACCGGTGCTGGTTACCACCAACTTCGCGCTGACCTACTTCATCGTATCCGGCGAGGTCGAATCGTCCAAGGTTCCCTCCTGGCTGCTGATCAAGGATTCGGAGGGCCTGTCGGTTCTGACCGCATGGGCGGCCGGCAAGTTCAGCGGCGACGATGTCGGTGTGTTCGTAAAGAAGTGCGGTATCGCCGACAAGGTCAAGCATACGGAACTGATCATCCCCGGCTACGCGGCATCCATCGTCGCCGATGTCGAGGAAGAACTGCCCGGCTGGACAATCACCGTCGGCCCCAGGGAAGCGGCGCATATTCCCGGCTTTTTGAAAGCGAGGTAACAGCGATCGACCGCTGACCGTCTGCGGATGGTCAGCGGTCGATCTCCGATTCCGATTCACCGGGTTAAATTCAGATTAAAAGGAGAGGCTATGATACTTCACGGTGAAAGCCTGAACGTCATATCGAGGAAGATTGGCACCGCCTTTCGGGAGCGGGACCCAAAACCAATTCAGGAAGAGGCCCTTGAACAGAAAGAACTGGGCATGGACTACATCGACATCAACCTCGGCCCGGCCAAGAAGGACGGACATGAACTGATGCCGTGGGTATGCCAGGTGGTCCAGGAGGTCGTGCCGGATATCCCGTTGCTGCTCGACACCTCCAACATCGCCGCCATAGAGGAAGGGCTCAAGGTGCTGAAGCCGGCCAAGCACCCGCATATCATCAACTCGATCATGGCCCGGCCGGAGCGCTATGAAGCCATGCTGCCGCTGTGCAACAAGTATAACGCCGACATGGTCGCCCTGTTGTGGGGCCCGGACGGGCTGCCGCGGGACGAGAACGAACGGGCGGCCCTGGCGGTGGAACTGATCTATGCGGCCAACGAGGCCGGGGTGGAAAATGAACGAATCTGGGTCGACGGCATCGTCACCCCGGTCAATATCCAGCAGCCCCAGCTGGTGAGCCTGATGAACTTCATGATGATGCTCGAGGACATCGCCCCGGGCACCAAGTCCACCTGCGGCCTGTCCAACATTTCCAACGGCCCGCCGGTCGAACTGCGGCCCATTCTCAACACCACCTATATGATCATGCTCGAACGCTACGGCATGAAGGCGGTGATCAGCGATCCGCTCGACACCAACCTCACCGCGGTCGCCAAGGGCAAGCGTCCGGAGGTGGTGGACATCGTCCATCAGGCCATGGACGGCACCGCTCCGGATCCGTCGTCGATCGACAAGGAACTGGGCGATTATGTGAAAACCGTCAAGGTCATTATGGGTGAGACCCTGTTCTCGGATTCCTACCTAGAAATCTGATCTCGTACCGCCTATCCGCAAAAAGCCCCATTCCAAAAAGAATGGGGCTTTTTGTATCATCATGATTAAAGTTGATCCCAAAACACATGATGTGGAAACAGATCAACAGGTGCGAGCATGGAAGAAGCAACCGCAAACAAGAACCGTGAAGGCTGGGTCTGGGTGGTCGTCTGCGACAAGGATGATGGGGGACATTATCTGGGACTGTACGACGAAGAAAAAGATATTCATTTCATTCCTGCCTTCAGCAGTAAAGAAGAAGCCAGCGACTGCTATCTCAACCTTCCCCGTGGAAAGGGCAAAAAATATGAAGTGCAGGCCGTCCATATCGAGGAATTGAACCAGGACGCCGAAAAAGGTGGATTCGTCGTGACACTGCTCGACAGTGACGGAAAGGTCCTGAAGTAGATCATTTTGGCTTTCACCTAACCGATCAGCCGCTTACCAGAGAACGACCGACCAGAGAACGACCGTATGGGCCTCAAAATAGCAATCGGCGGCAAGGGTGGGGTTGGCAAGACTACCGTCTCGGCCCTGCTCGCCCGATGTTTCGCCGCAGACAGCAACAACAACGTGATCGCCATCGATGCCGACCCTGTATCCAACCTTGCCGCCGGACTGGGCATCGACGAACGCGAGCCGATCACACCGATCGCCGAACTCCGGGATTTGATCGCCGAACGGACCGGGGCTCAGCCCGGCACGATGGGCGGGTTTTTTACGCTGAACCCGAAGGTCGACGATATTCCCGAGCGATTTTCCCGTGAACGTGACCATGTCAAACTGCTGGTCATGGGTACGGTCCAGCACGGCGGGTCCGGCTGCATCTGTCCGGAAAGCGCGATTCTCAAGGCTCTGATGACGCACCTCGTGTTCGTGCGCAAGGACATCGTGCTGATGGATATGGAAGCCGGTGTCGAGCACCTCGGCCGGGCGACGTCGGCGGCGGTCGATGCATTGGTGATCGTCGTCAACCCCGGGGCCAGAAGCCGCCTCGCCGCGGAGAAGATACGAAAGCTCGGAGCCGATATCGGCATCAAGCGCATCGTGGTGCTCGGCAACCGGGTCAGAAACCAGGAGGATGCGGATCTGATCAGGGCGTCACTGGAAGATTTCGAGATTATCGGCTTCCTGCCCGAGCACGATGAAATCATCGACGCCGACCGCTCTGGAAGACGGCCGTTCGATGACATAAACGATGCCCCCCGCGAATTGTTCGATATCGTCTCCACCTTGTCATCTTACCGGGATTAGCGCGGGCCTCTTCCCGTTTTTCAGGACAGAATCCGGTCGAAAACCGCGACGCATTCACTGCCGAACGGGCCCGGAACCGTCGCCATGACAATGATGACCATCTCCTGCCGCGCTTCCGATCCGACCGCGGCGCCGACCGCCCCAGAATAGCTGTTTACCTCTCTATTCCAAAGTGCTACCGTGTCGATACATGACAGGCTCTTAAGGGGGTGAACGAGGCTGCTGGCAGGCGCCGGCCGCCAGATCGCGTTCATCGGAATCATATCGGAACAGGGCTATGGAAAGTCGAGCGGGCTTTGGGTTTTGTCACGTGTTGCTGATTCTGATATGTATGGTGCTCAGCACATTCCTGCCGGTTCCGCTGCTCACCGAAGCCGCCTACGGATACAACGGCATTACCTCGGCTGATGATGCATACGGCGGTCTTCGGGGATACCACAGTGCTATGGTGGTTGTCGACGGCAACGACCTGTTTCGAGTCGTTGGGGTCGAGTCTTATCCCGCCGCCCGGCGGGCACGGAAGATCGCCGAACATATCATCGAGATTGCAAAAAAACCAGATTTTGATCCGGACCGTATCGAGGTCCGTGAGATCAATGGGATCGTCACGATCTTTGCCGACAACCTGGCGGTAATGAGCGTCTTTACCGAGGATGCGGAACTGGCAGGCGATTTCACCCCGGAGGCTCTGGCCAACACGCTTTTCAGAACTCAGATAAGCAACGCGGTATACAATTATCGATACGAACGCCAGGCCTCCACGCTAAAGCACACGCTGTTAAAGGCTCTGACCAGAACGGTGCTGCTCGTCCTGGTCCTGGCTGTACTCTTCTGGAGTTTCAGAAAAGGGGACCAGCTGCTCGAGGATCGCTTAAAAGGCAGGATAGAACGCCTCGAGTCGAAGTCGAAGCGCATACTGCAGGCCCGGCAGATCTGGCTGGTGTTCAGATTCATTATCGGATTTTCACGAGCGGCGCTGGTTCTGCTGATTCTCTACCTCTTTCTGAATTTCGTCCTCGGTCTCTTTCCCTGGACCCGACAGCTGGCCAACACCCTGCTCTATTTTGTCATCGATCCGCTCAAAATACTCTGGCGGGCGTTCATAGACTACCTGCCAAAGCTGTTCTTTCTGATCATCATCTTCCTGATATTCCGCTATGCGCTGGGCCTTGCCCGGGCGATTTTCGACCGTGTCGACCAGGGGCTGTTCAGGATTGCCGGATTCGAGGCGGAATGGGCATGGCCGACCTACCGGATCGTTCGCATCGTTGTCATAATTCTCGGACTCATCATCGCCTACCCGTATATTCCGGGGTCCGGTTCAGAAGCCTTCAAGGGCATTTCCCTGCTGATCGGCGTGCTTTTCTCGCTTGGTTCGTCCTCGATTATTTCGAACATAATCGCCGGCTACATGATGACCTACCGGAGGGCATTCAGAGAAGGAGACCGGGTCCGGTTCGGAGAACATGAAGGAACGGTCACCGATGTGAATCTTCTCGGAACGCATATCAGATCCCTGAAAAATGAAGAAATTATCATTCCCAACGCGACGATCATCAACGGTGAAGTGGTCAATTACACCAAATTGGCCGCCAAAGAGGGAGTTATCCTGCATACCACGGTCGGGATCGGCTATGAAGTACCGTGGCGGCAGGTCGAGGCGATGCTGCTGATGGCCGCCGTGCGGACCTCGGGGTTGCAGCGGAAATCCGAGCCGTTCGTGCGGCAGAAGGAACTGGGAGATTTCGGCGTCGTTTACGAGCTCAATGCCTACTGCCGCAAAGTCGAAAACATGATGGCCATCTACTCTGAGCTGCATGGCAACATTCAGGACGTGTTCAACGAGTACGGGGTGGCGATCATGACCCCTCATTACGTCGCCGACACCGACGATGCGAAGGTGGTGCCGAAAGACAAGTGGTATCTGTCACCGGCACGGCGGCCCGCAGATTAGGCCGGCCTGAAAAACCGCAGGTCTACGAGAGACCTGCAGGGTTTTATCGAGAACGGAACACGAAGAGCGGCGGGTTCGTCTTCGATGCTGAAACGGTCGATTTTGGACTGCCCGGAGGCAGTATCAGCGGATGATAGCTCTTTGTGGCTCGTTTCCAGAGCCGCTGACGATGCGCTGTTCGCTCTCCGGGTCGAAGAGATGAATGTGGGCTGGGGCAAAGTTCAGGCTGAGCCGCTGATTCTCTGCAAAGCTCTTGATGCCCGACAGACGAACGGTCAGCATTTCGGATTCGCCGTTCAGCAGCCCGTGGACCAGCGTATCCGCCCCCAGCGTCTCAACGTGATTGACCGCTATGTCCAGCGTTGAATCCTTTTCCCCGGCAAGGCTGAAGTGTTCCGGCCGCAGACCGATGATCACCCGTTTGCCTCGGTACTCGGGGCAGCCTCGTTCGGGCAGCGGCAGGATTCCGCCGCCGGGCAGCATGACCCGGGTGCCGTCCTCGCTGACGACCACCCGGAACAGGTTCATTGCCGGCGAGCCGATAAATCCGGCGACAAAAACGGTGGCCGGTTTCTCGTAGACTTCCAGCGGCGAGCCTATCTGCTCGGCACAGCCCTCATTGATGACCACCAGTCTGTCTCCGAGGGTCATCGCCTCCACTTGGTCGTGGGTGACGTAGATGGAGGTGACCTTCAGCTTGTTGTGCAGGTTCCGCAATTCAAGGCGCATCTGGACCCGTAATTTGGCGTCGAGGTTGCTCAGCGGCTCGTCGAACAGGAACACCTTCGGTTCACGCACGATGCAGCGGCCCATCGCCACCCGCTGGCGCTGGCCCCCGGAAAGCTGACGCGGCTTGCGGTCCAGATAATCTGTAAGTTCCAGTATCTCGGCTGCCCGGCGGACCCGCTCCTCGATCTCCGCTTTGGGCATTCGCCGGATTTTCAAGCCGTATGCCATGTTCTTGAAGACACTCATGTGCGGATACAGCGCATAGTTCTGGAATACCATGGCGATATCCCGATCGGCAGGCTCCATCTGGTTGACCATCGTGTCTCCGACGAAGATCTCTCCGCTGGTAACCGATTCGAGGCCGGCAATCATGCGCAGCACCGTCGATTTCCCGCAGCCGGACGGGCCCAGCAGAACGATGAACTCGCCATCCTCGATATCGCAGCTGATTCCGTGGATCACTTCGATTTTGCCAAACGACTTGTGGACGTCCTGCAGATTGACTCGGGCCATGTTGTTTCCTATTTCTCGGTTTCGGTCATGCCTCGCACGAATTGCTTCTGCATGAAAATCACCACCAGCACCGGCGGGATCATGGCCAGCATGGTGGAGGCCATGATGATCTGCCATTCGGCCTGGCCTTCCCCGACATCGAGCATCCGCTTGATGCCGATCAGCAGCGTGTAGTAATTTTCATCGGTGGTTATCAGCAGCGGCCAGAGGTACTGGTTCCAGCCGTAGATGAAAAGAATTACAAAGAGTGCTGCGATCGAAGTCCGGGACATCGGCAGCAGGATGTCGAAAAAGAATCTGATCGGGCCGGCACCGTCGATGCGCGCGGCCTCGCACAATTCGTCCGGAACGGTCATAAAGAACTGACGGAACAGAAAGGTGGCGGTGGCCGAGGCGATGAGCGGAAAAATCAGCCCCGCATAGGAATTCAGCATTTTTAGATCGGCCACCACCTTGTAAGTCGGCAGAATTCTGACTTCCACCGGCAGCATCAGGGTGATGAAAATCATCCAGAAAAAGAACATCCTGAAGCGGAAACGAAAATAGACGATGGCATAAGCCGCCAGCAGCGAGATGAAGATCTTGCCGCAGGTAATGCCCATGGCCATGATAAAGGAATTGAGCATCATGGTGCCGACGGTGGCGCCCACGTCTCTCGGTCCGACTGTCAGGGCCCGGCTGTAGTTTTCCACCAGTTCACCCCCCGGCAGCAACGGGAAATAACTGGTTATCGCATCGAGCGTGTGGGTTGAGGCAACGAAGGTCACATAGATCGGAAAGGCCAGCACGACGACGCCCACGATCAGACTGACATGGGTGAATATGGTAAGCCAGCGTCTGTTTTCTACCATGTCCTGCCCTCAGTAATGTACCTTTCGCTCGATAAAGCGGAACTGTATGACCGTCAGCGAGATGACCACGAACATCAGCACCACCGACTGAGCCGCCGAACCGCCCAGATCAAGGCTCAGAAAACCGTCGTGATAGACCTTGAACACCATGATGTCGGTGGCATGGTTGGGCCCCCCGTCGGTGATGGTGTGAATGATGCCGAAGGTGTCGAAAAACGCGTAGACGATGTTGACGACGATCAGGAAAAAGATCGTCGGCGACAGCAGCGGGAAGACGATGGTCCAGAATCGGCGGGCCGGTTTCGCCCCGTCTATGGCCGCGGCTTCGATCAGCGATTTCGGTATCGCCTGCATGCCGGCCAGGAAAAAGAGAAAATTATAGGAAATCTGGCGCCAGGCGGCGGCGATGATCACCAGCAGCATCGCCTGGTTGCCGTTTAAGGTGTGATTCCACTCCATGCCGGCCATTCGGAGATAAAAGGTGACGATGCCGACGGTCGGATTGAACAGGAAAAACCAAAGCACGCCGGCAACCGCCGGGGCCACCGCATAGGGCCAGATGATCAGCGTCTTGTAGGCGGTTGCGGCCTTGATGGCCCGGTCTGCCATGGCCGCCAGAAACAGGGCGACGGACATGGCGATGAAAGCCACCGAGAAACTGAAGACCCCGGTCACCATGATCGAGTTGAGATAGAAATCATCGGTAAAGATATAGATGAAGTTCTCGAGTCCGACAAAGGTGGCGGACAGGCCGAAGGCATCCTCCTGCAGCAGCGACTGGTAGAGAGCCTGGGAGGCCGGCCAGATGAAAAAGACCAGGGTGATGATAATCTGGGGGGCGACCAGCAGGTAAGGCAGCACCTTATGGCTGAATATTACGCGCTTTTCCATAGCGGGTCATTGAACTCGCTGAGCATGCGGGCCGCCGGCCTGTCCCGGCAGAGACGGGATCGCCGGGAACAGGCAGGCACCCGGCAGATCCCGTCTCAGCCCGCATGGCGGACCTGAGGGCCGCTATTGATTGTCTTTTTCGAACTTGCGCAGCAGTTTGTTGCCCGCTGTAACCGCATCGGTAAGCCCCTGTTCGGCGGTTTTATCGCCGGCGAAGATGGCCTCCAGCTCTCCGTAGATGATGTCTCTCATCTGCACATAGTTGCCGAAACGCAAGCCTTTCGAGTTCTCGGTCGGGGTGTGCAGCGTCATCTGTTTCAGAGCCGTTTCCATATCGGGTTTCTCTTTGTACAGCCCCTGCTTCTTGGCAAGCTCGTAGGCGGCAAGGGTGATGGGCAGGTAGCCGGTGAACTCATGCCAGTCCGCCTGCACCTCCGCTGAGGAGATGTAGTTGAAAAACGCGGCTACACCCTTGTACTCCTCGGCCGGGTGCCCTGCCATTACCCACAGGCTGGCCCCGCCGATAATGGTATTTTGCGGAGCCCCCGGTACATCTGGCCAGTAAGGAAGCATCGCGGTTCCGAATTCGAATTTGCAGGTATTGGCAAACCCCGCATAGCCGGCGGAAGACTCCGTGTACATCGCCACCTCTTCGGACGAGAACTTGGCGTTGCCGAGATTCCTGCGCCCGCCGTAGACAAATATCTTGTCTTTCTGCCAGTCGGCCAGCTGCTGAATGTGTTTTACATGCAGCGGGCTGTTGTAGAGGAATTCGGTATCGAGGCCACCGAACCCGTTGGCTTTGGTTCCGGCGGGGATATTGTGCCAGGCGCTGAAATTCTCGAGCTGGATCCACGATATCCAGGCGGTGGAAAACCCGCCCGGGTAGCCGGCGGCCACCAGTTTTTTGGCATATTCAGCCACTTCCGGCCAGGTTTTCGGCGGTTTGTCGGGATCAAGGCCGGCCTTCTTGAATGCATCCTTGTTATAATACAAAACCGGTGTCGAGCTGTTGAACGGCATTGACAGCATTTTGCCGTCAGTGGTGGTGTAATAACCGGTTACGGTCGGCAGATAGGCGTTGGGGTCGAACGGCAGGCCGGATTCTGCCATTACCTCATAAACGGGCTTTATGGCTCCCTTGGCCGCCATCATCGATGCGGTTCCCACCTCGAACACCTGCAGGATATGCGGCGGATCTTTGGCACGAAAGGCGGCGATGCCGGCGGTCATGGTGTCGGCATAATTGCCCTTGTAGGTCGCTACCACCTGGTAGTCGCTCTGGGACTTGTTGAAGTCATCGGCAATTGCGGCGACTTTCTCACCGAGCCTGCCCCCGTGGGCATGCCACCAGTTAATGGTAATAGGCTCAGCAAACAGGCTGGCCGGCAGCAGCAGCATAAAAGCGGCGCTCAGGATGATTGTACAGATACGGATTTTGCTCTTCATACCATGTCTCCTCTGTTTGGGTGATCGTACAGTTGCTTGTTCTGTCGGGACTGGTTTTCTCCTCCTTTACTTTGTGTTTACGGAACGTTTCGCATTCGCGACCACGTCTTTCAAGACATCCGGTCTGTTGGTTATGATGCCGTCAATGCCGATATCCAGAAAGTGACGCATATCGGACTCTGAGTCGACCGTCCATACATAGATTTTCAGGCCCGCCTGATGTGCCGCCTTCACATCAGACCGCCAGATTTCGCTGTGCTTCGCCCCCCAATACCTGCCCCCGGCAGCCTTGATCATCGCCGGCAGGGATCGCTGGTAAACATCGGGATCAACTCCTGCCGTCCATAACAGGGTGGTTTCCTTGTCTGATGTTTTGAATTGCTTGTACCGGGACGTGAGGTGGACGGTGGCGATGGATGGGGCACTTGTGTTGATCCGAGCAAGGGCGCGCCAGTCGAAGGACAGAATCTTGCACCGGTCAGCCAGACCATGCTCTTCCAGAAGCTCCACCACTTTGTCAGCCAAAACCCGCGGCGACGGGGAGTCATCATTTTTTTCGGGAGAGGATTTTATCTCTATATACAGGTCAGGGCCGGCGGCTCCTGAGTCATTGACCAATTCAAGAACCTCCTTCAGGGTCGGTATTTTCTGCCCGTCAACGGCGGCCTGATCGGGGGCGCTGCGTGCGGCTCTGCTGCCTGGTTTGAGCCGGCCGACATCATAGGTTTGCAATTGCTCAAGGGTCAGGTCCTTGATCGGGATGCGACCGGAGTCTGCCAGCCACCGGCCATCGGCGGTTCGCGTTCGGTCCGGATCAAGCGTGAAATCGTGATGGACAACCACGATGCCGTCTGCGGTAATCAGTGTGTCCAGTTCAATTGCATCGACACCAAGAGCAATGGCCCGGGCAAAACCTGCCAGAGTGTTGCCGGGCAGCAGCCCGGCGGCCCCCTGATGGCCGATAACGAGGGTGGAGGGGAGGGGCGTGTTTTGAGACTGCGATCCAGCGGCTGAGGCCGTGATCAGAATCATCATCGGAACAGCGAGCATGTTCCGAGACACATCCGAAAGCCAGGAGATTGCCTGATAGCGCATCTACCTCACCACATCGAAGAAATGGACAGGTAAGGACTCTGTAGAACGGCTGAAAATCTCTAATACCTGATAATTTAATTGGTCTGAAGAATCAGGTCAACCTGTTGATTCATCGAAACCTTGTCAGAGATCCCTGGGAGGCCTCTTACTATCATTATGGGAGAGCCGTGAAGTGGCCGGTATGTAAACGACGGCGCGTGCTGTGTTGATTGACGGACCGAGGGGGAAGGTCGGGTCATAACCAATCAGAATTATTCAGCAGATCGATTCTGAGACCGCGTTGCACAAACGCAGCATATCAGCCGGGTCCAGTTCGATCTCGACCCCGCGACGGCCGCCGCTGATGAAAATTGTCGTGAAACCGAAGGCGGATGAATCGACCACCGTCGGCAGCGCTTTTTTCTGAGCCAGCGGGCTGACGCCGCCGAGAACGTATCCCGTCGTGTTCTGCACCGGCCCGGCCTCGGCCATCGCCACCTTCTTCACCTGGAAGACACGGGCCATTTCCTTCATATTCAAGGTCCTGCTGACCGGAAGTACGGCAACGGCCAGATCATTGCCGTCGAGCTGTACGACCAAAGTCTTGAATACCCGCTCCGGATTGACTCCCAGTTTCTCGGCTGCTTCGAGCCCGAAGGACGGATGGTTCGCGTCATGCGTGTAGCGATGAAGGGTGAAGCTGATGCGGTTTCGTTTCAGCAGGTTGACGGCCGGGGTCATCGTGTCTGCCTCTGAACTGAAGGTAATCAAAGGGGACCGAACAGCGCCCGGGACCGGGTTCATCCGGATGAAATGGAGAGCGGGTCTCCCGGCGCATCGGGGTGACGGCCCAATCTCCGGCGCCATAAAACAAGCCCTGCAGGATCTCAGAAATCCTGCAGGGCTTGTTCACTTACTGACAGAGACGAGGTCCGGCTCAGTCTTCGATATTGAATCGGGCAACGTCGGACTGCCCGGGAATATATTCACCGACCGGCACCAGTTTCTTGCTCGTTTTCACACAGTCGATAACGATGCGCCACAGTGCGTCAAGATCCTTGACCTCTGCGGCGTTTTCAGGCTTGAACTCGACCAGCGATTTATCTCTTGTGATTTTCATGATTCCCTCTCTTGGTTTTTGACGGTTTCCGCTACCCCTTGTCAGCTCCCGGGCCCATTTCATTCTGCACCAGTTGGTTCAGATGTCGTGCTCGGTTGCCTCTCCATGCACACGTTCGGTCCGGAGCTTCTTCCTGGTCAGGCATAGATAATCAATAATGCTTAATCACCGGTTTGCAATAGATTTTTCGCATCGAGGCAATCGTCGTCGAAGCCTCAAAAAAATAGTGACAACAGAGATCTGAGGATTACTTTGGTACGATGGCGCCGCTACGGCGGCGTGCCAAAACCCAGCAGATAGAGGTACACCATGAGTCAATACCGTGCCGAATGTCGCCCCGTGCTGATCGGCAGCCTGCCGCAGCGGGATCATCAGGAGGCCGTGGACCTCATCTTCGACCATACCCCCGAAATACCCCTCTGGCCCCAGCTTCCCTGCCACCGAAAAGAAGGGATGATGCGCCAGTTCCTCCCCGGCCTGCCCGGTGCGACCGAAAGGGACGGCAAGATCTTCGTCGATACCTCGGGCCCCGATTTCGAAGCCGATCTTCTCGCATTTTACGAGGAATACCTCGCGGTCACCGAAGGGCTCATCGATATAGACGATTCCCGATTCGTGATATCCGCCCGGGAGGCGGCCGGATTTCCATTGTTTCTGGCCCGCGCGGAACAGGAAAAGGATACGCTGTTCGGGCTCAAAGGCCAGGTGACCGGGCCGGTGACCTTCTGCATGGGAGTGGTCGATCAGGACGGCAGGGCTCTGTTTTACGATGATCAGGTCCGGGACGCCGCGGTGAAGCTGCTCGGTCTGAAGGCCAGGTATCAGACCAGGAAAATGGCGGCAATCAAGCAGCAGCCGCTGCTTTTTTTCGATGAGCCGGGGCTGGCAGGATTCGGCTCCTCGGCGTTCATAACCGTCACCCCCCAGGATATCGACAACTGCTTCAGCGAGCCGTTCGAGGCGGTCAGGGCGGAAGGGGGACTGACCGGGGTGCACGTCTGCGCCAATACCGAGTGGTCGGTCATCTTCGATTCCGGAGTCGACGTGGTGAGCTACGACGCCTACTCCTACTTCGACAAGCTGCTGCTTTTCAGGGACGGACTCAAGTCGTTTATCGAGCGGGGAGGTATTCTGGCTGCGGGCATTGTTCCAACTGACCCCGAATTCATTGAAGCGGAGGACCGCGACGGCCTCGTGAGAAAATGGTTCGAGCAGCTCGAGCAGCTCGAACAGCTCGGGTTGTCGAGGGATCGGATCTTCGTCCAGACGCTGATCACCCCGAGCTGCGGCACCGGCACCGCGTCGGAGGAGCAGACCAGGAGGGTGCTCGAACTGACCAGAGATGTGTCTGCAGCGATCCGGAAGCAGATCACGGTATGAGTGCCAAGCCGCTGCGCCTGATCTCGGACGGAGGTGTTGGAACCGACTGCGTCTGCCTGCTGATCGTTCCACAGCGGGCCATCCACGAGCCCGGGTACATCAGGGGACTGCATGCTTCCGGGGTGACCAACAAACATGAATTCCAGGCGCTGGCCCAGACCGCCTACTACCAATACCAGGACGGTGAACTCGAATGTTTCCCGGTTTCCGAGCCGATAGAGATAATCGGACCCGGCGGAAGCGAGCGGCTGGACGCGGGTCTGGTGCTGTATCGCGACACCGACGGCGCGATCAGGGGGATCGTACACGAGTCGGTCAGCCTGAAAAGACTGCTCGAATCGGCACATCGGTTCTGTACCCGTTGGGTGAGGCTCGACATCTGAGATTTTGAGATCGATGAAAGAAGGTGCGACATGCAGCGGGTAACCGTGTTTCAGCAGAACGGCAGCGGTGAACGGAAAATCTCGGCGGTGCGGCAATACGGCGGCGATATCATCGTGCTGAAGGTGGTGTCCATCGACGGGGACCTGCCGGAGATCATCGATGACAGCCGCGTCTACCTGCCCGACAGGATTGACGCCGATCTGGTGCTCGACTTTCTCGTTCACCGGGATTTATCCCTGGATCTTGCGGAACTCTGCGCATCCCGGAACATTCCGGTGATTGCGTCCGGCAAGAAGATTCTCAGCAAGTGGGTGATCACCCCGCCGACCTGATGCGGGCTGGCAAGGCTGGATGGCCTTGGTGCCTATGGTGAGCGGTTCGGCGCACCCGAATTTGAGGTGGACGCCGAGGACGGGATTATCACCGCGGTGCGGGTGGTTCGCGGCGCACCGTGCGGCGCGACCTGGGAGGCCGCCAATCGTCTGATCGGCGTCAGGGTCGAGGAGGCGGCCCGGAAAGTCGGATTGGACACGCAGTTTTACTGCTTCGCCGACCCGGCAGGCTGGGATCCGCTCCACGGGAAAAGTCCGGTCCATTTCGCCGGAAAGGTGCACAGCAAGGCGCTGCTCGACGCGATCAGGCGGATCGTTTCCTAGGCATCGACGATACCCCCGGAATGGACGAGCACAAGGATCTTTATTTCAGGCGCAACGTGTGCGCGGTTTCCCTGGTCGAGTTTTTCTGGGGACTGGGATTTCCGATCGTTATCGAGTCCACCTTTCTGCAGCTGTTTCTGAAATCGCTCGGGGCGTCCAGTTTCGCGATCGGCGTGGTGCCCTCCGTGTTCATCGGCTCCATCTCCTTTTTCCCGCTGTTTGCCAGCTATTTTACGCGAAATTACCCGCTCAAGCGGATGCTCGTTCTCTACCTGCACCTGGCAACCGCGCTGATGGTTCTGCTGTTCGGGCTGATCGTGCTGGCGGTCGGCGACGCCGGCAACATTCTGATTTTCTTTTTTCTCTGCTACGCCGGCTTTTCCATCTGCCTCGGTTTGACCATACCGGTCTGGCTGAACTACAACATACGGATCTTCTCGGAAGCACGGCTTGTTCCGAGCCTTGGATATATGATGCTGTTCCAGAATCTCGCCAAGATCATCTCCTCGTTCTTTATCCTCAAATTCGTCGAAACGTACGCATTTTCCATCGATTCGTCGGCCTGGGTGTTCATCCTCACCGGGCTGGTGTTCGTTGTCGGATCGATCGCCTTCGTGCTCACCCGGGAACTCGCCGATCCCGGCGATCCCGGACCGGATTCGACCTCATTTTACGAGTACACCAGGAGCTGTCTCATCGAAATTCTGAAAAACCGGCGCTTCCTGCTCTACCTGATTGCCGACCTCGATTTCTTCGTGGTGCTCACCACGCTGTCTTTCTATGCGAACTATGCCACCGGCTTTTACGGGGTGAGTCCGGCGATCGCCGCCGGGTTTTTCGTGGCCTGTATCTATGCCGGGTCGATCACCGTAAATATCCTGCTGGGAACCATGAACCTGCTCAGCCTCAAACAGAAGTTCGTGCTCTCCAAAGGGGTGACGGTAACTCTGCTGATGCTGCTGGTATTTTTCCCGACTCCGCCGACCTTCTTCGTGATCAGCTATATGCTCGGTTTCACCCGGGCCACCCGTAACATGGTGTATGCTCCGTCGGTGCGCAAATTTACCAAGCGTGCCGATACCACGCCCTACTTCTCGATGGCGCCGGTCCTGACCCTGCCGTTCGCCGCCGGTTTCCCGCTGCTGTTCGGCCGCATGCTCGACAATCTCGCCTACCTGCAGGCAGACTCCTACCGTCTGATGTTCGGGGTCTCGATGGCGATCTCAGCGACCCTGTTCTGCCTGAGCTTGAAGATCGACTACCGCTCCTGATTATGCCAGGCCTGCTGCGGCTGCTGCTGATCTTGATCTAAGGATCCATCAATACATCAGATCCGGGAAACGCAGTGGGGCCGTGTTTCAGCCTGCGGCTCTGCGGCCTGTTCGCCGCGACGGTGAACATTGCTCCGGGATACGGCAGCTTCGCTGCCTACGCCTCCGGCCCGTAGCAAGCCATGTTCACCGCCCCGGCTGGCCTCCGCGATGCAGTCTGAAACACGGCCCCACTGCTGCCAACTGCGGCAGCTCCTTAAAGATTCAATGCACACGCCACTGCGAATTAAGGGGACACCATACTTAATTGCAGTTCAAATTAAGTATGGTGTCCCCTTAATTCCTTATTAATTCATAAGATGCAACAAAGAGAATGAATGAAAATCCGCCCCCGCTTCCTTCCCCGAGCCTGTTGTATCGTAATCTACTGTTTAACAGATTCTTTTTTTAATCCACCCATCAATCAAGCGCACAGACATTCTGCCTGGCCTTCAGGGCCGCCAGCGTGGTGAGATTGAATATGCCGTCGGCATCGCAGCCGCGTTCGATGATGTGGGCGGACTTGTTGAGTCCCACCAGGATCGGTCCGACGGTGTCCACCTCAGCCAGCCGCATGAACAATTTGTAGGCGATATTGGCGGCGTTGAGGTCCGGGAAAATCAGGATGTTGGGTTCGCCGGTCAGCGCCGAGAACGGGAACAGTTCCTCGCGCAATTCGGTATTGAAGGCCATGTTGGCCTGCATTTCACCGTCCACCTGCAGGTTGGGGGCCATTGCCTTGATCAGCCGGGTCGCCTCCTTGACCTTGGCGGCACTGGGCGTCTCCGAAGATCCGAAATTCGAATAGGAGAGCATCGCCACCTTCGGGGTAATGTCGAATTCCTTGACGAACTCGGATACCGACCAGGCGATGTCGGCAAGCTGCTGAGCCGTCGGATCGATATTGACCGCGGTGTCGGCAAAAAACAGGGTACGGTTCTTGAATACCATCATGTAGACGCTGGCCGCGGTCTTGTGGGCCGTGCGCTTGCCGATACAGGACAGGACCCGGCGCACCGCGTACGGGTAGGGCAGGGACTGTCCGTAGATCATCGTGTCGACATCTCCCATGCTCAGCATCATCGCCCCGAAAAAGCCGGTGTCCCGCCTGATCAGGTCTTTCGCGTAGGGCAGGGTGATGCCCTTGCGCTGCCTCCTTCTGAAAAATTTGGCAGCATACCGTTCGACCCGTTCATCCTCCTGCTCCGGATCGATGATTTCGAGGGTGTGGTCGGTAACGCCTTGGGCTTCGAGCATCTCTTCGATCTTGTCGCGGTTGCCGAGCAGTACCGGGATCGCGAGTTTTTCCTCCATGACCCTGAGGGCGGCCCTGAGTATCTTCCTGTTGTCTCCTTCCGGATAGACCACCCGGACCGGATCTTTTTTAACGCGGTTGGCGATATAGCGCAGGATGGCTTTGGACATACCCAGAGTCGCTTCCAGGTGCTCGGTGTATTTTCGCAGGTTGTCGATCGGTCTGCGGGCGACCCCGCTCTCCATTGCCGCTTTGGCCACCGCCGGCGCGATGCGCAGCAGGGCGCGCGGATCGAACGGGGTCGGAATCAGGTAGGTGGGGCCGAATTCGAACCGCTCGACTCCGTAGGCCCGCAAAACCTGGTCGGGCACCTCCTCCTTGGCCAGGTCGGCGATCGCTCTGACCGCAGCGATCTTCATCTCGGTATTGATCTCGGTGGCCCGCACATCGAGCGCTCCGCGGAACAGAAACGGAAAGCAGAGCACGTTGTTCACCTGGTTATGGTAGTCGCTTCGGCCGGTGGCCATAATGCAATCGGGCCGGGCCTCGACCGCGTCGGGGTAGGATATCTCCGGTTCCGGATTGGCCATGGCGAAAATGATCGGCTTGGGGGCCATGGTCTTGAGCATGTCCTTGGTCAGGACGCCGGCGACACTGACGCCGCAGAACAGATCCGCTCCCACCAGGGCCTCCGCCAGGGTGCGGTGCGGAGTGTCATTGGCGAGCCGCTCCTTGTAGGGATTCATCGACTCGGTACGACCCTGGTAGATGGTACCTCTGGAATCGCAGATAATGAGATTTTCTTTGCGCAGACCGAGCGCCACGAACATCTGCGCGCAGGCCATGCCGGCGGCCCCGGCGCCGTTGACCACGACCCTGGTGGTGCTGATGTCGCGCCCAGTGATCTCGATGGCGTTGAGAAGCGCCGCCCCGGTGATGATCGCGGTGCCGTGCTGGTCGTCGTGAAAAACCGGGATGTCCACCAGTTTCTTGAGTTTCTCCTCGATCTCAAAGCACTCCGGGGCTTTGATGTCCTCCAGGTTGATGCCGCCGAAGGTGGGGGCGATCAGCTCGCAGGTCCGGACGAATTCGTCGGGGTCTTCGGTGTTTACTTCGATGTCGAACACGTCGATGTCGGCGAACTTCTTGAAAAGCGCCCCCTTGCCCTCCATCACCGGCTTTCCGGCCATGGCGCCGATGTTGCCAAGGCCGAGCACCGCCGATCCATTGGAGATGACCGCGACAAGATTGCCCTTGGCGGTGTATTCGTAGGCGTCCTCGCTGTTGGCGGCGATTTCCTGGCAGGGCCTGGCGACACCCGGGCTGTAGGCCAGGGACAGATCTTTCTGGGTGGAAAACGGCTTGGTTACGACCACCTCGATTTTCCCTTTGCGTCCGGTTCTGTGATATTCAAGTGCTTCGGAATAGATGTCCGTGGCCATGCTAAAACCTCGTTTCGGTTGCGGGTTGAAGTAAAGGAAAAGCGTTCAGAACCGCCTTTGATTCTGGTAACACCAGAAATTTTATAGTGCGGTATAATCCCGTTTTTGTTCAGGTTGGCATAGGATAATTTTGGTAAGACCAGATGTCAAGAGGGTTTTAACCCTGATGGCCTCCCCGAGCCTGAACAGAACGGCCGTTTCCCACCATTGCTGCAGGAAACGGCCTGTGCACAAGCGGACACCGATGCAGCCGGCGCCAAGCGGCGTTCCGGCTTATTCGTCGCTGTCCGGAAGGGAGGTGATGGTGCCGTCCCAGGTGTCGACCTTGCCCGTGGCCAGTTCCTCTTCCGAGAACCAGGTCTGGGTGACATTCTTGGTCTCGGTGAAGAACGCGAACCCGTCACGGCCCATCACGTGCAGATCACCGAAGAACGACTGTTTGTGGCCGGTGAAACCGAAGATCCCGACCGGCACCGGAATACCCACGTTGACGCCGACCATACCGCCGTCGGTTCGAAACGCGAATTCACGGGCGTAATAGCCGTTCTGGGTGTAGATCACCGAGCCGTTGGCAAACCGGCTGTTGTTCATGATGGTGAGACCCTCTTCGAAGTCCTTGACCCGTTTTACGCACAGAACCGGGCCGAAAATCTCTTCCCGGCCGATTGACATCTCTTCCGTGACCTTGTCGAAAATCGTCGGTCCGATAAAGTAGCCATTTTCACATCCTGCGGGAACCGTCGGATTACGCCCGTCCAGAACCAGGTCGGCGCCTTCTTTGACCCCGGTTTCAATCCAGTTCAGCACGAATTCCTTATGCCCCTGGTTGACCACCGGCCCCATCAGCGAAGTTTTTTCATAGGCCTTTCCCTGAAATTGCTGATGCTCGGCGGCGAATTTGACCAGCAGCGCGACTAGGTTGTCGGCGATCTCATGTTCGACCACCACGGTCGGCAGCGCCATGCAGCGCTGCCCGGCGCAGCCGCAGAAGGCGTTGATGATGCCGCGGGCGGTGCGCTCGAGCTTGCAGTCGCGCAGCACCAGCGCGTGGTTTTTGGCTTCGGTGAGCGCCTGGACCCGCTTGCCGTGAGCGGCCGCAGTCGAGTAGATGTGTTTGCCGACCTTGGTTGAACCGACAAAGGACACCCCTTTGATGCCGGGATGCTTGAGCAGGATCTCCGCCTGCTCCCTGCCGGCGGTAAATACATTGATGACCCCGTCGGGAAGGCCCGCTTCCTGCCACAGTTCCATCATCCGCAGCGACGACTGGGGGACGAAACTGGCGGCTTTGAGGATCATGCAGTTGCCGGTGGCGATACAGATCGGGGTCATCCAGCCGTGCGGGATCATGGCCGGGAAGTTCCACGGGGCGATGCCGGCGAACACCCCGACCGGATGGTGATACTGGACGGTATCGTAACCGGTGGAAACCTGCATCAGCGACTCGCCTTTCATCAGATGCGGGGCGCCGGCGGCGAACTCGACCACCTCGTTGACCTTGAGTATGTCGCCCATCGCCTCCTGCCAGGCCTTGCCCATCTCCTTGGCCAGCAGGTAGGTCAACTCTTCCATGTGCTCGTCGACCAGGTGCTTCATCCTGAACAGGACCTGGACCCGCTTGTTGACCGGGGTGGTGGACCAGGCCGGGTAGGCAGCGGTGGCGGCATCGATGATCTTCTCGACCTCTTCCGAGGTACACTGCGGAGCCCGGGCGATGATTTCCCCGGTTGATGGATTGTAGCAGTCCATATAGGTGTCGGTTTGCGACTCGAGCCATTGCCCTCCGCAATGGTATTTGAGGGTGATCGGCTGGCCGGGGGCCGCTTCGCTGAAATATCTCTGGCCTTGCTGCTCTGACATGACTGGGTTCCTCCTGATGTAAGGATGAGAGAATTAGGCCGGCTGCAGGCAGTTCTGCCAGAGCCTGGTGCCCTGCTTGTTGCGTTTCAGTTTGGCGAGGTACGCTTCAACCTGGATGACATGATGTTCCATCTCGGCAGCCGCCTGCTCCTCGCTCCGGTCTCTGATCGCATCGTAGATCAGTCGGTGGGAATCGAGTACCGAGTGCATGAAGACGCTGTCCGGCTTGAGAATCGTTTTGAAGTCCTCGAGGAGGTTCTCCACAAAATCGATGGCCAGGATGAGGATCGGATTGTCCGTCTGGGCGGCTATCAGCTTGTGAAACTCCACCTCGTAGCGGGTGACCTGCTGCCAGTTCTTGCGGTGGATTGATTCCTCGGTCAGCGCATTGATCTCGCGGATGAGTTCCAGATCGGAGTCGCCCATTCGGCGAACCGCGCAGCGGGCGGCATAGGGCTCGAGTATGCGCCTGGTTTCGGAGAGGTTTTCGATGCTGAGATTCTTAAAATAGAGATAGTTGGCCAGGTTCTGGACCGCCACCTCTTTTTCCACCTCGACGATGAACGCGCCTCCGCCGGCCCCTTTGCGCATCGTTATCAGCCCCATGTATTCCAGGGCACGCAGCGATTCGCGCATGGTCTGCTTACTGACATTGAACTGCTCGCCCAATTCCTTTTCGGGAGGCAGCCGGTCGCCGGGCCGCAGTTTTCCCTCGAGAATCGCTCCTCTGATCTTTTCGATAATGATGTCGGTAGTCTTGTTCTGCCGTGCTGGTTCGAACATGGGTTCCTCGATGGTGGGAAGTTCCGGATTTAATATCATAATATTTATAATATTACAATATTTTTCTT
>JAJDNR010000221.1 GCA_022340565.1 Desulfofustis sp.
CTTGAAAATAAGCAGTCCCTGGCTTCCAACGCTGAGCCTGATGATGGCGATGCTGCTGTGGTCCAGTTCATTTATCGCCCTGAAAATCGCCTTCCAAGGCTACCAGCCGATGATTGTCATCCTCGGCCGCATGGTCGTCGGCAGCATCTGCTTTCTTTTCTTTCACAAACAGCTCCGCCACATTCCCTTCAGAAAAGAGGACTTCAAGTACCTGCTCTTCATGGCCGTCTGCGAGCCGTGCATCTATTTCATGTTCGAGGCCAAGGCCCTGCAGCTCACGTCGGCTTCCCAGGCTGGCCTGATAACGGCCATGCTGCCGCTCCTGGTGGCCCTCGGCGCGGCCGTTTTTCTGAAGGAACGGGTATCGCTGAAAACCCTGTTCGGCTTCGCGGTCGCCATCTCGGGGGCATGCTGGCTGAGCCTGGCGGGAAATGGGTCGAGCTCCGCGCCGGATCCGCTGCTGGGAAATTTTTTGGAGTTTCTCGCGATGGTCGCGGCGACCGGCTATACGCTGTCGCTGAAACGCCTCAGCGCACGCTACTCAGCGATTTTTCTGACCGCCGTGCAATCCTGGGTGGGTGCGATCTTTTTCTCGCTGTTCCTGCTTCATCCGGGCATCGACATCCCCCGCGAGTTTTATCCCATTCCCGCGCTTGCGGTGGTGTATCTCGGCGGTTTCGTGACCCTGGGAGCCTATCTTTCGTATAATTACGGGGTCAGCAAGATATCCGCCAGCCAGGCCTCGGCCTTCGTGAACCTGATTCCGGTATTCACCGTGGTCTTGGGGTTTGTCGTGCTCGGCGAGCGTTTCACCGCCGAGCAGTATTTCGCGACCCTGCTGGTGCTGGCCGGGGTCTTTATCAGCCAGCGTCGGCAGACAGTACAGAGCCTGTATGCATAGCGCGGAGTCCATTCCATCCCATCGCCCTGCGTTGCTCGCTGCGGTGCCTGCTCACAGCGCTACCAGGCAGCTTCGCCGGCTCCTCGCTCGCGCCTTGCCCGAGTGGGCGCCCTGAACTTATGTCGCTCTGCGTAGAAAGGGTCAGTAATCGACTCCCGGCTGGGGCTCGATGTCCTTGCGGTAGGCATGCTTGATCTCTTCGACGCGGCTGGCCGTATCGGCCCGTTCTATCACCTCCGGATGGGCGTCGCGGCCGGTCATGACCAGGTGCAGCAGCTCCGGCTTGTTATCGAGAATGGCGATGACCTGTTCAAGATCCACCAGTTTGAGCTGCAGTGCGTTGTTGATTTCATCGAGCACGATCAGATCGTAGGCTCCTGAGGACATCTTCTGATCGACCAGTTGGAGCGCATCCTGGGCGTTTTTACGATGTTCCGAATGGGGGTAGGGGTTGCCCTGGATGCCGCAGAAGCCCTTGCCGGTCGCATGGAGTTCGACGAGGCCGCCGAGCAGCTTGACACCATCCCACTCGCCTGAATAGATGTCGCCCTTCATGAACTGGATGACGCATGCCCGCATACCATGGCCGGCGGCCCGCAGCACCATGCCCATCGCGCTGGTTGTCTTGCCTTTGCCGTTGCCGGTCAGCACGACGACAAGGCCACACCGTTTTTCAGGTATGAGTTTGGTTATTTCCATCGGAGTTCCCCGACACGGTGAAGGAATTGGCTCTACGCGTTCTTGCTCTTGCCTTTTTTCTTCCCGCCACGCTTTTTCTTTTTGTCTTTCCTGGTTTTTGCCGATTTATCTTTCTTGCCCTGTTCTTTTTTCTTGGCCTTTGCTTTTTTCTTGGCCTTTGCTTCTTTCCTAGCTTTCGTTTTCTTGAGTGCTTTGTCTTTGGAGTCTTTGTTCTTACGGCCGGATTTGGGTTTCTTCCCGTCCTTCTTGACGGAACCTGCTTTTTCTTTTTTGTTCCGGGCCTTCTCCTCGGCTACCGTCTTCACCGTCTTCTTCTGCGCCTGGCCCTGCCCGGTCCGCTCTCTGACAAGCGAGCGGATATCTCCCAGCAGCTCTTCGGGAAACACCTGCAGACGGGTGTTTCGAAACCTGGTAATCCAGTACCGGACCTGGGCGGTGCTGAGGCCGGCGACCCCGGCCGCCTGATCGATGGTGGAACCGGCATCGACAGCGAGCAGCGCCTGGGCCCGCTGGCTGTACGGAACGACGGACTGGGCGATGGCCTCGAGTACCAGCGATTCTTCTTCGGTAATCGACAATGCATAGCCGGGATTCTCGCTCATGGTAATCTCCTTTGTGAACATTGAGAGGTTATTTTTCCCTAGAATATCTGTCGTTTATCCTCCAAAAACTATGTGCCGAAGAAGTGATTTGTAAAGACATTTGTGCTCAGCTTCGGTCAAGGTGCGCAGTTTTCTGCCAGAACTGCTCCGACACATATGCATACAGATCCAGGTCGTGAACCACCAGCGGCCGCAGGACTTCCCGCACCGCAGGGCGGCCCAGATCGAACAAGCGGTAGGATGCGGATCTGTTTGATCGCAGATCCTGGGACTGGGGATCCAGTCCCAGATCTTCGCAGAATCGATCCCTGAATGCATCGTAGGCCTCGGTCAGCCCGATGGAGCGAAACCTTTTGAGATTTGTAACGGCTTTGTCGAGATCGTCGGGTTTTACCCGGCCGGGCCGATAGTCGAGGAAGTAGCGGGTCTGGATATTGTCGAAGAAATCGAGTTCGAAGTCGGCCAGCCCCTCCACGAACGCCCGGATCTCGTCAGGCTCGGAGAAATCGATATCGTTGAGTTTATCGGACAGCCGCTTTACCGTTTCATTGTGGCGGTAAGCATAATGGGCCTCGACACCGGCTCCAGGCCTCACCCCCCGAACGTAGTTCAGATGCGAATGAAGTTGCGAGAACGGTTCGCGGATGATCGAATAGTATGCACAGGAAGAAATCCCCAGCTGCTCCATCTCGTAGAGCGGCAGATGGCCCGCGATAAAATCCGCGCCGGCGGCAACTGCAGCGCGCTGATCGCGGTCTATCCGCTCGATATGGGTTTGAAAGCGGCTTCCCGCATAACAGCACCGAGCGAATGCGTTGAACGAGGTTCCGGCGGTTTTGGGGATGTGCATGAAACAGACGGGGCTGCGATGGTGCGGCCGCAGCATGTCGATGTTCCCGCAGTCGATTGCCGCAACCGGCGTTTTTGATGAATCGAAATAGAGATATAACCGGTCGAAATCTGCCGGATCGAAGCTATCGGGGAAGCTGAAATCAAACCCGCAGACCCCGTCGGGATGCAGGTTCAGTGTGACCAGATCCGGTCGATACCGGTTGTTCGTGAATTCACCGAGAAGCGTCGTGTCGGCCGCCGCAGCGATCGACACCGGCCGGGTCTTGTGGAGCCGGTGAAAGCACCAGCCGGAGATAAACCGGCCATTGACCCTGTCGAGCGACCAGCGGTAAAGTTTGTGAACGATCATCGGCTCCGTACGGAGGCACCTGCAGGTTCAGGAATTTCCGGAATGAAACCGGAAACGAAGTGCACTCCTGTTACATCAATTGATAGCGCTTCTTCATCTCCTTGTACACCAGCGTCGATACCTGGCGAATCACATTGCCGCGGGTCAGCATCCAGTTCCCGTAGTTGCTCGCCCGGGATTCGCGCTCGATGATGCCGACCAGGGCATAGGGGTAGCGGTTGCCCTGCCGGTCTTTGGGGACCAGAATTCCCATGTCGCCGCAGAGGTGTGCGGTGGAACCGGTTTTATTGTAGACCAGTGTCCCCTGCGGAATCGGGGTGCCGTTGTAGAGCCGGTCACGCCCGGGCAGCGACATGAGCCTCCGGATCTCTTTGCCATAGGGGAGTTGATCCGCCCACAGGGCTTGCAGAAACCGGATGTAATCAGAGGGCAGGGCGCTGTTCTTGTAGGTCCTGCCACCTGCCGGAATATATTCGATGATCGACGTATTCTTGAAGATTGAACCGTAATGGGTCCGCAGAATCCGATCGCATTCGGCAGGGCCGCCCGCCATCCGCATCACCCAGTTGGTGGCCGAGTTGTTGGAGCGCTGGATCATCAGCTCCATATTGCGCCGGCTTTGCGGCCCGTACTTCAGCTGTCCGTCCTTTACCTTGTGGAAGAAGGCCAGGGCAACGAATGGCTTGATCATGCTCGCTGCCTGAAACACCTGATCTGCATTGATATCGACGATGCTCTTTCCCCTGGTGAGGTCGTAGACCATCCAGCCGGTCTTCTCGTCGCTGTCAAGCTTCCCCTGACGGCGGAGTTCCTTGATGAACAGCTCGATCGATGATTCAAAAGTCCCCGATGCGGGCAGGATCTCCAGCGCCGGACGCTGCTCAGTCGGCTGCTCTGCAGGCTCGGGCCTTACTTTGGCGACATCGCGTACCACCGTCTGCACCTCGGGCTCCCCTCCGGGCCCCTCGATCACGGTGGTTTCAGCCGGCTGCTCCGGCTGCTCCTGATCGTTGAGGTAACTCGACTCTCCGAAGACCTCCGGACGATTGCGTTCGGCGATGATGGTGGTGGAGATCTTTCTTCGTTTCAGCAGCTTGGCATGTTTTTTGGCCACCGCGTAAGTCGACGAGCGATCGCCCCGGCGCCGGTAGATCAAGGTGTAGTTATTGCGGTCGGTCTGCTCGATAAACAGGTTCTTTCCGACCTCGTTGCCGAGATAGCTGTAGACCTTGGCATAGCGCTTCTTCATGTCTTCGAGATTGGGTCCCAGTCCGTAACTGACGTTGTACAATTCGAAGTAGCCGCTGTCCTCCACCGCGAAACATTCCGACAAACCGTTTTCAAGCAGCAGCTGGCTGTGCTTGATCATCAACTGAGCCGAGCTCAGGGCGGTGCCGTTGTGATCGTAGACGACGCCGAATCCCCCCTGTTTACGGCCGACGATCCGCAGGTGCGCTGCCTCCTCGGACCCCAGAATTTCTTCAAGTTGGCTCTGGTAATCAAGGACGTTATCGAGATCGTCATCCCAGATGTAGGCAATATCGTATTGGATGGATTCGGAACAGAGCAGGGCCGGAATGAAAAAAATCACAAAAAACGTTGAAAAAAACCTTAATAAATATCTCAACATGCTGTAATTATTATATTAATTTTCTATTCTTAGGGGGCTGCCCGACCAGTATAACAGAACAGGTCCGCGATCTCCTCTAAAAAATGCAGGCGACCTGAGGTCCGCGTGATCGAAGCGAAATCCCCTGGTATTATTCCGATTTCCAGCCTGCTCTTGCCCCCGTGACCGATGTCTGTTATTACTAGCAGCCGATACACACCGTCCGGAGCATCGGCCAACCCGCTGATCGTGAACCGGCGGAACCACACGGAAGAAAAACAGGTTCATGAAGCACGTCACGCTCACCCTCATGCTCGCTGCATCAGCCTCGATCATTTCCATGGCTGCAGCCTCTCCCGAGGAGCAGCCGGTTCATATCGCAAGAGCAGCCCTGCCGGTCAAATTCGATAACGTGGTGGAAACCATCATGATCGACAATCAGCGCTACGAGGTGCCCGAGCCGTGGGCCGGGAACCGACTGTTTCCAACCACCCGGAACCTCGACGAGCTCAGGCCGATCCCCCCGGAATACGCGTATGACGGAAGCGAGATCTACATTCTTGCAGAAGCGTTGGAACCGTTTGTGGAAATGGCTGCACGGGCCCACCAAGACGGCGTCGAACTGCTTGCGGAGTCGGCCTATCGCTCCGTACATTACCAGGCCCGTATTTTCAAGAAGCGGATGAAAGAAGGCTATCGTTACGAGGATATCGTCCGCTACGTTGCCCCTCCCGGATATTCTCAGCACATGCTCGGCACGGCGATCGATTTCTATCCGAGCAATTGGGAATTCGCCGAATCTGAACAGTACCGATGGCTGCAGGAGCATGCCGGTGAATTCGGGTTCGAAGAGACCTTTTCCCGTCACAATCGATACAACATTTCCTGGGAATCCTGGCACTGGAACTATGTGGGCAAGGCTGAACCCGGCCTGACTGCCGGCATCGGCATCGACATCGAAGAGGAGATTGAACGTATAGAATAGCGGAAAGGGGGGTACCGGCTCAGTCCTTGACGCCCTCCGGTTCCCCGTTGATCAGGCGGTTCAGCAGCGATTCGACATAGGAGAGATGGGCCTCCATGCGATTCTGGGCGCGCCGTTCATCTCTGGCCTTGATCGCCTCGACGATGTCGCAATGTTGCTGGTACATGTAATCGGTTTCATCGTTGAAGTAACAGAGCCCGACCTTCTCCTTCAGAAGATCATAGATCGAAAACATCAGATGGGTCTGGATCTTGTTGTGGGTCGCTTCGGCGATGGCCAGGTGGAAGGCCGCATCCTCATCGGTAAACGACTTGTTGTCCCTGAGCTTCTGACCCATCTTCTCCAGACATTTCTCCAACCGCTCGATATCGTCCTGAGTGGCCCTTTTGGCGGCCAGCCTGACATTGCCGGTTTCGATGATCGAACGTGACTCGATCAACTCGAGCGAGACCTTCATATCCTCCTTCAGGAGGTGATGCAGCGGTTCGGTGATATTACTCGGAACCAGCGATTTGACCCGGGTCCGGCGCCGCTGCGCCATCTGCACGAATCCCATGGTAGACAGTGTGTTCAATGCCTCGCGCAGGGTCGGTCGGCTGACATTGAATACTTTCATGAGTTCTCGTTCAGGGGGAAGTGCATCGCCGGGTTTCAGCCTGCCGTTGGCGATCAGGCTTTTTACCTGATCGACGATCTGTGCTGAGACCTTCCTCTGTTCAATCGCTCGGAATACGTTGTCTTCCATAGTGGCCTGCACTGCTGAACGGGACAGGGGGATCCCCCCTGTCCCTGGTTTGATATCCGGCTTACACTCCTGTACCGTGATCCGCCATGCCTTTCAACAGCTTGTAGCGGTTGTTGACCTCTTCTTCGATCTTCGCCCGCAGCCGTTTCGACTCTTCCGGATGGCTCCGTTCGAGGGCCGCGAAGCGGACCTCGTTGGACAGGAATTCCTGGAGTTTTCCATTGGGCTCCTTGTAATCGAGGATAAACGGATTCTTACCCTGGTCGATCAGTGCCGGATTATATCTGAACATCGGCCAGTAACCGCACTCGACGGCCAGCTTGGCTTCATTCTGGGTTTTGCCCATACCGGCCCTGAGTCCATGGGCGATGCACGGTGCATAGCAGACCACCAGCGACGGTCCCGGATGCCGCTCCGCCTCCAGAAAGGCGTTCATCAGCTGCTGCTTGCTTGCGCCCATCGATACGGAAGCTACGTAGGCATGGCCGTAAGTAATGATCATACGGGCCAGATCCTTTTTGGAGATCTTTTTACCGGATGCGGAATACTTCGCTACGGCACCGGTCTGGGTCGCTTTTGAGGACTGTCCGCCGGTGTTGGAATAGACTTCGGTGTCCATGACCAGGATGTTGATGTCCTCGCTCTGGGCCATCACGTGGTCGAGGCCGCTGTACCCGATATCGTAGGCCCAGCCGTCGCCGCCGATGATCCAGTGCGACTTTTTGGTGAACAGCTCGGTCTGTCTGGCGATTTCAGCCAGCAGGTCGCTTCCTGAGACATCTTTGAGAAGCTGCTTGAGCCTGTCGCCGGTCTCTTTTGACCGGGCTGCATCGTTCATCGCACCGAGCCAGGCCGTAAACGCTTCCTTGAGGTCTGCCGGGATGTCCGACTCGATGGCTTTCTCGACCTTGCCGGCCAGCGCCTTGCGCCTGGTGTTGTAGGCCAGGGCCATTCCGTAGCCATACTCGGCGGCATCCTCGAACAGCGAGCTTGCCCATCCGGGTCCGTGACCGTCGGCATTGACGCAGTAAGGCGAAGAGGGCGCCGAGCCGCCCCAGATGGAGGAACAGCCGGTGGCGTTGGCAATGGTCATGCGTTCGCCGAACAGCTGGGTGAGCACTTTCACATACGGGGTCTCACCGCAGCCGGCGCAGGCCCCGGAAAATTCGAGCAGCGGCTGGTAGAACTGGCTGCCTTTGACCGATTCGCGGCTCATCACACCGCCTTTATAAGGCACCGTCATGGAAAAGTCGAAATTCGGCACCTCCCTGGCGGTCTGGGTTTCAATCGGCTTCATGACCAGCGCCTTGTTCTTGGCCGGGCAGATGTCCACGCAGTTGCCGCAGCCCTGGCAGTCGAGCGCGTTGACCTGGATCCTGAACCGGTATCCCTTTACCGTCTTGCCGACGGCGGGAATGGTCTCGAACGTATCGGGAGCACCCGTGAGTTCGTCGTCGGTCGCCAGGACCGGAAGGATCGCCGCATGGGGGCAGACGAACGAACACTGGTTGCACTGGATACACTCGCCGGGCAGCCATTCCGGGACATTGACCGCGACCCCGCGCTTCTCGTATTTGGCGGTGGCGGTGGGAAAGACACCGTCCGGCGGGAATACGCTGACCGGCAGCTCGTCGCCTTTGAGCGCCTGCACCGGCCGCATGATCTTGTCGACGTATTCGGTGGCTTCCGGCAGCCTTGGCAGACCGCCCGAAGCCTGCCCCCACGACGCGGGGACTTCGACTTCGATCAGCTTGTCGAGGGTATTGTCGACCGCGCTGATATTCATCGCCACGATATGCTCGCCCTTCTTGCCGAAGGTTTTCTGGATGTCCTTTTTGAGCAGGGCGATCGCTTCTTCAATGGGCAGAACGTTTGCGAGTTTGAAGAAACAGGTCTGCATGATCATGTTGATCCTGCCTCCCAGACCCACGTCCTGGGCCAGCTTGATCGCATCGACGGTATAGAATTTGAGCTTCTTGTCGTGAATTGTCTTGCGCAGGTCGCCGGGGATCTGCTGCTCCATCTCCTCGACCGACCACGGGCAGTTCAGCAGGAAGGTTCCCCCCTCCCTGATTCCCTCGAGCACGTCATAGATGTTTACGTAGGTCGGGTTGTGGCAGGCCACGAAATCAGCCTCGTTGATCAGATAGGTGGACTTGATCGGGACATCGCCGAAACGCAGATGGGAAATGGTGATACCGCCCGATTTTTTCGAGTCGTAGGCAAAGTAGCCTTGAGCGTACTTCTCGGTGTTGTCACCGATGATCTTGATGGCGCTCTGGTTGGCGCCGACGGTTCCGTCGGAGCCGAGTCCCCAGAATTTGGCCCGGATATTGCCTTCCGGCTCCGCCTTGAAAACCTCTGTGACGGGCAGCGACAGATGCGTTACATCGTCGTTGATACCGACCGTGAAGTGATTTCTGGGAGCTTCCGCAGCCATATTGTCGTAAACCGCCTTCACCATGCTCGGGTTGAACTCCTTGGAGCTGAGGCCGTAGCGTCCCCCGAGGATTCTCGGCGGGGCAATACCCTTGTCGATATAAGCGGCGCAGATATCGGTGTAGAGCGGCTCGCCCACGGAGCCGGGTTCCTTGGTTCTGTCGAGGATGGTAACGGTCTTCGCTGAGGCGGGTACGGCGGCCATGAATGCGTCGGTATCAAACGGGCGGTAAAGGCGTACCTTGACCAGACCCACCTTCGCTCCCCTCCCGTTCATCGCGTTGACGGTCTCCTCGATCGCCTCGCAACCGGATCCCATCGCGACGATGACCCGGTCGGCCTGGGGATCACCCACATAATCGAACAGGTTGTAGGTCCTCCCGGTCAGCTCCGACACCTGTTTCATATACTTGGCGACGATCGCCGGTGTGGCCAAATAGTATTTGTTCGACGCTTCGCGACTCTGAAAATAGATATCCGGGTTCTGGGCCGTTCCTCTGGTATCCGGACGTTCCGGGTTGATTGCCCGTTTCTTGAATGCCCAGTAGGCATCCCAATTGAACAGCTTGGCCATGTCAGCGTAATCGATGACCTCTATCTTCTGAATTTCGTGCGAGGTTCTGAATCCATCATAGAAATGGAGGAACGGCACTGATGCCTCGATGGTCGCAAGATGAGCGACCAGCGAGATATCCATGACCTCCTGTACGGAGCTTGACACAAGCATCGCGAAACCGGTCTGGCGGGTAGCCATGACGTCGGCCTGATCGCCGAAGATCGACAGCGCATGGGCGGACAGTGAACGGGCCGTCACATGGAATACCGAGGGCAGCAGTTCACCGGCGATCTTGTACATGTTCGGTATCTTGAGCAGCAGTCCCTGAGAAGCGGTAAAGGTACAGGTGACCGCTCCGCCGACCAGCGAGCCGTGCACCGCACCCGCAGCTCCTGCCTCAGACTGCATCTGCTTTACATTCAGGGTCTCGCCAAATATATTCTTTCTTCCCTGCACTGCCCAGGAGTCGGCAATCTCTCCCAGCGGGCTCGATGGAGTGATCGGATAAATGGTTGCAACCTCGCTCATGCCATAGGCCACATGACAGGCAGCGGTATTACCATCAATCGTTTGCATTTTACCGTTCATGAATTCTCCTCAACGTAAAGTGGTTGTATTCGTTCACCTTCCAAACCTGAAACAAAGGCACAGGGCAGGCGGCGACAGCGCATCCGGGCAGACGGTATCCCGGGCATGCACTTACCTCGTTCAAACAAAAAAACGCAGACAGATCGGTTCACCGGCAAGGGAACCTCCATGTCCGCGGCATCGTCCCGACATCCATCACCTGTCCAGTGCGACACCCTACCATGTCACCCGCGGAAAAACGAATCATTTATGCTCGGTTCGGTGCCGGAAAGCATTCCGTGCCGGCCCCTGTTTGCCCCCGTGGTCACAGCGTATCAAGCTGATTCAACACGATTTTATACACGCCAGCCGCAATCAAGGTGCACTGGACAGACCATGTGCCAACCAACCTATTAGATAATGGCACTTTCAGCAAGTTCATCTGCGGCGAAATTCACGATAAATATTTATCGATACCATCAGCGAACCTGAAGAAGCGTCCTGCCAGGTCTGCAGGACCAGGTGCTCAGGCGGTAAGTCCCTCCTTATATGCCGTCATCTCCGAGATATGGAAAATCTTCGTGTTCAAGCCATGCTTTCTGATTCCCCAGGCGAGTTGGATCATACAGGCGGGGCAGCTGGTCACGAGAATGTCCGCTTCGGTTTTTTTGAGATTGCCGATTTTACGGTCGAGAACTTTCTGGGAAAGATCGTAGTGGGTCAGCGCATAGGACCCTGCTCCGCCGCAGCACCAGTCAGCCTCGGCCATTTCCCTGAATTCCACGTTGGGTATCGACTTGAGCAGCTCGCGGCTTTCCGATTTGATGCCCTGCCCGCGCACCGCATGGCACGGATCGTGGTAGGTAACCACCGTTTTGCCGCTGTTCTTCATTACCGCCTGTACTGCAGCGCTGCCTGAACCATGGGCGTCGTGATAGCTGTCGACGACCGCTGCTTCCTTGTCCCCGGAGGCTCCGAACTCGGCGGTATAGAGGAACTCGACCACGTCCCTGAGCTTTTTACGGGTCTCCTCGACCAGCTCCAGTTTCTGGGGTTCGCCGGCAAAGACTTTCCTATACTCCTTGAGAAACGATGCACAGCTCGAACAGTCAGTGACGATCACGTCGACATCGGCTTCGGCAAAGACCTTGAGATTTTTCTCGGCGAGCACCTTGGTGTTCTCGATATCACCGTAGCTCCACGGGGGCAACCCGCAGCAGCAGTTGTTCAGGACCGTTACCGACTTGCCGATCCGTTTCAGGGAGTTGAATGTCGCGGCGCCGGCATCTACCTGGATTACATCGACACCACAGCCGACGAAATAGCCTATGTTGAGGTCTTTACCCTGGCCTGCGTAAGTTTCCGGCCTGGTCGTGCCGCGAAATGAGGTGGTCGGCAGTTTCTCAACGATGCCCTCGGCCTTGGGCAGATCCCTGCCGAAAATACGCAGCAGCCCCATCGCCTTGGCAACTTTCGAGGCGCCGGAATTTTTCCCCAGCGCCGCAGCCCGTGCAGCCAGGTGAAGCCGCTTCGGATAGGGCAGGAGGTGCTCGAACAACAGCCGGTGGGCCGGCTTCTTGCCGACTCTTTCGAAATACTCCGAGCGGGCGTTGAGGACCAGGTCGGCCGTCGGCACCGCGCCGAAGCAGTTGGTCGTGCAGGCCCCGCAGCCAAGGCAGGTGAACAGCGGATCTTCCAGTTCGTGATTCCACTCAACCCGCCCTTCGATAAGCCCTCTGAGCATCGCCAGCCGCCCCCGGGCAACTCCCGATTCGTGTCCTGTGGCCCTGAAGATCGGGCAGGCGACGTGACAGAAACCGCATTTATTACACTTCGCAATAGCATCATAATTGGCTGACACAGTCATGGTTTATTTCCTCGCTGTCAATTTCAGTGATCTTTCCTTTTCAATGCCGGTTTCCTCGCTCAGATCCTGCCCGGAAGAGCCCCGGGAGCAAATACCTTGTGAGGATCGAGGGCCTGTTTTACCAGATGACTGAGCCGCCACTCCGGCCGCGATGCCCCGAACAGGTCATGTTCGCCGGCGAACGATTCGGGAGCCTTGAGCAGCCTGCAGTGCCCCTTGCACGATGCCGCCAGCGCATCGATCTTCTGCCATTGTTCACCGGTCAGCGCATCGAACCCTGCGTATACCCTGCCGTGGGCCGCATCGAGCAGCAGCTCAGCAGGTCTGGCGATCGGCGACAGCCGGGACACAAAGTCGGCGCCCTGGCTGATCACCACGTCGGCCTGCAGCGTAAAGGGGACCGCCCACAGAGCCGCGAACGCGGACCCGAGATACCCTTCCAGCAGCGGGTATTGCTCGGCACCATCGACCGACAGCGCAGCAGACTTCATCACCTCGCTGCAGCGCTCCACCTGCGAATCGACCACCATTTCCAGTCCTTCGAATCCTGCGCTCAGCGTCGCCTGCCCGCCTTCTCCGGGGGTGATCGTGACCAGCGCCGCCTGCAGATGCGATTTGACGATATTCAGGCCGGCCTCGAAGCAGTTGGCGAAACTTCCCGAGGCGGAAATTTTCTTGCAGATTTCAGGCCGGGTGGCGGTCTTCCAGGTCGACTCGGTGATGAACCCGAGAGTTCCGAGCGAGCCGGTCAGCAGCCTGGTCATATCGAAGCCGGCGACGTTCTTTACTACCCTGCCGCCGGTGGAGACCATGCTCCCTGAGGCATCGATGTACTGCAGGCCGAGCAGCAGATCCCGGGGCGCTCCGTAAGCGAGCCGCTCCGGGCCGACCGTCGCCATCGCCACGACCGCGCCGATGGTCGTGGCGCCGTCGCAGAACGGAGGTCTGATCGGCAGCCATTGATTCTCCCCGCCAAGTTTTGCCTGCAGCGCCTCGAGCGTTACACCCGAACCGACGGTAATGAACTGGTTGTCCTTGTCGTATTCGATGAAATCGGTCATGTTCAGGCTGTCCAACACCACGACCTCCTGTTTCAGTGCATTGCCGAAACCGTTGAAGGTCCCTTTGCCGGCAATTCTGACCGCTTTCTTTTCACCGGCCGCCTTGCGGATCGCGGCCATGGCCTCGCCGACCCCGGAGGCAGTCTCTCCGCCGAGCCGTTTCAGCACCGTCGGCTTGGTATCGGGCAACTGGTCAGAGCCTTCCGGCACCAGCGGGATCACTTTCTGCGGGTTCAGCAGATCTTTCGGGTCAAGAGCCTTTTTCACCCTGCGCTGGGTATTCAGATCGTGGCCGGAGAACACCATCGTCATGGCGTCGCGTTTTTCTTCGCCGATGCCGTGCTCCCCGGAGATGGTGCCGCCGAATTCAGCGCAGATCTTCATGATATCCCAGCCGGCTTTGTGAACCTGATCGACCTCCGCTGCATTTCGGGAGTCGAACATCAGCAGCGGGTGGAGGTTACCGTCACCGGCGTGGAATACGTTGGCCACCGGGCATCCGTACTTCTCGGAGATCTCCTTCACACGATCGAGGACCACTGGCAGGTCGCTGCGCAATACGCAGCCGTCGTTGACCAGGTAGTTGGGGGACAGGTTGCAGATCGCCCCGAATGCACCCTTCCGGCCTTTCCAGAGCAGTTCGCGCTCGGCCTGGGTCTTGGCGGTGCGCACCTCCCGGCAGCCGGTCTCCATGCAGATCCTGTTGACCTGCTCGGCCTGCTCCTTCAGACCGGTGGTGATCCCTTCGACTTCGATGATCAGCACCGCCGCCGCATCGATCGGGTAGCCGCAGGAGCCGCCCTTCTCCACCGCCTGGATGATCATATTGTCCATCATCTCCAGTGTCAGCGGCACGATGCCGGCTTTCATGATCGCAGCCACGGTGCTGGCCGCGGATGATACGTCGTCGTAGATGGCCAGCATGGTGATCACCGATTCGGTCTTCGGCACGATCCTGACGGTGATCTCCGTGGCGACCCCGAGACACCCCTCGCTGCCGATCATCAGACCGCGGATATCATAGCCGGGGGGGTCGAGGGAAGGACCGCCGATGTCGACGATCTCGCCGTCCGCCAGCACCATCTTCAAGCCCAGAATATGGTTGGACGTCACCCCGTATTTCAGGCAGCGCGGACCGCCGGAGTTCTCACCGATGTTACCGCCGATGGTCGACACCTTCTGACTGGCGGGATCGGGAGCATAGAACATTCCCAGCGGTGACACCGCTTCCTGAATCTCGAGGTTGGTGACCCCGGTCTGGACGACCGCGTACTTGCTTTCCGGGTGGATCTCAAGGATCTGGTTGAAGCGTGACAGCACCACCACCAGCCCCTGAAAACGGATGATCGTCCCTCCCGACAGGTTGGTTGCAAAGCCTCGGCCGACGTTGGGAATTCCCGCCTTATAGGCCTCTCTCATGACCTTGGAAACCTCTTCGGTCGTTCCCGGAAACACAACAAGACCGGGCTTTCCACCAATCAATGAGGCGTCGTAGGAGTACAACTCCATGTCGGCTTCGGAGCTGCGCACATATTCCTTGCCGACGATATCCTCCATGGTCTTTACGAAACTGTCTGTAATCATGTCTTTCTCCTCGGGATCATAGATAATGGTCTGCTGGTCGATTTCCGTCTGTTATCGTTTCATCCAGCACACGGCCAGAAAGGCTCCGGTCTCACGCCTTTCGGCGCTCCCCTGGGCCTCGATTCGCCGCGCCCGGACGGGATCATCGGTTTTTAGAAAATGTATCGCCGTTTTCACCATGGCATCATCTGGAACCAGCCCGCGCATCTCTGCCGGTGTCCTGAATAGTATCGATTGGAACAATTCATGCCCGCTGTCGGCCTTCCGAAGTCTGCTTTCCGCCCACGGGCTGAGCCGGTTCAGCGTGGTCAGCACAATGGTGCCGCCGGGTTTTACGACCCGCTCGAACTCGTCGACCACGCTCCGTGCGTCTTCGACGAACTCGATGGCGGTCATCGAATAGACTTTGTCGAAACTGTTGTCCGAGAAAGGGAGGCTGCGCATGTCGCCGGTCAGCGGCATGAATCGGCCGCCGCCAAACCGGCCGGCAGCAACTGAGAGCATCGGCCGGGAAATATCCATGCCGACCACCCGGGAGCCGGCAGCCAGCACGCCGGCGGTGAAGATCCCGGTGCCGCAGCCGACGTCCAGAAGGAGGTCATGTCGGCGGGGCTTGAGCATGTCGTGGAGGAGGCGTTCCTCATATTCCTTGACGAGCGTTCCGATCGGTGTTGCAAACCATCGATCATAGGTTTCCGGCCAATCGTCGAACAGCTCGCCACTGCGCTTCACCTCTGCCTTCATGTCAGCCTGCATGCCGTGCGGCATAATTACAGATGCGGGTGGGACGGCTACGACGTAACTGATGCTATTTTGCCATTCAAGGTCGCCGCCTTGTCACGGCGATCGTCGACTTTCAGCTCGATAATGATCCGTTCCGCCCCTTCATCGAACTGAGCCTGACGTATTTTTCCAATGAGTTCGAAAAGTTCCTTGAGATCGGGAACCTCTATGGAGGTCGACATACCGCCGACCTGGTAGGTGTACCCTGAATCTTCTATGATCTTGACGCCTCTCTTCACGAAACGCCCCAGGCTCACCCCTGCGCCAATCGGATAGACCGACAGCTGTGCAAGTATCATTGTATGGCTCCGTTTCAACCCGGCGGGGGCCTGCATCGCAGGCCCCCGCATTCACCAGGTAACGCTGTTATTTGCCGTTTTTGGCTTCAGCCGCCTTGATCTCCGCCATGGTGCGCAGAATCTGCAGGGCATTTTCGTAGACCGGTGTATCGACCATCTTGCCGAGATAGGTGACTGCGGCAGAGCCCTTGGCGATGCCTTCCTCCTCGAACACCTTCTTCACCCCTTCCGCCCATTCAACGCTCGCCGCAGAGGGCGTGTAGATCACATGGGAAGGTTCTATCTGGCTCGGGTGAATGAGCATGCGTCCCTCGTAACCCATCTGGCGCCCTTCCTTGGTGCTCTTGTCGAACGCCGCGGTATCCTTGAAGGCGACGAATGGACAGTCGATGGCCACACAACCGGCGGCACGGGCGGCAACTGCCGTGTGGTAGCGGGCATAGAGTTGCTCCTGGCCTTCCGAGGTCAGTTCGACACGCATGTCCTTGGTATAGTCAACAGCGCCGAAGATCAGCGAGTTGACACGGGGGCTTTCGATTGCGCATGGATACGCATTCATGCAGCCCTTGGCGGTTTCGATCAGCAGCTGGATCGCCACGCTGCCCACTTTCATGCCGCGGCGCTGCTCGAGTTCCTCGAGTTTCCAGTGCAGACGCCTGACGTTTGCCGGTTCACCGCATTTGGCCAGGCACACGCCGTCGAGACCGGGATGGACGATGGCCTCGAGGTCGTCGTTGGTCATCTCGGTTTCCCAGTTGTTGATGCGCACATAGAGATAGGGAGCGGCCTGTTTGGCCCGATCTTGCTTGAGGTATTTCTGGATCATCTCACGACCTTTGGCCTTTTCGGCCGGCGGTACGGAGTCTTCGAGGTCCAGCGTCAGTACGTCGGCGGCGATGGTCGGTGCTTTGCTGACCATTTTTTCGTTGTTGCTCGGTACATAAAACACAGATCTCATTACAGGCATGATGATTCCTCCTTTTGGGGTTACGCTTGGTTATGCAGAGATTAATTCTTTGATCTTCGGTGCTATCTCTTCCGGGCTGTCAACCACATAGGCTCCGGCTTCGGTCAACGCCTTCATCTTGCCCTGGGCGGTACCGCGTCCCTTTTCGACAATGCTGCTGGCGTGGGAGAAACGCATGCCTTCCGGGGCCCAGGCTCCAGCGATGAATACCACCAGCGGCTTGGTGAACTGACCGTTGGCGACCGCCTCGGCGGCCTCCTCTTCCAGGGTTCCGCCGATCTCTCCGAAGACCGCAACGGCCTTGGTCTGTTCATCTTGTTCGAATTCCTTGAGAACATCGGCCATGGTCAGCCCGAGAACCGGCTCGGTGCCGATATGCAGGGCCGTAGAAATGCCCAGACCGGCCACTTTCAGCGCCCACGGAACGGTGCCCGACTGTCCGCCGCTGCGGGAGATCACACCGATCGAGCCGGGGTCGAAGAGCATCGACGCCCAGTCTACGCTGCCGCCGAGCCAGCCGATAACCGCCTTGCCCGGAGTGATCATGCCGAGGCTGCCGGGGCCCAGCAGGCGCACGTCGTTTTTCCGTGCGTAGCTGACCATGTCGATGACATCGTGGACCGGGATGCGCTCGACCGGCGAACAGATAAATTTAACGCCTGCATCGATCGCCTCGTACACCGCGCCTTTGAGCGCGGGTCCCGGAATGAACGTGACCGACGCGTCGATCCGGCCCTGGGCCCTGATCGCCTCTTTTACCGTGTGGTATACCGGAACTCCGTGCACTTGGGTGCCACCTTTTCCGGGCGTGACCCCGGCCACCACCCGGGTTCCGTAGTCAAGCATGTATTTGGTTCTCAGCGAGCCTTCCCGGCCGGTCATGCCCTGAACCACAACCGTGGTGTTTTCATCGAGTAAAATAGCCATGATACCCCCCGCTTATTCTGTGCCGTATTTTTTTCTGTACGCATCCAGCCCCTCCACCGGAGCCTCGATGGTGATCGCCGAATTGCCCTTGGTCCAGCATGCGAACTCACAGGCCAGGCACTCGGTACCCTTGCGGGCGATCTCCTCGGCGTCGCCTTCCACCGCCGGTCTGCCGTCCTTGAGCACGAGAATCCCTCTGCTGTACGTCCGGCATGCGTCGACGCAGGCGTGGGTTTCACAGCCCTCACACTTTGCTTCGTCTATGATGACTTTTATGGTTCTCTCAGAAAATTCCATCGATATCTCCTCTCAGGCTGCAGCCTTGGTTTTACGGTATTTTTCGACCAGCGCCTTGACCCTGCCGCCGATAAACTTGGCATCATAGACATGTTCGCGATCGTAAATCTCCACCCGGTCTTTGAACTCAGCCAATCCTTTCTTCAAAATCTCCTGGGATTCTTTCTCCTTGTTTCCGCAGAGCAGCAGCACGACCGGAAATCCCGGCCGCTTGGGAAGTTCCTCCCGGAGCGCCTTGACAAGACCGTGAGCGTGGTGCCACTGCTCCTGGTTGGCCATCATGAACCCGGCCAGAAAATAGCCTTCGATATTGGGCTGGGACATGATCAGCTTGACCGTCCGGTAGACTTTCGAAGCAGTCGGATTGCCGCTGGTATCGGCATAGTCGGCGACCTTGAGGCCGACCTTGTTGAGTGCGTCCATGCCGAGCATCGCCGCGCCGCCGCCGATGCCGTGGTATCCCACATAGCCACCGGCTGCGGTCTCTTCCGGCGAGGCCATTTCGGCAATATAGCTGGTACCGCGGAAATCGCTGGCCTCATACGACCATCCCATGAGATCGAGTTCGGTTGGTTCCTTGAGAAATTCCCTGCCGATCTTGATACCGAACTCGGGATGTCTGAACACCGCCTGATCGTCCACTTCCATCCGGCAGTCTGCCGCGTACACATTCCCGTCCTCGGTGAGAACCAGCGGGTTGATCTCGAGGGCCCGGCAGTCGTTTTTCCTGAAGGCGTTGTAGAGCTTCAGGATGACCGTCGCCATCGGCCGCAGTACTGCACCGTCAACGCCCATCGACACGCACATGTCGAGGGTGTCGTGCAGCATCACTCCCTTGATGACATCGACATTCAGCGTAGCGATCTTGTCGGCGGGAACCGATTCGATATCCATGCCGCCCTCGGGACTGAACATCAGAACCGGACCGCGCACCTCCTGAGCCGAATTGATGATGAGTCCGGCATAAAATTCCTGTTTGATCGGCAGCTGTTCCTCAACCAGGACCTGTTTAACCGTGAGCCCCTTGATCTTCATGCCGAGGATTTCAGAAGCCGCCTTGCCGGCCTCCTCCGGCGTCGACGCAAGCTTCACGCCGCCAGCCTTGCCGCGCCCGCCGGCCAGAACCTGGGCCTTGACCACCACCGGCTTGCCGATTCGTTTGGCCGCTGCGACCGCTTCGTCCGGGCTGCCGGCGACTTCGCCTTCAGGGACAGGTATTCCTGCTTTTTTGAAATATTCCTTGCCCTGGTATTCCAGAAACTTTGCCATAATTCCTCCCTCTTAACTGGTCACATTATCGTCAGAAGCCCGCAACCAGGTTCGCCTCCAGGCAAATCCTGTTCACGGGAACATGCTCCCTGTTCCATCACTGGTAAGACCAGGGGCAGATTGTCATGTTGCCATGCGAATGTCAAGGACTTTTGAATGGTACCAAAAAGTTTTTATATCTGCCATTCCAATGTCATTTTCCAGCCCCTGGAAATTTTCCGGCATGAAGCGAAATGTGCCCGATTGCTGAAACGGCATTTCCTTAATCTGCTCCCCAAAATTATCATGTTTAAAACTCTCCTCGTCAGGCTACCTGACCTGCTGGGGGCCTCCGACTCAGGGGTAATGAATCGGCTATTCTAGCCTCCGCAAATGGTCGTCAGCGACTACAGATATAAAAGTATTATCAAATTATTAAGAATACTTGATATCATTATGGCAGAAACCATACCAATTTTGATCGGCTTCGCATCGCACCGGCGACCTATGCAAGAAGCCGATTTAGTACACATTATCGATAATAAACAATCACATCTTCTGGCCCGGTTTCAGAACCTTCTGGAGACGCTTTGAGCGGTACAATTGATGTTTAGAGATTATTGATAATACGCCACAAAGTGGATGGCAAAAATTTCAGGAGCCCGCCTCCGTCGGGGAGTGGTTTCGGCCAATGAATCCGCCCATGAAAAAGATTTGACATCTGTTAAAAAACAAGATAGAAGAGACACGGTTTCTGGTTTGACCAGAATTACATGTGTCTCCAGATCTCTGATTATGTCGATCTTTGCACGATTTTTTTTTGGAACACCCAGTTACTGAAGCTTCTTTCACCGCTGCGGCTCAGGCTCGTGCTGCTTTTCAGACTCCCCTTTGCCGCCAGCCGTGATGAGAATCTCCGGTACCGATCACCGTCCATGTGAATTCGAACGGTGAACCATCGTCCGCAGTTTCGTATGCAGCGTGCCGGACCCCCGCCTAGGGCCGGCCAACTGCTGGACATCGCAAACCCTTTTATACGAGGAGTGACTTATGCAGGAACAAGGACAGAAAAAAGATGTTACAGGAGAAAAGAAAGCCCAAAGCAACGGCCGCCGCAAATTCCTGAAAACCGCAGCCGCGGCCGGTGCAGCGGTCGCCGCCAGCTCTGCGGTGGGCCCGTTTATCCAGACCGCAAAAGCCAAGACCACGGTGTGGAAAGTACAATCCACCTGGGACGCAGGGACCAGTGGATACACCTTGTTCGAAGCCTGGTGCAAAGGATTCATCGAGAAATCGGGGGGCGAACTCGACATTACCCCCTTCCCGGCGAAATCCGTTGCCGCGGACAACAACGCGCTGTTCGAGGCAGTTAAAACCGGCGTGCTGCAAGGCATGAATCCTTTCACCCTCTACTGGGCGGGCAAAATCCCGGCCTCGGTATTTCTCTCCTCCTACCCCGCCGGTCCCGACCAGCCTGCCCAGTGGGACATCATGTTTGACGCGCTGGGCATGAAGGAAATAGCTCGGGAGATCTACGCCAAACATGGCTTGTTCTATGTTGGCCATATCCATCACGATGCCAACATCATCCATTCCAAAAAGCCGGTAACCTCACTGGCTGATTTCCAGGGTCTGAAGTTGAGGGTCCCGGGCGGTATGGTGGCCGAGGCGTTTCAGGCGTTCGGCGCCTCGACGGTGAGCCTGCCGGGCTCCGATATTTTTCCTGCCCTGGAAAAAGGAACCATCGATGCCGCCGACTACGTCGGCCCGGCCGTCAACTGGGACCTCGGTTTTGCCCAGGTCACCAAATACATCCTGTTTGGTCCTCCAGGCCTGATGTCGCTTTACCAGGCGGTCGACCTGATGGACTTGACGGTCAACATTGGCGCCTGGAAGCGGTTGGATCCGAAGATGCAGGCGCTCGTTGAGGACGAGGTTCGCAGTTATTCCTACAAGCATTACATCGGCATCCAAAAACGTAACGTGGAAGCGCTCAAGAAGTTTGAGGAGGCCGGTTCGGAGGTCAACCGCTTGCCGGCGGAAGACGCCGAAAAGTGGCGCAAAGCGGCGATTCCGATCTGGTTCAACTGGGGCAGGAAAGATGCCGATGCCGCCAGAGTGCTGCAGCTTCAGCTTGACTTTATGACCAACGACCTGATGGGTTACATCACCAAGGATGACCTCAAGGGACTATCCCTCTGATTGTATCTGTCATTACCGACATCATTATCTGAAAACGGAGGTCTCCTGACCTCCGTTTTCAATGGACATGCACGATTTTTGGAAGGGAGCTATCCACAATGGACCAACAACAGATAGATTTTGGGTTTGTCCTGCCGCACTGGTTTTACTGGGGCTGGCTGGCCACGATGCCCATTGCCATGATTCTCTGGTCTCTGGCACTGGAAAAAAGAAAAGCATCAAAAGCAGAAGCGGCCAAACCGGCTGAAGCCACGGATCCCGACGGCAGGCCGTCTGTAGAATCCAATATCGTTATCCGGGCGTTCGATTGGCTTTCAGAGTATTCCGGTCAATTCGTTGCGTTCTGGACCGTCAACGCGGTCTTTTTTTACGCCTTCGAAGTTATTGCCCGCTATATATTCAACAAACCGACGATCTGGGTGCACGAATCATCCTTTCTGCTTTTCGGCATGCAGTACCTGCTTGCAGGGGCATATGCGTACCTGTACGGCTCCCATGTGGCAGTGGACATTATTTACAACAAGTTCCCCAAGCGCGGACAGTACGGCCTCGATATCTTCACCTCGGTCTTTTCCTTTGTGTTCTTTCTAACCCTCATCGGCACCTCATACCGGTTCATGATGGACAGCATCGCAATGAGGGAGCGTACCCTTGAAACCTGGCAGATTCAGTACTATCCGGTCAAAGCAATGATGTTTATCGGCGGTATCACCATAACGCTTGCCACTATTTCGAGATTGTACAAGGATATCAAACGGTTCAATCAACTCGGAAGGAGCGCTTCATAATGGACAGTGCAATCAGCAGTAAAACGGCCATTCAGACCCAGCGCAAGCCGGGCGGATTGTTCTGGTCCGTCGTCGTCTATGGCGGCACGCTGGCCCTGGCGTTCTGTGTTCTGGTAGAAATGATCAATATCATGTTCTACGATCCATACGGTGACGAATATTTTCTGTTCAGAACCGCCGGTATGCTCGCCGGGTACGATATCTCCACGCTCACCTGGATTATGTTCGGCAGCCTCGTCGTCTTCCTTATGGCCGGCCTGCCGCTGGCTTTTGTCACCGGCGGCCTCGGCTGCGTGTTCATCTATACGGTCGGCGACCAGGCGATGCTCAACATTCTGCCCAGCCGCATCTTCCCGATGATGACCAACTCCGACCTCTCCGCCATCCCGCTCTTTATCTTCATGGCGGCGATGCTCGAGCGGGCCGGTATCATCGAAGAGATGTTCTCCGTCGTTTACAAATGGATGGGCGGCCTGCGCGGCGGCCTGGCGGCGGCGACGATCGTCGCCTCGACGATTCTCGCGGCAATGGTCGGCGTCATCGGCGCAGCGGTCGTAACCATGGGCATCCTTGCCCTGCCGGCAATGCTGTCGAGAGGCTATGACGAGAAAATAGCGCTCGGCTCGATCATGGCCGGCGGCACCCTCGGCATCCTGATTCCGCCGTCGATTCTCGCCATCCTCTATGCGGTTGTCGCCCAGCAGTCGGTCGGCGAACTCTACATCGGTTCGTTTGTTCCCGGCATCATGCTGTCCGGTATGTACGTCACCTACGTTCTCGTGCGTTCATACATCAACCCGAAGCTGTGCCCGGCCATGTCGAAAGAGGAACTCATCAGCTTCGTCGAAAAACTGAAGCTGCTGAAAGGGTTGATCGCCCCGATTTTCCTCGTGTTCCTGGTGCTGGGACTGCTCTTCGGCGGCATCGCCACTCCCGTCGAGGCGGCCGGCATCGGCTCCTGCGGCTCGGTTATCGTCGCCATCATTCAGAAACGTTTCTCCCTGCTGGTGCTCAAGGAGGCCTCGCTGACCACGCTGAAGGCGGCGACCATGGTCCTGTGGATCATGTTCGGCGCGTCGGTCTTCGTCGGTTTCTATATCCTCCAGGGCGGCCAGGCGTTCATCACCGACACGATGCTCGGCCTCGGCCTCGGCTCCTACGGGATTCTCTTTCTGATGATGGTTCTGCTGGTTGTCCTCGGCATGTTTCTCGACTGGGTCGGGATCCTGCTGCTGGCGGTGCCGATCTTCGTGCCGATCGTCAAGTCGCTCACCTTCGACGGCCTGCTCGGTCTTCCCGGTCCGGCGGCCGACGATGTGGCGCTGTGGTTCGGGGTCCTCTACATTATCAACATGCAGATGTCGTTTCTGAGTCCGCCGTTCGGCTATGCGCTGTTCTACATCAGGGGAGTCACTCCTCCACACATCCAGATGGCGACCATCTTCAAGGCCTCACTGGTGTTCCTGCTGATGCAGTGTATCGGCCTTGCGGTGTGCGTTTTCTTCCCCGCCATTATCACCTTTTTCCCGGATATCGTGTATAGATAAGCGACGATAGCTCAGGTCGAGGCAAACACCGCTGCGGTGGCAATGACACCGCCTCATATTATGGGAGGCACGCGGCGTCGATTGAGATCAAACCATACCCAACAGGCACTCAGGAAGCAGTTCCGGGTGCCTGTTCTGCGTTTGCAGTGCGGCCATCAATCTTTCAAGCCTGCTAACTGGCTTTCAAGTTCAGCTAAACCCTTTTCTTGATTTCGTTTCCGCGTTCCACTTGCTCTCCCTGCTCCTCTCGAAAGCAAAGAACGGCGGCACAGATCACCGCCGCTGTCAGGCAGAGCGACGGGGTCGGCCCCGCACAGTTCGGCAGCGCTGTGATCAGCATGCATCCGGCACCGGCGCCATGGGAACCGGCAGCATAGAGGGATGGGCCGTGCCGGGAGGAAAATCTTACGCTTTCAGCAAGAAAAGCCCCCACCTGCACAAAACGCTGTGATGGGCCTGGGAATTAATAAATTTTCCCTGGATTCAGCAGACCTTTGGGATCAAAGACGGTTCTGATGCCTCTCTGAAAGGCCATGGAAACCGCACCAATATCGGCTTCCATGTAAGGTTTTTTCATTATGCCGATACCGTGCTCACCGGATAGTGTTCCCTGAAGATCAAGAGCGATCCTGAAAATCTCATCGGCGGCCTGTTCTGCCCGTTTCCTCTGCTCTTCATCACGCCGGTCAAAGAGGATATTGGGGTGTAAATTGCCGTCACCCGCATGGCCGAATACCGCAATGGTCAGGCCGCACCGCTCAGCCGCCTGCTGAATTCGCCGTACCGCCTCGGGGATCATGGATCTCGGCACTGAAATATCTTCACCGAGCTTATTCGGGGCCTTGCGGGCAAGGCTGGGTGACACGCTGCGTCGTGCCCTCCACAGTTCGGATCTTTCCGACTCGCTTTGAGCCACCGTTACGTCTGCAGCTCCTTCGCTGCGGCAGGCTTCCGCCAGAGTCTGCATCTCCTGTACGACTGCGGCCTCATGGTTGCCGTCGCATTCAATGATCAGCATCGCTTCTTTGTCGACCGGCAGCCCCAGATGCATTGCCTCTTCAATACATTGCATCGAAGTACCATCCATCATCTCCAGAGTGGCCGGTACGATACCTTTCTGGAGTACTGCGTTTACGGCTCTTGAAGCATCATCGAGTTTGTTGAAGACAGCCATGGCGGTGCGAACGATTCGAGGTTTGCTTACGAGTCGGACGATGATCTCGGTGATGATTCCCAGTGTGCCCTCTGATCCGACCAGCAGGGCCTGCAGGTTATATCCCGTGACATTTTTGATGAACTTGCCGCCGGTTTTGATCACCGCTCCCGCCGCCGTGACAAAGGTCAGGCCCTGGACGTAATCTCCGGTAACCCCGTATTTCAAGCAGCGGGGACCTCCGGCATTGCAGGCGACATTACCGCCGATGGTGCTCTGCTTGACACTGGAGGGATCAGGAGGATAGAACAAGCCGAGAGCCTCTACCGCTCTCTGCAGATCTGCGGTGATCACGCCCGCTTCGACTGTTGCGGTCATATTGTCCTGGTCGATCTCAACCAGTCGATTCATACGCGTCAGGCTGAGCGCGATGCCTCCGCCGATCGGCACCGACCCGCCGGCGAGGCCCGAGGCCATGCCGCGAGGAATCACCGGGGTCTCGTAGCGGTCTGCCAGGGCCATGACCGCGGCGACTTCTTCGGTGCTGAACGGCAGCACCACAACATCCGGGCAGGATTCGGTAAAAGTACCGTCAAAGGAATAACTTATAAGATCCTCAGCGGAGCTCAGCACGTGCTCTCTGCCAACAATCTTTTCAAGTTCCTTTATTTGTCTTTCATCCATTGCGCTCATCCCCTTTCGGGTTATTTTCATAAGCCCTTGCCAGCAATTCTACGGGATGCATCACCTCGACGTTCAACCCTGCTCTGGCGATACCGGCCCTGAGCTGCATGCGGCAGGCCGGGCACCCGCTGGCCACGATTTCAGCCCCCGTATCCGCCAGGTTGGCTATCTTTCGCTCGAGAATGGCCGATGAATTCTGATAATGCGTTACCAGCTGTGTACCGGCGGACCCGCAGCATTGACCGGCATCCTTCATTTCCACGAAGGTCACGCCATCGATCAGGCGCAGCAGTTGGCGTGGCTGATTCCTGATGTTCTGGGCCCGAATCATGTGGCAGGGGTCGTGATAGGTTACCGTTGCTTTGAAGGATCCTGGCGGCTTCTTGATGCCGATATCGGAAAGAAACTCCGAAACATCCCGAACCTTCTCCGAAAATCGACGGGCTCGATCGGCCCAGGCGTGGTCATCTTTGAAGAAATGGGCGTATTCCTTGAGCATCGATCCGCAGGTCGCGCAGTCGGTGACGATATGGCTGACCTCGAGTGTTTCATAGAGGTTGATATTAAAGCGTGCCATGGCAAGGACCTCATCCATTCGTCCATAGCCTCGCGCCGGCATGCCGCAGCATCTGGTTTGTCTGGGCGTGATGATCTCACAGCCGTTGTGGGCCAGTATGTCTATAGTCGCCTTGCTGCTTTCGGCATGCAGCAGGCTCTGGCCGCAGCCGAGAAAAAATGCCACGGTATGTTCTTTTTTATCCACGGCCCTGGTGACCCGGGGAATCCTTACCCGCAGCGGTCTTGCCGGAATTGGCGGCAGTTGATTTTCGAGGTCCCGAAGCTTGGCTGGAAGTCTGGATATCAACCCGGCACGGTGGAGCACCCAGCGTATCCCCAGGTTCTGATAGAGCCTCAAAGGAAGTGAGGCGATCTCCAAACGTCCCGGATATTGCACGGTATGCCGGAACAGTAATGTTTTCCAGCCGGTCGATTTTACCTGTTCGGCGGCATATCTCATATCAAGTGCCAGATCCGCAGGTCTGATGCCGACCGGACAGATGGAATTGCAGCTGAGGCAATCCATGCATCGGTTCATCTGGTCCTGAAAATTTTTCGAGGGTTCGAGTTCTCCTTCAAGAACCTTCCTGGCAAGCATCACCCTCCCGCGAGGGGATTCGGTCTCCTTGAAAGTGGCGCGATACGTCGGGCAGTCGGGAACACAGAGACCGCATTTTATGCAGCTGTGATACTGCTCCTCGGTAGGCGCCTTGACATGGGCATACGGGTTGGCGTGTCTGGGATTATGGTTCAATTCAATACTGTTCTCCTGCTTTTTCTACCAGTACTGCATGGCGTCTTTAAACAGAGCGGCCAGTTCCTCTGGGCCTGCCGGCCGCGGCGACAGTTTGGTTACACGGTGCTGGGGCAGCGTGCCTTCAACGAGCCTGGGGATGTCAGCTTCGGTGAAGCCAACCGCTTTCAGCCCGTTTGGAATATTGAACCGCTTGAAATAGCCAATCATGGTATCCGCCAGGAATTCACCCGCGTCGGCTTCCTTCACGCCATCGATATCGGCGCCTAACGCGGCCGCAGCCTGCAGATGCCGTTTGGGGTTCGACGGTCCGGTAAAGCGGAAAACAGCGGGGGCGTTGATGACCACCGAAATACCGTGGGGAATGAGCGGATGGTCGGAGATGTAATCCGGAGCGATATAGTCCCGGACCATGCCTGAAACCGGATAGGACATGCCGTGGGGCAGCGACACTCCGGCATTGCCGAAGCCGACGCCGGCAAATGCAGCCGCCAGCGCCATCCAGCCGCGGGCTTCTATATTGGTCGGTTCATCAACGGCGGTGGCAAAATTGTCTGCCATGATTTCCATCGCCTTCAGCGCCCACATATCGCTGATCGGGTTGGATCCCTGGTAGGCAGGACGGTTGATAGGGCGATCAGGATACGGTCGGCTGGTGTATTCGATTGCCGTATATGATTCCACCGCATGGGTCAAAATATCGAATGCGGTCGATGCGGTGATCATCGGGGGCATCGAGACGGAATTGAGCGGATCAACGATACCAAGCGTCGGTTTTAACACCCGCGATGCTATACCGGTTTTCGCATGCATCTCTTCGAGATCAAAAATCGCCACCCCCGTTGTCTCACTTCCGGTTCCCGCCGTTGTCGGAATCGCGAACAGCGGCTTTAACGGCCCGGGAATAGGCTTTCCCTTGCCGATCGGGGCATTGACATAGAGCAGAAAGTCATCAGTTGGGTAGGTCGAGTACAGGTTGGCCGCCTTGGCAGTGTCGATCACCGAACCGCCACCCAGCGCCACGAACGAATCGACCTTGTTGCTTACAGCGAAGTTGATCGCATCCTTGAACGATGAATCCGTCGGCTCCACTCTGGTCTGATCATAGACAACGTATTCGACCCCTTCCTTATCCATAGAGCGGATGACGGTGTCTTTCATCGGCAGTTTGGAGATATTGGGATCCGTTACAAACATTACCTTTTTAACACCGAGATCTTTCAGGTCCATACCGATCTCCGCGGTGACCCCTCTTCCAAACCTGATATTGGACGCTGCCATTTCAAAGCCAATTTCCCGTTCCATCTGTACCTCCATTAAAATGTCAGGTAAATATAGTTTTCAGAAACATGCCCATGCACATCGAACCCTTTCTGATGGTTATTTATATCGCACCCAAACGCCGCCAGCAGCTTCATACAATCCGCCAAACAGAACGCCCGCAGCACACAGCCGGCAGCACAGAGAGACCGGTCGGTCTGTCATTTTGAACTCATCATCTATCCTATGGAGAACGACAAGTCAATGGCTAATATAGTAGCTTATCAGACATTGATCAAATATTTAAATTTCATATAATATCATATAATTAAATAGCTCTGAAGGATGGGCATGCCGGGGGCGAAATGAAGCGCACCTGGTCGTGCATGTACGGCAAAATCAATTTGGAATTTAGCAGAGGTGATGTATGCTGTACCAGACCGACTGGTCTGTCTTGCCATTACCATGGAGCATGAATGAAATGTCACTGAAGGAAAAGATTATCCATGAAGCATTGCGACAATTTTCCAGGAAAGGGTATCAAGCGACATCAACGGTCGACATCATTGATGCCGTAGGCACCTCCAAGGGCGGGCTCTATAATCATTTCAAGAATAAAGAGGACCTCTTTTTTGCATGTCTCGATCAGGCTCGAAAAATCTGGCGAATACGCAACCTGCAAGGACTCGAAGAAATCTCTCGACCGATAGATAAGATAATAAAAATACTGGAAAACTATCGGGACAACTATCTCACCGACAGCGAAAATTTCCCCGGGGGCTGTATTTTTGTAAATTTTGCCATCGAGTTCAGCGATCAGCACCCCCATCTGGCCAAGGCCGTTCATGAGGGGTTCATGAACTTGAAAAAAATGCTGAATCGCTTATTGGATGAGGAGAAGGCTGCAGGGACAATGCGCAGTGGCGTAGACTGCGAAGCCGTCGTTGACATGATATTCTCAGGTCTGATGGGCGTCTGCGTCGTTTACTCGGCGGATAAATCCCAATCTCAACTCGACAGGAATATCAAAGCTCTGATCAATTACGTGAATGGCATCAAGCAGTAGGTGAAGAGGTCTCGGTTTTCCAGCTACCGGTCAGCCGGGAGGGTGACGTCATTGCGGAACTCCCGGAAGGTTCACTGAAACAAAACTCACCCTGGAGATATGTCTATGCAGCACATTCTTGTTTATGCCGATTCCTTGAGTTGGGGCATCATCCCTGACACCCGGTCTCGATTTCCGTTTCATCAAAGATGGCCCGGCGTCGTAGAACGTGAGCTTCAGAAATCGCTGATTTCTGTCCGGGTGATCGAGGATTGTCTGAACGGTCGACTGACCGTCTCGGACGATCCCTTCAAGCCGGGGCGCAATGGTTTAGATGGCCTCGAACAGAGGATAGAAATAAACTCTCCGCTGTCCCTGGTCGTCGTTTTCCTTGGCACAAATGATTTTCAGTCTGTGCATCATTTCAAGGTCTGGCATTGCTCCCAGGGACTGGCCGCCATCGTTGCCGCCATTCGCCGGGCACCGATTGAACCGGGGATGCCTGTCCCTCCGATTCTGCTGATAGCACCTCCGAGCATTCAAAAAGCCAAAGGCAGCATTGCCCCAAAATTTGCGGGAGCGGAGGCCAAAGCTGTCGGCCTGGCCTCGGCAATCAGGCTCACCGCCGAGGATCTTGGATGCCATTTCTTTGATGCCGGTTCGGTCACAACTACCAGCCGAGTCGATGGCGTTCACCTTGATGCGGATCAGCATGAGGTCTTGGGAAAGGCTCTGGCAATAAAGATAAAGTCCATATTATCCCAGGCCCAGCCATGCCACGGCTTTACCGGTACCTGATCCAGGCGATGCAACCTTCCCAGCAGAGACGGTCACGGGGTCTCCTGCATTCGCGGCAGCAGACGAACCCGTGAGAAGAGAATTCCCGCGGCCAGGAACAGAACGCCCACGAACACAAAGGTCGGCCTCATTCCGTAGTATTGATAGAGGAAACCGGCCATCAGCGGGGCAACCGCCCCCATCATGCTGCGGCTGAAGGTCAGGATGCCGAGCATCGTGTTCTCCGCCTTCCCTTTGACGATATCGATGATCGCGGCATTGATCAGGGAGTAGTCGCTCCTGATGCTGAACCCAAGCAGGATGATCAGCACCGTAAACATCGGTCCCGTGCCGTAGAGGCCGATCACCGAAACGAGCAGGCTCGAATAGAGCAGAGCCGGCACCAGCACAACCTTTCTGCTGCAGCGGTCCGAGAGATACCCCATGACCGGGCTGGCCAGCAGGCCGACAACCCAGAGCAATCCGAAGTGAAAGCCGATCGACTGGGCACTGAAGCCGCTGTCGTGCATGACCATGGGCAGAAAGGTGATGATCACCGTAAAACACATGGCCCTCAACCCGGCAACGACGTTGATCAACCATATATCGGTGGTTTTAAAAAGCTCCAGTGAGAGCCTGATATGCTCTTTGGGAGCGTATCGCGACGGTCGCAGCAGGTCTCCCTTAGACTGCGGCGTCTCTTCCGACAGCCTTCGGAACAGCAGGAAAGTCAATAATGCCATAACCAGCGGTGGAATGGCGTAGCATGACAGGATTTCTCTCCAGGAAAGAAAAGCCAGCAGAAAACCGGTGGCGATCGGCCCGACGATATCCCCAAGACTTCCGCCGGCGCCATGAACGGCAAAAACCGTGCCGCGCCTGTGGGGAAATCTGCCCCCAAGTTCCACCAGGGACGGCAGGTGCCACAGGGTGCCGGCAGCGGCAATCAGCAGAATGCCGGCGTGAAGCGCCAAAAACAGCGGTGCAGAACCGACCACGAGCCATCCGAGGGCAAACATGAGCAGGCAGACCGAAAGAAAGAGCCCCCGGCGGTCGGAGAAATAGTCGGAGATCATTCCGCCGGGAAGTGAAATCAGACCGGATCCAAGTTCCCGAACCGTGATCAGAGCGCCGATTTGAATGGCCGAGACCTGAAAGGTCTCGCGGATGCTGGGCAGCAGGACTGCGAAGCTGTGACTGAGAAAATGAAAGATCGCATGGCTGAAGAAGAAGCACAGCAGCAGCGCCAGGTTTCTGTTCATGGCTGTGGCCCGGGACCGAGAACCTCAAGAATGTCCTCAATTGCTTCGGGCATCTCATAGCCGAACCGTTTGTCCAGCCCGAGAGTGCTGCACCATTGCAAGGTTTCTCGCGTCGCTTCGGACATCAGCGAAGGTGATCCCATTTCCTTCAGGGTCTGGACCACGGCCTCCATTTCGTGATGCATGCGTTCAGCGCCGATCACACCTTTGGCAAGCTGCAGCCGTGCGGTCTCCAGAAAGTCGTACTTCTCCATGGTCGTGGCGATCGATTCGAGCACCAGCGCATCTACCCGGTAGCGCCGGGTTGCGCTGAGCATCTCCAGTAGCAAGGCAAGAATCCCCTTCATGAAAATCGAGCGAAACAGCTTTATGGCCGATGCCTGACCAGGCTCGTCACCGACGACACGTATATCCATCCCGTAAGGCTCCAGCCGCGACTTGAAGAGTTCTGCACCGTTGCCCGATGCCAGACACGGCACCCTGTGCAGAAAGGCGGGTATGGCTCCGAGCATGGCCACATCGGCGAAGCCTGCGCCACTTTCCTCGACTGCCGCGAAGACCTCCTGCATGACTCGCGGCGCTGCGGTATTCACGTCGACATAGAGATGGCGGGGCTGCAGCAGCTCCGCCGCCTGACGGGCAACCTCGAGGGCCGCCGCGCCGGTTACGCAGGAGATGATGATGTCCGCCCCGTCAATCAGGGCGGCGAGATGGTCAAGCCCTTTTGCACCGACTTCAGCGGCGCGTCTGCCGATGACCGCCCCGACATCCCCTTCAGCCGCCTGAGAGTCGAAAAACGAGATAGCGAGCATTCCGGCATCAGTCAATCCTTTTGACAGGCCATACGCGGCTCCGCCGAAGCCGATGAATCCCAGTTTCATTATAGAGCCCTCTGTTCACCCGGTAATGACCGGACCACTGTCCCTGGTCAGCGCTGTACCGGCTGCTCCTCGGCACATTTCTCCCTGAAAATATCGGCGCATCGGATGTGATTGAAGATTCCGCAATAGCAGAATTCGGCGAGCATTTTCGCCCCCTCCTCGGGGGTAATTTTACCCTTTTTCACCCGTCTCATCACGTGGGCGACAAATTTAGGCGGAATCATGTGATGACCGCACATGGTGGTAACCGCCAGGGTGGTATCGTCGGGAAGTTTATCCTTTTTTCCCCAGACGCCGAGCGAATAGTTGATCGAATGCGGCGTGACACCCGCTTCTTTGCAGGCCGGGATCACTTCCGACAGCACCCCGGAGATGATGACCGACATGCCGAGATCCTTCTCCTTGACCTGCTTGAGGAAGTCCACAACCTGTTCTTTTTTGGTAAAGATTCCGCGGAGACGGGACTTGTCGGTGATGCCGTCCTTGATCTCCTCGATCGAGTAGCGCAGTTTCGGGCCGGTCTTTACGTCCCCCCAGTTCTCCGAGCCCACGGCCTCGGCAACAGCGATGAATTCAAGGGCCTTGGGTTTGATATTGACGTCGTTGACCCCCTTGGTCTGGTACATGAACCAGACATAGTCCTTTTTTTGTGACTCTATATCGCCTGAGCGGTGCAGTGAATGCGTCATGTTGTTTCTCCTGTAAATCAGTCTATGGATAAGGGTTTCCCCAGCCCTGGGTTGACCTTGCCGCGATGGGGGCGTTCAATCCCCAGTTCGTCCAGGAATTCGAGGGCACGGCAGTTGCCGTTCTCGTCAACCCGGCTGATCAACCCCACCGAGAAGACCGTATCGATCTCTTTCTCGACCTTCAGCAGGGCCCTGAAAACGTCCTTGGCCTGCTCCTCCCGGCAGCGGCCCTCGATGATCACCGACAGCAGCCGGTAGTCGAGGCAGCCGTCTTCCAGCTTGCCGGTGGTGGCGTCAGGCATCAGGGCAGCGAGCGGGGATTCTTCCTGGGGGGCCAGTTTGAATCCCGCAGCGGCGCAGGCCATAGCCACTCGCTCCGCATCCCTCAGGTACACCCCGAGACCGGGGCGGCCCATGTCGATTGACAGGCCGATCCAGCCTTTCTTGACCCGGCCGGACACATCATTGGTTTTGACCTCCTCGGTACCCCTGCCCGTGACTCCGGTCACCCCGTGGTTTTCCACCGGGTCGCTGATGACATGCTGGAACTGTTTATAAAAGCCGACCAGTTCCTCTGCATAAATGGCGTTCTCAGGGCACACGTTCATGCGCAGGCAGACATAGCATTCGGTACATAATTCCGGCACGATATAGCACTTTCTGTTGTCAAACTCGATCGCGTCGACCGTACAATAGGTCTGGCAGATCCGGCAGCCGTTACAGGTCTCTTTGTCAATAGCGGGCATGATACTCTCTCGGTTACAGTTTTAACGATGCGGTACTCCAGATATCCAGGATTTAACAATAAACTTCAGCATTACAGGCGTCACCA